>JAEZED010000069.1 GCA_023417885.1 Planctomycetota bacterium
AGACTGCCGCGTTGCTGCGTGTGCCGGCCGGGGCATTGCCGCTCTTAGGGTGGGGCATGTCGAAATAGTTGCCCCGCGCCACGTGGCTCGTCCCCTTGGTGTACTGGATGCCGTCGGCATGGCTGCCTTCGGCCATCCCCAGGTGGTGGATCCAACTGTACTCGATCACCGACCGGTAGTAGGGGTTGAAGCCGTCCTGCTGGCCGTGGTGGATGTTGAGCCGCCGGGCCGTGAAGTCGCCCACCACCGCGGCACCGCCGAAGTTCTCGATCTCGCCATCCTCGATCGTCGCGTAGCCGCTGTGCACCTTGATGCCGTAGGCGCTGTTGCCGGCGTCGATGTGGAAGTTCCGGATGATCACGTTGTCGTGGTGGACGTTGATGTAGCCGGAGATGCGGACGTTCTCGATCACCTGGCCGTCGTGCGTCGTCGTGATCGAGCCACGCGACACCAGCAGATCCGGATCCGTCGGGCCCGTGTTGTGCGCCCCGGGACGATCCCCCGTCTGCGTCGGATCCTCCGTCGTCGCCGTCGAGACGTTGCTGTAGCCAGAATGCCCCGCCGCGTTGTAGGCGCGGACGCGGAAGTAGTAGGTCGTCGAGGCCGACAGCCCCGTCGCCGAGTAGCTCTTGACGTTGGCACCCACCGTCGCGATCTGCGACCAGTCGCTGCCGTTGGTGCTCCGCTCGATCCGGAAGCCCGACTCATCGTCGGAGTTGTCGCTCCAGGCAAGGTCGATCCGGCTGCTGGAGACCGCCGTCGCCGAGAGGTTCGAGGGGCTCGTCGGCGGGTTCTCCGGCGGGGGCACCTCCGTGCCGTGCACCACCAGGTTGTCGAAGGTGGCGGTGTCGTTCAGCGTCCCAAGGCCCACCTGGCCCGCCATGAACGTCGTGTCCGTCGCGCTGGCCACCAAGGCGCCGTTCCGATAGGCGCGGATCTCTGAACCGTCCCGAACGACGCGGATGTTGTAGGTCTGACCCTGGTTGATTGTGCTCGAGGCGTCGGCCAGCTCCGTGCTCACACCGTTGACGACCCGGAAGATGCCGTTCGTGCCGCCGTCATTGCTCTCGTTGGAGCTGAAGAAGTAGTAGTTCTGCGGATCCTGGTAGCCGAAGATCACGGCAAAGTCGTCCCACACGCTCCCGTTCGCGGCGGACGTTGCGTCGACGGTGAGATCGAAGTCGCCGTCAAGGTATGTATTGTGGATCGAGCGGTTGTTGAGGTGCGTGCTCCCGGCGGTGCTGGCGTTGGTGATCCGGTATTTCCCGTCGATCACCTGCCACGATCCGCCGATCACGGTGAAGTTGGGCGCGCCTTCGGCGAAGTCTTCGTCGATCAGTCCACCACTTCCACCACCACCACCGTCACCACCACCGCCACCAGTTCCGCCGCCGTCGCCGCCACCGCCGCCAGTGCCACCACCATCACCCCCGCCACCGCCGGAAGAGGCCGTGACGACACCGCTGATGTTGAACTGGAAGGGGTTCTCGTCGCTGTCGTTCGTGCCGAAGCTGACGAGGCCACCCTTCTCGCCGATGGAGCTGGTGTCGAGGCGGATCGTGAACGTGTCGGAGGCGCCGGGGGCCAGGACATCGTTCAGTCCCTCGACGAGCGTGAACCCGTTCGGCAGGCTGGGCGTCTCGAGGAGCAGGTCGTCGGTGCCGTCATTGCGCACTTCCACGACCAAGGTCGGCGCCGTGCTGCCCTGCTCGACGCTGCCAAGGAAGATCGGAAGCACCTGGCCATTGACAATGCTGCTGCCGCCGGCAGAGACCGAGACCTCCGCCACCGGCGTCGGCTGCGACGAGTTCGCTGGAGCGAACTGGAACCAGTTGAGGTTCCCAAGCTCACCCGACGCGCCATTGGCGGTCGCCACGATGCGAAGCGTGTGGCGCCCCTGCTCCAGAGCGATCCCCTTCACGACGATCGTCGACCAGGTCTGCTCGCCGCCAGTGTCCGGGATCGTCACCGGCCCGGTAACGTCGGTGCCGCCAATGCGCACATAGAAAGCCCCACCCGGGCCATTCGAGGCGACGCGCAGATGCAGATCGTACTCGCCGCTCTCGTTGACGAGGACGGTGTACTCCATCCACTCGCCGGCGGTGATGGAAGTGACGTTGTACCCGCCGCCGAAGTCGCTGGTAGGCTCGATGTCGACGTGCCCGTCGCGGTAGGCGGCGCCGAGGTTGCCGATGGTGTAGTCGCCGTATGACTTGAAGGATCCGCCGTAGTCGAAATCCTCCGCCTGGATGCGATCGGTCACGTTATGGACCGGCATCGTGGTGGGGATGGTGGCGTCCGGGGTGAGCGCGCTGGCGGGAACGTCCTCCATCTCCTGGCTGGCGCTGGCCCAGGTGAGCCGGGCGGCGGCGCGGCTGGCACGGTCGTAGTACTCCATCTTGATGTCGTACTTCTGACCGGCCACGAGGTCGATGGTGCCCCAGTGGCTGGAGAGGTTGTGGTCGTCCCAGGCGTCGATGATCAGTTGACCATCGATCCAGAGCCGCACGCCTTCGTCGCTTCGCGTCATGAAGGTGTAGGTCTCGGTGTGCTCCGCCTGGATCTGGCCCGTCCAGCGGACGGAGAAGTGATCCTTGCCGATCCCGGGGGCGGGCGCGTCCTTGCCCCAATAGAAGTGGACCGTCTCGTCGACCCGCGTGACGCTGGGGCCGGTAAGGTCCATGTTCTGGAAGTACGTCCCGGTGAGCCCCTGTTCGCCGGACATCAGCCGGCGGGTCTCAAGGGTCTCGATGAGTCCCCGGAAAACGTTATCGGTGCTGTTTCGGCTCACGATTGCTCCCTGGTCCGGCGTTTCAAGCGAGCCAAGGCCGTGTTGCCTCAGCTCGGCCCGCCACCCGTCCTGGAGCGGAGCAGACACTCCGCCGCCCAACGAGCAGCTCGACCAGAGGAGCAATCCGATTTGAAGGAGCGAGGGGCTACCCAGAATCGCCATTTACACCAGAGCCACGAGACGCCCTATATCCCCATGATCCTGCCTTCGCCGTGTTATCGGAGCTTCTGCTGCGCGCGCGCTGCCTAAAACCATGCACTAGCCCTCGATTGTAACTGATCTTGGCCCTGGCATCGAAGCGAAAGACGGGATCGCGATAAACACAAGCAACTGCGGATCTTGCAATCCCCTTCGCTACCCTGCCTAAAGTCCAAGGGGGACATCCGCCGAGTCGAAGCCGTGACTCTGGGGCCTGCATGGCGCAGGCAACCCCGTGTCGGAACAGCCGCTCAACAACCCAGTCGGGCGTCGAACGTTCGGCGGGAACATAGTGCCAGACACGAGCGCTGGGCACGTACTGGGAGACGATCCCATGTAAGCGCAGCCGACGCTGCATGTCCGATTCCTGACCGGTGCTGCCGCTCGGAGCACCCGGACCTCGATTCGGGTTGAAGCCGCCCGCCCGCCGCACGTCGGCACTGAAGGCAGCCCAATTGAACCCCAGGAATGAAAGGGCCTCACTTGCCGGATCGCCAGGCGTCCACCCTGTTGCCGACTCCGGCAGGTATCGCTTCAGCCACTTCGGTGGTTCTTGCTCGTAATCGACGCCGGTCGGACCGCCGAAATAGTGCCCGAGGGAATCACTGCTTGCCGAAGCGTATCCCGTGAGCACCCCGGAGTCGAATCGCACATCGTCGTCCGTGAACACAACGAGACAGTCGTCCGGCACATGAGCCAGCCCAAGATTCAAGGCGACGCTCTTGTTTCCGTTTTGCTGATACAAGTAGCGACAGTTCAGCCACGATGGTGCAGCTCTAACAACGTCCGCGGCGCCTCGCTTCGCACCATTCTCGATAACGATGGTTCCGCGATACAGCCCGGGTCTCTCGCACTCCGCCAGCGACTTCAGCGTCCTGGCCAAGAGGTCAGGACGCGCAGCCGTCGCGATCATCGTGAACATCTCAGGCATAGTTACGCCGCGACGGGCACCAGGTCCGCCGACACTCCCAAAGACCTCACCTCTTGAGAGATCTCTTCCAGGTAAACCGGGTTCATCACGATTACCACATCCGGCGGGCGATGGACGATCTCAGCAGGCGCGACGACGGGCTGGCCGGTTGCGGGGATGTATGTGCCCCAAAGCCTCGGATTGATGTCTACCACGTACTCGACCTGTGTCGCATCAAGGTCGAGCGTGGAGAGGAAAGCGGTGCCCTTCGAGAGCGCTCCCCACAGGGCGACGCGCTCACCCCGCGACACGCGCTTCCTCACCATGCCCCGCCATTGCCGGCGCGAGGTGGACACACGTCGCTTGAACTCCATGATCTTCTCGATCGCCGTCCTTCCGATGTCTCTGGCAGGCACCGGCCGCATGGCCCCGGACACGGGCTTCGCGGCGATGACAAGATACTGCTCGTTAAACTCGCGGCTGAGCTCCAGAACCTGGAATCCACAGCGCCTGAACAGTCCCTCGAGGCTCTCCGGCGTGAAATAGTTGCAGTGCTCGTAGTAAATGTCCCAGAACGCCCCATCGCTGACGATCCTCGTCGTGTCGGGAACCTCAAAGAGAACGACAACCTCGGGATCGCCACGGGCGACGCGATGCACCTGTCCGAGGAACTCGACCGGATCGGCTACATGCTCTAGCGTATGCCGGCAGATGATGAAATTCGGCTGAAGGCTCGCGTGCGCGTCGGAGAGACGCTCCCGCTGGAACGTGACACGAGACCGGAGGGGCTCAGGAAGGGGGTGCGGTTCCGCGCTGGGATCGATCCCGATACCGGTTGCCCCTGCCAGTTCACAGACAGTGCAAAGGAACGCGCCTGAACCGCAACCGACCTCGACCACTCTGCTGCCCTGCATGCGGTAGCGCTCGATCCATCGGCCCGCCAACTCGCGGGCGAAACGACTGAATGTCTCTGAAGCTGCCTGAGAGGTGTTTGCCGTCGCGGCGTACTCTACCAGAGAGGGATCGAAGGCGACATTCCAGATCAACGCGCAGTCCTGACAAAACCGGAGCCGGAGATCGGCGCGGCGGCAGGCCAACGCGGCGGCCGCCGACTCGAACCGGAGCGTGCTCTGAACCGGGATCTGCTGCACGCGGTAGAACTCGTACGGTTCTGTACCACCGCATGCGGGACAGGGCAGCGTTTGCGGCCGTGCCTGGTCCCCGCCACAGGTTGTCGCTGCAGGATCAAGCACCTGTCACTCCGACCGCAATCGGCGAGGGTTCACCGCGATGAACATTCGCGACCGCTTGCTGCAGGCTTCGCAATGCATGAGCCTTGAGTCGCGTCATGCCTCCGGCGGCCAGGATAAGAGCACAGAGCCCGCGCTCGTGGGGTGCGATGGGTGCTAAGGCGGCAGCTCGCACTTGGTGAAATGAAAGCAGCAGGTCCTGATGCTGGAACACCCGCCGTGTGCTGGTGGGATCGAACCATCGTGCGGCGTCAGCCGCCTCCCTGAACCGCGCCCTCGATCGCTCCATATGCATGCGTCTAAGAAACAGTGGCTCGTCCACGCACCAGAACCGTCCGCGCATCGCCAATTCAGTCAGAAGCACCTTGTCGGAGGCGGCGTATGAACCGATGAGCCCCGTAGTGCGCAGTACCTGAGACCGAATCAAACCGCAAAGGACATTGCAGAGACGCAGCCGCCGGACCAGCGACAGAACTCGCTCATGAGGGCGCCGCTCGTGGAGGTAGAGGTCATGGTCGTACGTTCCGATCGCCTTCCCCGACTCGTCGATCAGCAGGGTGCGGGGAGCACACAGAACGACTCCGGCCGGAGCCGCCCGGAGCACGCGCAAGCACGAGTCTAGAAAGGTCGGAGCGATCACGTCATCATGGGCCGCCCACTTGAAGTAGGCTCCGCGTGCCGCCGTGAAGGTGCTGTTGTAGTTCCTGGCAGCGCCGATCTGTTCGGCGTGGCGCGACAATCGGATTCGCCGGTCGCTGCGCGCGTACTCCTGGCAGATCTCGTACGTCCCGTCGGACGAGGCATTGTCGGAGATGATCAGTTCGAAGTCGTAGAACGTCTGGTCCAGCACGGCCTCGATCGCGTGCCGCACAAAGCGAGCACCATTGTACACCGGCATTCCAACGCTGATTGTCGGCCTTCGCGTTGTCGGCATATCTGTCCAATCTCACAGGGCCGCATCACGCCGGACACGGAAGTGACGCAGCAGATTCGCATGCTCACGAAACGACCCGAGTACGAAGCCCATCAGGGCGACATAGACGACTGCGAGCACGGCTGATGCAGACATGAACGCTGCCCACCGGCTGACGTGTGACGCCTCAACCTGCCAACGAACGGCCAACGCGCACACGCCTCCAATCGCAACCGCAGTCACCGGCCGGCTCAGGCACCGCCACAGGTCCGAAGTCGTGATGCTTGTCCCGCGAACAGCGTACGCACTGAGGGGCCAGGCCAGAATGTACATCGATGCCGTGAAACCAATCGCCACACCCAGTGGCCCCCAACGCAGGCCAAGCAGAAAGGCCGCGATCATCGAACCTGACGAGGCGGCGCCCCACATGAGCATCGGCCGCGAGCGGCCAGATGCCATAAACAGCCATCCGGTGCAGGTCAGGATTGCCTGAACGGGCAGCGACAGGGAGAGTGCCAGGAAAATCGGGCCGGCCTCCACCCACTGTCTTCCCAGGAAAAACTCGATGATCTCCCCCGATCCCAGTGCGATCACGGCACCAACAGGAACGGTCAAGGTGGCAATGAGCGAGAGTACGTTGAGATAGAAGCGGCGAAAGCGCTCCGGGTCGTCCTGAAGCCTGCAGAGCGCGGGTAGCGCGACGTGCCCGATCGGCGCCTTCATCTGCTGCAGGGGCATCATGAGCAGGCCGTAAGACTTGGTGTACAAACCGAGCGGCCCGGCTCCCCAATACCAGCCGATCAGCATATTGTCAGCGTTCCGCGCCAGGTAACTCAAGGTGCTGAACACCGTCAGGCCACCGCCGAACGCAAGAAGCGGACGCACACCCGCACCCCTCCGGGGCAGCCCGGGTCGCCACCCGCACGCGGCCCAGACACCAACCATGGATACTGCCGCATGGGCGGCCGCCATCAGGACAAGCGCCCAGTAGCCTGCACCAAGCAGCGCCGCGGTGATTGCCACGAGCACCGATGCAATCTTGGCAACGACATCGACGGTGGCGATCTGCCGGAACTGCATCTGCCGGCGGAGCAGCGCGTGATGCTGTGCTGTCAGCCCACCGAGGAGAAATGTCGCCGCGATCGCGATCGTGATCGCCACCAGGGCCGGTTCGCCGTATGCCCACGCGATGGCCGGTGCGGCCGCCATGAACACGACCATCAGCAACCCGCTCATGCCGACGTTGATCCAGAAGAGGTTGCTCACCTGCTCATGGGTGAGTTCCTGCCGCTGAACGGTCGCCGCCGAGAGGCCGAGATCCTTGAAGAGCGCCGCGAAGCCGGTGACGGCGGTCACCATCCCGACGAGGCCGAAGTCGCGCGGGGTCAGGGCCCGCGCGAGAACGGCCGTGGATCCGAGTTGCAGGCCGAACCGGCTGAGCTGCGAAGCCAACGTGAACGCCATCCCGTGCGCCGTGCGGCGCCCGATGTCACCCACAAGGTGATCAGTCCTCAGGAGATCGGCCGCTGTCGCGGTAGACATCTTCCTCACCACACTCCGTTCTAAGCCGTGGCTACCGGTTGAGCATGCCGCCGCAACGTGTCGTCGATGACTCCGCTGTCGAGCAGGCGGCGGACATGAGCAATTCTCTGGTATCGCGGCCCCTCGAACTCCTCGAGCGTAATCCCGACCCTTCGGTAGGCGTCGTAAAGCTCGGCAGCCCCCATGCGCGCTGTCCAAGCCGGCTGGAACCCGGGAACGTGCTTGCGAATCTTCTCGCAGCTCACCCGGTAGTTTCGCTTGTCAGGGGAGGCGCCGTCGGCGAACTCGACTGAACACCCCGGCACCGTCTCCGCGACGATCATGGCCAGGTCGCGGACACGGTAGTTCTCGGTCGTCTGCCCCACGTTGAATGCCTGGTTGTGCACAGCTTCACGCGGCGCGTTCAGCATCGCCACGAACGCCCGGGCAATGTCTTCGATGTGGATGATCGGCCGCCAGGGCGATCCATCGCTCTTCATCATGATCTTACCGGTGGTGACGGCCCAAGCGACGAGGTTGTTCAGCACGAGGTCGAAGCGCAGCCGGGGCGACACGCCGTATGCCGTGGCATTGCGAAGGAAGACGGGCGTGAATCGGTCGTCGGCAAGGCGAGACACGGCTCTCTCGGTGGCGACCTTCGACTCGCCGTACGGCGTCACAGGATTGCAGGAAGCAGTCTCGTCCAGGAAGTCGTCGCCGCCCGCGCCGTAGTTGCTGCACGAGCTCGAGAAGATGTAGCGACCGACGCCGGCCTCCTTGGCCAGCTCCGCCAGCCTCACCGAAGCGCGGTAGTTGATGTCGTGCGTCAGTGACGGATCGAGATTGCCGAGCGGATCATTCGACAGCGCGGCAAGGTGGAGCACCGCATCGAACCCGTCGAGGTCGCCCGGAGAGACGTCGCGCACGTCGCTGGCGATGCAAGGGACTTCCGGCGACCAGTCCCCGAACGTGCACTCCCGATAGAGATCGCTGTCGAGGCCGACCACATCGTGTCCTTCCCGCAGGAGCATCGAAGTAAGGATGGGGCCGATGTATCCCAGATGTCCGGTAACCAGTACTCGCATGTGCTGAACCCTTGTCCGCCCATGAAGGCGTCAGAAAACGATCTTGCGTGCGACGAATCCCTCGGCAAACCGTCCGGGAGCGCCCGACTCGATGCCCCGGAGACGCATCAACCCGGTGAACGTGTCCGGAGTGAACCAGTGCTTTGACCTCTGGGAGGCGAAGGCCTCCATGAGGCAATCGACCTTGCGCCGTACGGTCGCTTCATCGAGCGTGACGAAGCAGTTCGGCTGAACCATCAGCCCCTCATACTTCGGAATCTCGTACTCGAGGATTCGGTGGCTGCGAAACGTGTTCCACGTCAGCTCGGCGACGACCCGGTGATCCTGATGGTAGTCTTCACGGCAATGGGTGAGGATGAGCCCTGGAGACACAAGCCCCTTGAGCCGCTCGAACCCGTCCTTGATCTCGGCCAGTGCCGTCGGGAAGTAGCCGTCCCTGAAACCATGAACCATCACATGTCGCTGTTCCACACGATCAAGGAACAGTTGCGCCGCCCTTGCGGCCTCTTCTGCCCGGACGCCGGCGCATCCCAGCACGACCCACCACACCTGCAATCCCGGATTCTCCTCGATGAGCCGGAGGATGGTGCCACCGGCTCCAATCTCGATGTCGTCAGAGTGCGCGCCGATGCACAGCAGCGTATCGATCGGGGAGAGGATAGAGGTGCTGCGCGCGCCCATGCTGTTCGATCGTCAGACGATCCGAGGCTCAGGTATCGGAAGGATGAACTTGCCGCCCCTGCGCCTGTACTCGGCCTGCTGCGAGAGCACCTCTTCCGCATAGTTCCAGACCAGGAGAAGGACGTAGTTCGGCATCGAGTCCAGCAATGCCGACGGTGGGAGCACCTTGAGGCCGTTGCCGGGCATGTATCGGCCCTGCTTGTGGGGATTGGCGTCGACGGCGAATTCGACCAGCTCTTTCGTGACGCCTACGAAGCTGAGTAGCGTCGTTGCCATGCCTCCAGCAGCGCCGTAGACGGCAATCCGCTTGCCTTCCTGGCGCAGACCCGTGAGCAGCTTCCGGATGCGCGACTGGAGGTCTGCCACCCTTCGACCGAAGTCCTCGTAGTAAGCGAAGCCGTCGACGCCAAGTCGCTTCTCCTCGGCCAGGAACCGCTGCACGGACTCGTCCGGGCGTTCTTGCCGTTCGACCGTGACCCGGACGGAGCCACCGAAAGTGGGGACAGCCTTGATCGCGTTGATGAACAAGCCGGACCGCCGAAGGATCCGGTCGAGCGCCGTGACCGAGAAGTAGGAGAGGTTGGAGTGGAAGATCATGTCGAACTCACACCCGCCGATCAGGTTCGGCAGGTAGTGATGCTCCAGCACCGCCACGCCATCCTCCTTCAGCAGCATGGCGATTCCCTCGACCACGGCACCGGGATCAGGCACCAGGTTCAACAGGTTGTTCGCCGTTATGACGTCCGCCGCGCGCCCCTGGGCACGAAGCTCGGCGGCGAGCTCGCGTGTGAAGAACTCACGAAGCGTCTGAACACCGATCTTCTCCGCCGCAGCAGCGGGCCCGGCAGCCGGGTCGATGCCGAGCACCGGGATTCCGGCTTCGACAAAGTTCCGCAGCATGTACCCATCGTTGCTTGCGATCTCGACAACGAGGCTGTCACCGGACAGCTTTCTGGTACGGATGAGATCGCGTGCGCTGGCCCCGTAGTGATCCAGCAGCGTCTGCGACACCGACGAGAAGTAGGGGTAGTCTTGCCCGTAAAGGATGTCGCCGGGAACGGAGTCGATGAGCTGAACCAGCGCGCAGCGTTCGCACAATGCAAGCCGCATCGGGTATGCGATCGTCGGCTGGCTCAGTTGCGCTTCCGTGATCAGGATGTCAGCGACCGGCACGACGCCAAAATCGATGATGAGACGGAGGCCACCTTGGTGGCACGCCCGACATGTCGCGTCAAGTGTTCCCATTCGCATCCTTCAAGCTGCCACAACGTCTGCCGTGATGCCGAGCTCGGACATCTTCTCGGAAATCTCGTCGCGATAGACGGGATTCATGACGACCACCACGTCAGGTGGGTGGTCCTGCAGATCCTCCGGGGCCACGATCCGCTGCCCGGTTCCGGCGAGGTATCGGCCGCGCTTCCGAGGATTCACGTCAATCGCGAGGGGGATCATCGCGGGGGAGGCCTGGAGGGTGTTCAGGAACATCACGCCACGCGCTCCCGCGCCCCAGATAGCGGCCGTTCGCCCATCAGCCGCGAGGTCTTCGAGTCGCTGGCTCCACTCCCGCACCTTGCGGTTGTAGGCCTTGCCGAAGCGCACCGCATCCGCCTCCACGGCCGGATCGAGCTGGACCGCAGGCTCGTTCGCGCCCGCCTTGCCGACCTTGGCCTCCACGCTCACGAACTGGTCGTCGAATCCGGTACGAACGTCGAGCACATCGAAACCGGCAGCCTCGATGACCCGGCGCAACGAGGCGGGCGTGAAGTAGGAGCAGTGCTCATAGATGAGGTCCCACGCCGCCACCTCCCTCAACATGCGCTCCGCATTCGGCACTTCAAAATAAAGAACGCTATTCGGACGCTCGAGCATGCGGGCCCGGACGGTCGCCAGCAGTCCAAGCGGCTGCGGAATATGCTCGAAGACGTACCTGCTGCAGATGAGATCGGCGGCAACGGTCTGCTCCCCGAATCCGTACATCTCCGGGAGGATCGTTACGTTCGCCGGCAGGGTCGTCGAATGCTTCCGAGGGTCGAAGCTCGGGTCATACCCGAACCCCTGACTTTCCGCGAGTTCGCAGAGGATAGCGAGGAACGCACCCTGGCCGCATCCAATCTCCACGATCGTCCCGCCGCGCAGCCGATGCCGGGAGACGAGCCGGTTCGCCACCTCGCGCGTGTACTTCTCAAAGACCTTCGAGAAGTGAAGCGAGTTCTCGTAGGACCCCGTGTACGTCAAGAGGTCTTCATCGAACGCTGTGTTGTAAATCAGCCCACAGGAGGGGCAGAAGGAGAGCTCGATCGTGCTTCGCGGTGCCGCCTTGGCCTGCTCCGGTGTGTCATAGAGAACCGTGCACAGAACGGGGACGTCCGGAATCCGCAGGATGTCGCGCATCGCGCCACCACGGCAGCCCGGGCATACTGCGGATCCCCTCTCATTCCCGTCACTCGGCACCTGTGCAGTGTCGGCCGCGGACTCAGGCATGCCTCCGCCCTTCCTTCCAGATTTGCCAGGGAGCCCGCCCGCTGACATGCATCTCCTCAAGGGTCTGCTTCTCCTTGAAGGTGTCCATCGATGCCCAGAAGCCCGTATGCCGATAGCACGTCAGGGCTCGTTCCCTGATCAGCCGCTGGAATGGCTCCAACACCAGTTCTTCGCCCGCCTCCATGTGCTGGAAGATGTCGTTGCGCAGCACGAAGTACCCCCCGTTGATCCAGATGTCTGAACTCGTGACGGGGTAGATATCCGATACGAACTGGCCAGGGTCCGAGCGAACGACGTGAAAGGTCTGGCTCGGACGCACCGCCAGGAACGTCGCGACGCTGTCATGGTCAGCACGACGCTCGATGATCTCCGGGAGGGGAGCATCGGTCAGGTTATCGCTGTAGTTGGCGAGGAAGACCTCCTCGTCTTCAAGGTGGCGTCGCACCGCCATCAGCCGGGAGCCGATGTTCGATTCGAGGCCGGTATCGACGAAGGTGATCCGCCAGTCCTCGGTGTCGCTGCTCAGGAGCTTCACCTGCTTGTTCCCACCGCTGAGCACGAAGTCGTTGGAGATGCACTCGTCGTACTCCAGGAAATACCGCTTGATGACGTCCGCCTTATAGCCGAGACAGAGGACGAAGTCCCTGTGCCCGTAGTGGGCGTAGTACTTCATGACATGCCAGATGATCGGCCGATAGCCGATCGGCACCATGGGCTTCGGAACGTTCTCCGAGTACTCCTTCAGCCGCAGGCCCAATCCTCCGCAGAACAACACGACCTTCATTTGCTGGCTCCTGAACGGCGGTTGCGACGGAATCCTTCAACGGCACTCGCCGCCTGGCTGCACTATCGTCACTTCCGGGATCGGCACGACCAGCTGGCAGCCCCACTCCTTCACATACTCCAGTTGCCGAGCAATCTCCCGGCGCAGGTTCCACGGAAGGATCAGAATGTAGTCGGGTCGCGTCTCGCGGATGACCTCGGGGTCATGCACCGGGATATGGGTACCGGGAAGGAACATCCCGTGCTTCCGCGGATTCCGGTCGACGGTGTAGTCCAGCAGATCCTCCCGGATGCCGCAGTAGTTCAGCAGCGTGTTCCCCTTCCCCGGGGCTCCGTAACCCACCACCCGCTTTCCGGACTCGCGGGCGTCGATCAGGAACCGAAGGAGCTTTCTCTTGGTCGCCTTCACGCGTTCTTCGAAGGCCCGGTAAAACTCCATGCGGCCGACGCCATCCCGTGCCTCCCGCTCGATGAGTTCCGTAACGGCCGCGCTCACCGGCTTGCTTTCGTCGCCATCGTGTCGGGCGAAGATGCGAAGCGATCCGCCGTGCGACGGCAGCTCCTCGACGTCGAAGAGCGTCAGCCCGTGAGCCGCGAAGATCCGGCAGACCGTCGTGAACGAGAAGTAGGAGAAGTGCTCGTGGTAGATGGTGTCGAACTGGTTCTCCGCCACCAGCCGCAGCAGATGGGGAAACTCGAACGTGGCGACTCCGGTCGACGAAAGAAGAACGCGCACGCCTTCGACGAAGTCGTTGAGCCGGGGCGTGTGCGCAAGCACGTTGTTCCCCAGGATGACGTCCGCGGCGCCGTGCCTGGATCTGAGATCGCGAGCGGACTCGGTGCCGAAGAACACGACCTCCGTGGGGATCCCCTTGTCGATCGCAACCGCGGCGACATTGGCTGCGGGCTCGACGCCCAGGACCGGAACGCCGCGCTCCACGAAGTACTGAAGGAGGTATCCGTCGTTGCTGGCCACCTCCACGACCCGGCTTGCGGCATCCAGGCCGAAACGCCGGATCATCATCTCGACGTACGTCCTGGCGTGACGAAGCCAGCTTTCCGAGTAGCTCGAGAAGTAGGCGTAGTCCGAGAAGATGCTCTCCGGACTCACGTACTCCTGCAGTTGAACCAGATGGCAGTCGTCACATACCCGCACGTGCAGCGGGTAGAAGGGCTCCATCGCGTTGAGCTGCTCCGCCTTCAGGAAGCTCTCGCACAAAGGCGACATCCCGAGGTCAACGAACGTATGGCGGAGCGGCCGCCCGCAGAACAAGCAGGAAGGGATGCCCGGGTCCGAGTCCGTCGCCCGCCCGCCCGCCGATGCTTCCGCCCTCACGGCAGTCGTCATGTCCGAAGAGTACATCATGACCCACCCATGTGCGCGACGAGGAAGCCGCCCCGCCGTTACAGGACCAGATTCCAAAAGGCCAGCCGGGAGTTCGCGGAACACCCCGGCCGCGGCATCAGACGGCAGAGCTCAGGAAGTAGTCGATCGCAGCCGTGTGCGCCGGCGAGTTGGTGCCGGACGCGTTCCCCGCGAACACGCCCAGATGCGTCACCTGCGACGTGTACGAGAATGACGCTGCGTTGAACCAGGTGCTCCCGTCGTAGCTGTAGGTCTGGGTCCACGCATTCCCGATTCGCCGGACCCGCATGTACAGGGATGTCGCCGATCCACCGGCGGCGACCTTGTTGTAGCGGGTCGTCAGCGTGTTGTTGGCGACGCTTCCCGCATACACGCGGAGACCCTTTCCGTCGCTGAAGTATTCGAATCGCAGGTAGTCGCCGTTGCCGACGTCCACGAGGATGCCCTGCATCTGGTATTTTGCGGTCGGCTTGGAGTCGAACTTCACCTCGACCTCGAAGTCGTCGTCCGTCACCGATTGCATGATGCGCGCCGATCGGTTGTACGAGCCACCGAGATCGTGGTCGCTCCCGCCTGCCACGTTGAGATACGCCCGCCCACCGGTGACCGTAACCGACGAATCACCGACCGGATCGACAAAGCTCCAGAATGCTCCGTCCAAGCCAGTCCCGTCGAACTCGTCGGAGTGAATGGCAGGGCTGTCCGTGGTGAATGTGTAATCGCCGCTCGTCGTTGTGTTGTTCGAGCCGTCGGTCAGGATGAGCCGGAAGTGATACGTCTGTTCCGGCGAGAGACCAGATACGAACAGGGCATGGGTTGCCGAGAGCTGAGTCTGTACCACGCTGCCGAGTTCGTAGTTGGCAGTGAGGCCGTACTTCAGGACCGCCGTCGTCCCCTCGTCCACCAGTACGTTGATCATCGCCTCGGTGGACTCCGGATCGACGCTCACATCCAGAATGACAGGCGGCTGCGTGTCGCTGCCGGCGTCCTCTGGCACCACCGGCACCTCGGTATCGAACATGTAGTCGACGACGGCGGTAAAAGCGGGGGAGGTCGAGCCGGAAGCATTTCCGGCGAAGACGCCGGACGAAGTGACCGACATAGCGAACGAGAACGTGCCAGCGGTGTGCCAGGTCGTGCCGTCGTACGAGTAGGTGTGGGTCCACAGGTCACCACTGCGACCGACTCGCATGTAGAGCGTCTGTCCCGCCCCCGGGACCGCCACTTTGTTGTGCCTCGTGGACATTCCACCGTTGGCGATGCTGGAAGCAAAGAGTCGGAGATCATTCCCATCACTGTGGAAGTCGAACCGTAGATAGCGATCCGCGCTCTCTTCGATCAGCAATCCCTCCATCTGGTACTTCTGGGTCGGCAGCGACTCGAACTTCACCTCCAGCTCGAAGTCCGAGTCCAGTGTGGGCTGCATCAGGCGAACCGAGCGGTTCGAGGACTTGTCGATGTTGTGATCCGTGCCGGCGGGAACGCTGAGAATTGCCCGCGTGCCGTCCAAGCCCACAGCCGCATCACCAACAGGGTCGTGAACAGTCCACGGAAGCGGCGCGATCGCTCCGCGATTGAAGTCATCCGACGTCAGAACGCCCGTGCCGGTGGTGAATGTGTGATCGCCGGTCGTGGTCGTGTTGCCGGCGCGATCCACCACCCGCAGACGGAAGTGGTATGACGTGCCGGGCTCCAGCCCCTCGAGCTGCACCTCATGCGACTGTGCCCACAGAGGCTGGCCGACCGAGCCGAGCTCGTAAGCAGTGGTGAGCCCGTAATCGAGGGTCGCGGTGGCGCGTTCGCTCGTCTCGAACTCGATCGTGGCCCGTCGCGCCGTCTGGCGCACATCGATGTTCGAGACGGTGGCGGGCGTGGTGTCAACGAGGGATTCGATCGTCACGTCGCCGAACGTCGCATCGGTGAAGTGTGCCATCAGAATGATGGATCCCGTCTCCAGTTCGCCCGGAACTCCGTGGGCAGTTACCGTCCAGTTCGCCGGCTCTGCCTGAGTAGCCTCCCAAACCTTCAGGCTGTAGAGCGTCGTCGTGTTGATGTACGACTCCGCGCGCATCTTGAACATGTAGCGGGTGCCGATTTCAAGCGTCGCTTTCGCCGGGTCCGAACCGAGAATCGCGCCAGCGTTCCCATAGAGATGGGTCCGGTGCTGGTTCTCACGATAGATGCCCAGGGCGCCCAATGGCCACCACTTGGATCGGGGCTCCAGCAACCAGCCGTCGTGGTGTCCAGTCCACCGCGTGATCAGCCCCACAGCCGGCGCTGAGGTGGCGTCGCTGTCGAAGCCGTTGATCGTGATGGGAACCGTGATCTCGTAGTCGCTCCAGCCGATGTCACCCAGAGCGACCAGCCGGTCGTACCCTGTCTCCACGGGGCGTATCCCCTCGCCGTCACGCGCCCAGAGACCGTCCACGACCTGGCCCAGCTGGTAGGGATTCTCCACGAGATCCCAGTCTGCAACAAAATCAGCTGGCCATACGCTCTGCGGGTCATAGCTGATGTTGACCTGCCGCGTCGAGACACTGCCGAAGATGTCGACGGCCTTCAGCGTGATGGCATTGCTCCCCGACAGCAGGGAAGCCGCCTCCAGTTCGATGTTGAAGTCGCCGGGGCCGCCAAGCCGGTCGGGATTCGGCCCTGCACGAAGGACCCGTTCCGGCCCCCCGTTCAGGGAATACAGCAACACATCGATGCCGTCGAGGTCGGTCGCACGTCCAAGTACATTGACCCACCTCTGGGGGCTGCCGATCCCTCCGAACGATTGGTTGTCCCCGTGCCAGACGTCGATCGCCGGCGCGCTCTGGATCGCCTGCCCCGACCGAACCAGTTGTCCCCCGGAGACCGCCTCAAGACCGTTGCCGTTCGTGAAAAGTACGCGGTAGTGATAGTTGGTGAACGGATCGAGGTCCAGTGTCACACTGCCTGTTGTACCCAGAAGGGTGCTGCTCACGGATCCGAGTTCGAACGCGGACGTGAGACCGTACTCAACAACCGCCGTTACCGGTTCGTTCATCACCCAGCCGATCTCGACCAGGTGAGTCGAGTTCTCGGCGTCCAGACTGAGCGAAACCGGTGCTGAAGTGTCCAGGGCAGCGTTGGCATCCTCGGGATCGATGCGCGATGCATTGTTGAAGAAGTAGTCGATCGAGGTGGTGAACGCAGGTGAACCAGTACCGGCCGCATTTCCAGCGAATGCACCGACATCGGCGACATCGATCGAGTGCGTGAAGTTCGCCGCCGAATACCACGTGATACCGTCGTAGGAATACTTTTGCACCCAGCTATCGCCCGTGCGTGCGACATTCATGAACAGGTTCACCCCCCGGCTGGACACCGCCGACACATTCGCCTTGGTGACCATCGTCCCGCCGCTGTAGCTCGCCGCGAAGAGCCGCAGGCCGACACCATCGTGGAAGAAGTCGAATCGCAGGTACTCGCTCTCGCTCGCCTGAACGAGCAAGCCCTGCATCTGGTACTTCTGGGTAGGCACCGACTCGAACTTCACTTCCATTTCGAAGTCCGCGTCATCAGTCGGCTGCAGCACGCGCGCGGCACGGTTCTGAGAAGCATCGAGGTTGTGATCACTCCCCGCCGGGAGCGAGATCATCAGATTCGTGCCGTCCACGGAAACGACACTATCGCCGAGCGGATCGACGAAGCTCCACAAGCCCCCGTTGAGTGTGGTCGCGTTGAAGTCATCGGACACGAAGGCTGCCAGCAGCAGCCTGCCCTCGAGTTGTTCGCCAATCATATTCTGCGTCGACATTGTGCTACGTCTCCGTTCCCGTCTCATGTTTCGTCAGAGATTCTGCTCCGACGTCGGGTTCATCTGCTCCGCAACCCGCTCGATCTTCAATCGGAACTCCCGGAACGCGTCCAGGAGCATGCTGTTGGTGTCTGACACTTCTAACGTGTCCGCCAGGTGTGTCGGCGCCAGCAGCTTGCCCTGAAGCTCGCCGCTCACGACACACTCAAACGCCGCGTCGACTTCATCAAGATCGACGATAGCTGCCATGCGGATCACGTTGCCGATGTGGGCACATACCTCGATCATTGGCGGTTCCCTCGATGATCCTGTTGAGCGCTGCGGCATCGCGCGAGTGGGACTTAGTACTACGAGGCCCTGGCGTCGCGCCGACAAAGGCGGTGTGACTGGGCCTTACTCGGCCGCGAAACCCTCTCCGCCCGGTTTCCCTGACGGAGAGGAGATAGAGAACTGAATCCAGCGTGCAGAACGTCGATCACGGGATTACACGTGGTTACGGCGACGCAGGACTCCGAAGGCTGAGCAAAACCACCCGGCAACCGCGGCGCCGGGGGTCGGGGCAAACTGAACCATTGCATTGACCGCACTTCCACCACGCCTCCAAACGCTGTCGCATCATGGCCTAACGCATCAGCCCGGACCGGCCGGGCCGCGGGATTGCCCCGCCGCAGAAATCAGCCTATCGAGCCGATTTCGAATCGAGGTCGACTCCGGCGCGAGTTCTGCCGCCTGGCGGGCACTCTCGAGTGCCGGCTGAAGTTCACCACGCTGTTCATGCACCGCCGCAAGCGTGTCGAGGAAGCTCGCGCGGTTCGGGCCCTCGTCGGCGGCGGCGATCTTCGCAAGGCGCAGCGCCTCGTCCGGATTGGACTCCCGGATCAGCATTGCCAGGTTGTTCGCCGCCACCGGGTGTTGGGCGTTCATGGCTAGAACACTTCGATAGGCCGCCTGCGCAGACGCCGTATCCCCGCACTTCTCGTTGAGCATGCCAACGAGCAGCCAGTGATCCGCTCCCATCTGGCCATCAGCGACCAGACTCCCGGCCGCGGCATCGGCGTTCAGCGATGCCAGCAGTGCACCGGTATGAGCCTTCAGTTCCGGTGTGTCGAGCCTCGTGGCGGCGGCGTTGGCCGCGTCGACAAGGCTCATTCGACCACCGAAGCCGTCCTGGCTGACGTGCGGCTCGACCTCCCTGAGCCAGGCGAGCGCGGTCTGACTGTCACGGACGGATCCAGAAACGAGCCGCAGCCACGCAGACCGGATCTCCTGCACCTCGGCAAGCATCGGGCGGAGCAGCGCGGCGGCGCCCGCGTGATCGCCGGTGCGCACGGCGAGGTCCGCCTTGTGAATCGCCATACGCTGGCGCGTTCCCGGATCGGCGATATCAGCGGGGTCATAAGCGGCGACCGCCTCGCGTGCCTCACGCTCATTGCCCTGCTGCACCAGTGACCTCGACGCCAGCAGATCCGCGACCGCCGACTCGCCGGGAGAGCGTGATTTCCACTCCCGCGCCGCCACCACCGCTTCGCTCCAGCGCTCGGCAGCGAAGAGCGCAACCGTGGCAAGTCGTGCGCCCGAGGGCTCCAGCGGATCGGCCTGCATGGCGCGCCCCGCTAGCTGCGCCGCCACAGCCGGCTGACCATTCTCGAGGTGCACGCGGCCGGCCAGGATCTGGAGTGGCGTTACGTTCGGATGCTCGTCAGCGAGTTTGCGCAGCCGGGGCATTGCATCAGCGGGCGCGGCCGGGTCCGCTTGCCGGAGCAGTTCCAGCGCCGCGCTGATGGCTGCCTGTTCGGTCGGTTGCTCAACCATCGTCGCAAGCAGGATTCCGGTCTCCGGCCACTTCTGGCTCAGGGAGTCTGCTTGGGGCGCGACGGCGGCGACAGCACGAAACTCGCCGCTCGCGCCGAGGGCCTGCTCAGCCCGACCCGCGGCGGCGGCGAACTCTTCAAGACGGCCGGTGCGCGCGAGCGTCACAAGAATCTGCCGCCACGGCCGGGTGTCGTCCGGAGCGAGCTTCGCCGCCTCTTCGTAGTGCGACAGAGCCGCGTCGATGTTGCTGGTGCGGGCGGCGAAGTCGCCCCGAATGAGGCTCTCGTCCGCCGGTGCCAGCTCGATCTCGTCCAGCTTGGCCAGAGCTGCTTGCGCCTCGGCGGTACGACCCTGCGAGAGATAGTGATTCGTGACGAACGCGAGCGACGCGGCGTCGGGGTTCTCCAGCAGGCGGAGGCAGATCTCGTCCACCTTCGCGAAGTTCCGCGTCCGCCGGTAGAGCGATGCCAGCAGAAGGTCTGACGGGGCCTGGTCACCCGAGGCGCCGGCCGACTCGATGGCCTGGATGGCCAGGCTCGCATCGCCCGCGGCGGCGGCAATCTCGGCCGCCTGCTGCCGCTGGGCGAGGGTCGCGGTCGGGCTCTCGAGCACGCGCTGGAGGTGAGCGACTGCGCGGAGCCCATCACCCTGCTTCTGGAGCGCCATCGCCAGGTTCAGCGCGATCGACACCGACGAGGGGTTGAGCTCCGAGGCGACGTTCAGCTGCTCGACCACACCGTTCCAGTTGCCGAGGCGGGCCAAGGCATCCGCCAGCAGCAGGCGCGGCGCCAGCAGCTGGGGTGACTCGCGCGTGACATTGTTGAGGATCAGCGCCGCCTGCACCGATCCATCCGTCGTGCCGGCCGGCTCCGTCTGAAGGAGCCAGCGCGCCCGCGCGACGCGCCAGTTGATGCCCTGGTCGCCGACACGCTCCTTCAGGCGCGACAGCGCCCGGGCGACAAATGCGGTGTCCGCCTGGGCCGCCGGCGAGTTCAGGGCGGCCCACTGCAAGGCCACGTCCTCCCCGTTCGCATCAGCAACCGTCACCCAGGCTTCCGTTGCAGCGGGATCTCTCACCGCCTCCAGGAACCTGGCCTGGAACACGCCGTACTCGCTTGCTTCGGCGCCCGTGGCCCGGGCGTGCTCCGGCGCGCCCGCAGCGATTGCGTTGATGTAGTCGATTCCTTCCTGCGTCCGTCCCGCTTCGTGGAGGCGAGTCGCCTTCACGTAAGCAAGTTGCGGCAGCAGTCCATGCGCCTCCTCGCAGACGCGCAGGCAATCCTCGTCAAGTCCGAGGTCGTGCGTGCGGCAGATCTCCGAGAGATGCAGCAGCACCTGGGCGGGTACTGCTGGCTTTGCGCCAAGTATCGAGCGGACCAGTGACACTGCCTCTTCATCGCGATTCGAATCCGCCAGCAGGCGCACCCGCAGCGGCACGGCGCGCCTGTCGTCCGGCGCGGCTGTCTCGAACCGGTCTACTGCCTCCAGCGCCGCGCTGATTGCGGCAGAGTCCGACTCGACGGCCTGCTGGCTCCTGGCGGTGGCGACGAGGAGGAGCGCGTCGGCGTTGCCGCCGGACCGCTGCAACGCCGCCTCGGCCAGCAGCAGAGCATCATCCTGCTGACCGGCGGCGAGCGACGCGGCACCGAGCCGGAGCAGTGGCTCTCCCCATGCCGGCGCGAGCCGAACTGCTTCCTCCAAGGACTGAACGAACGCCTCTCCTTCGCCGACCCCCGCGAATGCCTCGGCGGCAGCCAGATGTAGCTGTGGATCTGCGGGCCGGGCGACCAATGCGTCGCGGGTGGCCTTCATGAACGCGACCGGGTCGCGATCGTCAGCCGACAGGTGTTCCAGCACCGGCTTCCATGCTCCTGTGGAACCGGTCGACTCGTCGTTTGGAGCGATCGTCGCGATGACTTGCCGCGCCTCCGGGTTTCGATCGAGCGCGAGCAGCGAAAGCGTGCGCAGCACCTTCAGCTCCTCGGCGGCGCTGGGATCTGAAGGGGACATCGCCAGTAGCTCATCGTGCTGGCCGATCTGGTAGAGCCGCCGACCGAGTGCGACGACGACTTCCGGATCCGCCTCGCCGCCTGTTGCGGCCGAACGCAGGAGGGCAAGCGACTGATCGAAGAGTCCGAGACGGTCGCATCGGTCCACCAGCAGGTGGAGCGTGGGCATGTCCGGCATCGGCCTGGCAGCCGCCTGCAAAGCCCACTGACGTGCCTCGTTGGAGCGGTTGACGAGGCTGAAGGCGATGCTCTGCAGCACTTCGTACCGAACATCTCCGGGATGACGCTCCCGCAGCGCCTCGGCACGCTCCAGAATCCGCGCCTCCCCACCACGTAGCCGGCGGATGACTTCCAGAGCAAGGGCCTGGGCCTCGATGTCCTGTGGGGCGGCATCCGCCATCCGGAGTGCAAACTCCCCCGCCTGCTCAAACTCGCGTGTCCGGTAGAGCGCCTCCACCCGCGCCCGCAGAGCAACGGGATCGCCAGGATTCGCTGCGAGAAGACGGTCCGTGAGCTCGATCGTCTCGGTAGTGAATCCGACGAGCCCGTAGAGCCGGAGCAGCGACTCGGCGGCCCCTGCGTGGGAAGGGTTCAGACTCAGGACGCGCTGGTGGAGGTTCATCGCCTCCGAGATGTGCCTGTTCTCGGGCTCGGGCACATTCTCGCGCGCAACCGCGTAGTTGTAGAGCGCAGCGGCGTCGTCCGGGTGACGGCGCACGTACGGGCCGATCTTGTGCAGGGCGTTGTAGTGATCCCCCTGCTCGAGCAGCCGGGCGCCCTCGGCGCGACCCTCCCGGGCACGCGACTCAAGCTGATGCTCGCGGAAAGAGTACCCACCCACCGCCAGCCCGCCCAGCAGCACCAGGGCCGCCAGGGAAACGAGCAGGCGATTCTTTCTCTTCTTGTTCAGCGTCATTTACGAAACTCGCCTACCTGCCGATCAGCAGTCGAAGCGTCTTGAGAATGATGATCACGTCGAGCTTCCAGTTCGCCCGCTCGACGTACTCCATGTCGAACTTGATCCACTCCTGGAAATCCAGCCCCTCACGCCGCGTCCGGCTGACCTGCCACAGCCCCGTGATGCCGGGCCGCACGCTTAGCCGTGCCTCGCGCCACGGCGGACAGCATTGGTTTTCGGTACGCGGACTCGGACGCGGGCCGACGACGGACATGTGCCCAAGCAGCACGTTGATGAACTGCGGGATCTCGTCGAGGTTCGTCTTGCGAAGAAACCGGCCGACGCGCGTCACGCGCGGGTCGTCCTTCATGAAGAACTGGGGGCCATCCGACTGGTTTTTCGCCTTGAGCTCCGCCTTGATGCGATCAGCATCCTTGCGCATCGAGCGAAACTTCAGGCACGGGAACTCACAGCCGCCCAGCGTTTCCCGCTTGTGGGCAAAGAGGAACGGGCTGCCGTCCTCCAGCCAGATGGCCAGCATGATCAGGGGGTACAACGGCAGCGTCACCAGCAGCGCAAAGAGCGCGAAGGCAACATCGAAGGCTCGCTTGCTGCGACGGCGCCACGGGGTGACAGGCACCGGCTTCACCGGAGCAGCGGGCGGCGCCTCCGTCGGGTCGAGCAGCTCCCACCGCATGGAGTCCGCCTCCGGCCTCTGGCTGACATCATCCCAGAGGGCAGCGGGGCCGAGCACCGTTTCGCCGGGAGGGACGTCGCGACCGGCCCCGATCCACGTGGGGCCAAGAAAGACCGTGTCGCTCATCACCCTGGTTTGCCGCGGCGCCCAGACGCCGGGGCGAATCTCGGAGATCCCCTGGATGGCCGTGGAGGGTCGGGGCCAGTGCGCGATCAGGTCCGTCACGAACTGGTCGAGGTCCTCGTGGCGAAAACGGTCGTAGAACCGTCCTTCGACCGCCAGCGTCTCCCGGCGGCGGCGCCGCGTGTGCCGGCGGAAGGCGCGCCAGTCTCCCTCGGCGGGCCCCTCCTGCCAGAGCCGCGCGATGCGGCGGTCGCGTGTCAGCACGAGACGCGCGACGTGCTTCGAGTCACTCCCGTAGTGACGCTCGAACCGAATGAAGCGTCCGTCGGAGTCCGTAAGGACGGACTCGCGGTACTGCCCATTCTGATGGGTCCGCAGTCGGACGAAGATCACTTCGGCGCGCGTCCAGAAGATCTCCTCCAGCGCCTTGCGCAGCCGGAACGTGGCCAGCGTCCGCCCATCCGCGAGGAGGAACAGCTCGGCCCGGCGCGGTAGCGGCGTTCCCGACCCGGGCCGCACGACGCAGACGGACCGGGAGGCCCAGTAGCGGTCGTGCAACTCGATTGGATCGAGCCCCCACACCGTCGGAAGGTCCGAACGGAGCGGGATGATGTTTGGCGATGACCGAAGCATCAATGCTGGGCCAGCGGAGACGACGGCCGTCACTCCTCGCCCGCTTCATCCGAGGATTGCACGCTCCCGGAGATGGAAGCGACGGCGGAGCCAATCGGTCCGAGGCGGAGGTGCTTGTGATCCACGACGGGCAACTGCTCGGGGTAGAACTCCCTGTGGTCGCCGGAGAGACGGCTGATGGAGGAGCTGTAGCCGGACGCGATGATGTCCGGCATGGTGGCCCGGTTCAGGACCACGCCGGCGACAGACGCGCCGAGGGTGGAAAGTTGCTCCAGCGACTTCTCCACGTGCCCCCGGTCTTCACCGCGAACGACAGTCAGCACGACCTCGTCGGCGACCATCGCGGCGACCGAAGCCTCCAGGCTCCCCAGGATCGGCCCGGTGTCGATGATGATCACATCGAACCAGCGGCGAACCTGCTCGATGACCGTTGCTAGAGCCGGGTAAGAAAGCTCGCCCACGTGCTGCCGGCCGGCCGAGCCGAGCGGCATGACGTAAAGCCCCGATGTCCCGCTCTCCGTGAAACACTCCTGCGGCGGATCACCCAGCATCGCCTCCCGGAGGCCCACCAGCGACTCGCGCTGAATCTCCAGGGCCTCGTCGACCTCCTCCTGGGTGGCGTAGCCCAGCTGCACCAGCACCTCGCCCAGGAGGGCATGGTTCTGCGTACGAAGCTTCAGGGCCTCGACGAGCTGCGGCGTCGTGATGACGCCCTGCCGCCGGAGCACGTGGCCAAGCCGCCGCCGCGTGATCTTCTTCATCTTGGCGGTCAGCCCCCCGCCGATGAAGTCGCAGTCGATCAGCAGCGTGCGTGACCGACTGGCTGCGAAAGAGAGGCCCAGCGCAAGGCTCAGGCTCGTCTTTCCGGAATCCGGCGACGGGCTGGTGATGGTGAATACCTGCTTGCTCTCGACGCTGTTGCGGCCGTTGAGGCTGGTGCGAATCTGGTGCACCGAGTGGGCGGCGAGCAGCGCCTGCTCCGGGTCGGAGAGGTCTGCCGGCAGCAGCGGCAGGACACCCAGCAGGCGAGTGCGCTTCAGTCCGTCCTGCACATCAGCCACGGTTCGGACTCGGCGATCCAGCAGACCCAGAAGCATCACGAGCCCGACACCCGCCCCGCCCAGACCCATAGCGCCGGCGGCGGCGAACTGCTTACGCTTGTCCTTCGACGGAGAAAGCGGCCGATCACCGAAGCTGGCGATGCTGATGCGCCCACCTAGCTGGCGCTCGACCGTCAAGGCTTCAAGCCGCTGCTTTGTCTCATCCAGCTTGCCCTGGACGTCGCGGGCCTGGAGGCGAAGGGCGTCGATCTCGATGGTCTTGCGCCCCAGCGCCTTGGTCTCGGCCTCCGCAGCCTGGTAAAGGGTGCGGACATTGCGCTCCCGAGCCTCGAGCTGCGCGAGCGTCATGGCTGGCATGCCCGGAGCTGCCGGAGGCAGGGTTACATCCTGCGGGCCGAACCCGAGGTCGCGGTAGATGGCCACCGCCTCCTCGAGCTCCTCGTTGATGACATCGAGCTGGGCGCGGAGGGTCTGGATCGCGGGATGCGTGGGGCCAAGGCGTTCGGCATCGATCCGGAGCTGGCGCTCCAGCATGCGGCGCGAGTTCAGAAGCTCCTGCACCTCAGGCACGTGCCGGGCCAATGCCTCGATACTGCCGGGCTCGGTGCCGAGCGGCGCCGCCTCCGTGCCTTCTCCCCCCGCCTGTTGAACGGAGGCAGCCACGCCGCGGGCGATGGCCACTTCGAGCTCCACGCGCCGAAGCTCCGACTCCAGCTTCATGAGTTCCGCGAGCTTGCCCTGGTAGATCTGGTCGATTGCCCCCGACCCGAGCTCGTTGCCGATGGCGAAGATCCGGTCGTTGAGCGACTTCAGGTCGGCTTCAAGTGCACCGCGACGCGTCTCGAGGAACCCCATGCGGCGGAGGACGCCCTCGTCACCCGCTTCGCCGTAAAGCTTGTTGTACGCCGTCAGGACCGCCTCGACAGCGACGCGCGCGATCTCCCGATCCGCATCCTCGAAGCTCACTGCGATGAGTTCGCTCCCCTTTGGACGCGCGACGGTGAGGCTCTCACGGAATGCCACGACCTGAGCGGGCTCCATGCCGCGCCCGACGGCGGTCCACTTCGGATCCTGCATCGCAAGGTCGAGCACCCGCTCGCCCTGGATCAGCTCGACCTGCGAGCTCACGAACGCATCCCATCCGGGCATGCTGCCCGTCTGTTCCGTCTCGTAGAGAATGGGCGGCTGATAGGGTGTGACACGGATAAGGCCGGTGCTCTGGTAGAGCGGCTGGGCAAGCCTGAAGCCGAAGAACCCCCCGATGCCCAGACCAATGACACAGAGCGTGATGGCCAGCCAGTACCGCCCGCGCAGCAGGCCGTGAGCCTGCTTGAGGACATTGGGCGCCTGCTCCGGCTGGAGCGGCTCCGCCGGCTCATACTCCACCATGGGCGTCACAGCGGCCTTGGTGATCTCAGTGTTGCGTGACATGGGCCTCTCCCGAGCTTGCGGCCGCAATCAATTGCCGGCTGTGCCGAATGAAGTCTTCCGTGATCTCGTGCTGCCGCTCAAGCGGCGTCGAGCCGTGGTACACCAACTGCACCTGTGCCGCGCCGAAGAACTTCCGGAGCCTGTCCTGGGCGACGGACTCCACTGCATCCATGTCGCGGCAGGTGGTGCCGTCCGGCAGGATGAGGAAGTTGGCGATCGCGATGCTGCCGCTTTCCTCTAGCCCGCTCCGGTCGAAGCGGTAGCTCGTCCCGTCCACCCGTTCGGCGTCGGCCAGCCATGAAACCGGCTCGGACGCCTGCATGTTCCACCCCTGGCCCGGATAGCAGGCCGGCGGATAGTGGCCGAGGATATCCCTTGCGTCGTGCACCTGGACGAACAAGTAAGTGACGGCTTCACCGGTCGCGATGTTCGTATAGCGGCGCGAGAGGATCACGTTGGGCTGGAGCAGCTTCACCGCTCCCGTCGGTACCGGAACATCCTCGGCCAGCCACGACCCGAAGTGCCGGGGCAGATCGGCAGCGGCCTGCCGGACTTCCGCGTGATAGGCGGCGGCGACCTCTGGCGAGGGCCGGAGGACGGATCGGTCCGTCACTAGCCAGCCAAACACCAGCAGCGTGCCCAGGATCGAAAGGTGGTTCTTCAAGGTCGAAAGATGCACCGTGAGCTAGTCCCGGGCAAGCGTAAACGGCGTAATCGGCACGGCCGCCCACCGCAGGAGGCGGATAACCGACATGAGCAGCAGGAACGCCACGAACAGCATGACCCAGCCGCTCAGGTCATGGAAGAGTTCGGCGGCGTCCACGGACCAGTTCCCATAAACCCAGACCGTGGGCACGAGTCGCACGACGTTGCACACCACCGCCGAGATCGGGCTGAGCGCAACCAGCAGGAGACGGACGTACCACTTCAGCGGCGTGCTGAATGCGAATGCGTACGAGACGAGCACCAACGCGAACGTCATCCGCATCCCGTTGCACGCCTCGGCGATCGCCACATCGACGCCGTTGATCCGAAGCAGGTTACCGGACCGCTCCATTGGAAGTCCGGCGATGTCGCACACCTGCTGGGTTGCCACCGCCGTCGCCTGCTGGAGCGGGAGCGCAATCTGTTGCCGCACGCGCGCCGGCACGGGAATCATGAAGACCAGGACTACGAACACCGGCAGGAAACTGATCAGCACATCCCGGCCCCAGACTGTCAGACAGGCCCCAATCAGCAGCAGGATCGCCCCCGCGTGCCACACGGACTGGAAGAGGTAGTCGTCGCCGATGATCAGGAAAGCCGCACCGATGGCGGCGATGACCGGGCCAATCCAGGTGCCGACCGTCCGGCAGTGTCGGAGGCGCGAGCGGCGCACCCAGAAGAGCCATGCCGCAACGATCGGAACCAGCAGGATGTGGCTCGCTTCCTCGTCGCGCAGGGCGAGGCGCTTGATGTCGGCCCACGCGTCCCAGGCGAGGAAGATCGCCCCGCCGGCGAGGAGGATAAACCAGACCCACGAGCGGGCGGACCAGCTCCTGACGACTCCGGTCGAAGAGAATGCGGTGCGAAGGGTCATTTGTGAACGATGGGGAAGCAACCGTCCGCGGCGATCACCTGGTTCATGAGGCGCTCGCCCCGCGCAACTCGCCCGCCGGGGCAAACAAGGCAGTTGGCAATGGTGGCGCCTGCCTCCACCATGCCGCCGCCGAGCACCACAGCGTTATGAAGGCGGGCGGTTGGGTCGATCAGCGTCGCAGGCTCCGCGATCGCGAAGTCGCTCCGCCAGCGCTCGGCGAAGGCGGTTTCGGTGTCGCCGAGCCCGCGAAGCCGGCGGGCACGAGCCTGAACGGCGGCGAGATAGCTGCTGGCGGTGCGGATGGGGATTGCGATCGGCCCGGGCACCGGTACAACGCGCACCGAGTGATTGCGCGCGATCTGCGGTAGCGCCTGCTCCTTCAGATCCACGAACCCGACGGCGGGCAACTCGCGGAGGACGCGGCAGGCGATGACAAAGACGCTCGTGGGGCTGCCGGTGAGATCCTCGAGCACGGACACGTCCACGCCGTCGCGCACCGCCTCGGCCACGAACCGTTCCAGCGGATGGAGCGGCAGGTGCATGGCGGAGGCGACGACGAGGTACTGGTCGTCCCCGTAGCACTCAGCTATATCCCGCAGGAGACCGCCCGTTCCGCGTAGCTCGACCGGATCCGTTTCGACGGACCATTCAGTGCGATCAGCGACGGGAGTGGCGGCCGGAGCGCTCGAGGCACTGTCGGCCATGAGCCGGCAGTGCAATCGTTCGGCACTCAGAACGCCGGCCAGGCGCGCCACCTGCCCGCTCCAGACATCCAGCAGCGAGGCGGAGGAATCAATCGGCAGATCCAGCGGCGAACGCCCGATCACATCGTGAAGCCGCGCGCGCCTCACCGCGCCGGCGAGGAGCACAACGGCGGCAACAGCCCCGCCTTTGCCAACGCCCACCGGCCGCGACTGCGTTGCCGTTGCGGCCTTGAGGGCTTTGGAATGTTCGTTGAGAAGCGTCATTGAACGTCGCGGTAACTCTCAGCCGCGAACCGTGCCTTGGGAGATCGCGAGGGTGGCGCCATCGCCTTCGTCATAGACACTGTCAAACGACGGAACAACAGCAGGCACGGGCTCGGTCGACGCCTCGATGAAACCACGAAGGGCATGAATCAGGCGAGGAGAAGCGAACTGGCCCAGTGGCTCCTGAGTGTGGAGCGACTGGATCAAGTCCATCCGCTCCATGAGCTCGAACTCATCCATCGCCACGTTCACCCGCCCCTGCTTCAGAAGCTGCCGCGCTGTGTCGACCTGGTGGTCGTTTCGCGTTTCCTTCAGATCCCCCCGCCGCGGAAACACCAGAATGGGTTTCCCGAACTCGAGCGCCGTCAGGATAGAGCCCATACCGGCGTGGGCGATGATTGCGTCCGCCTGCTCGACCCTATCCCGGAAGGAGGAGGGGTCCAGGAACTGGCTGTAACGGATGTTTCGTGGCCGGTAGTCCGTGTCACCAATCTGCGCGAACACGTCGTAGCGTCCACGACTGCCCGCCCAGTCGTCGACGGCCCTGATCATCCGGTCGAACGGCATTTGTGCGCCAACTGTGACGAAGATCATAACACACTTCCCTCGTATCTTGGTCCGCCAGGACCGGCCAGGTGCGGCCACTGTGTCAGCCACAGGTCGGCGTATCGACCGATCCGCCGGCCGGAAAGTGACAGCTTGCCCGCGTTCGCGACGCTGTCGATCCAAACCGTTCGAGCGCCAAGCAGCCTGCCGATTCGTAATGCGACGAAGCCCGGTGCCGCCCCGGTCGAGATCACCACGTCAGGGCGCTCACGCAGGAGGATCAACACCATCTGGATCGCCATCCTCACCAGGGCGACCCGGCTCCAGCGCGTGGCATCGACCACGCGGTAAAACCTTTCTCCGGCGACCTGGCGCCCGTACTCGCGCCGCACACACACATAAGCGACATCCAGCCCGTCCAGGGCCGGCCTGAGCCGAAGTAGTTGCACCCAATGCCCTCCACCCGAGGAGACGCACAGCACGCGTGCCCTCCTGCTCCCATCGATCATTGTGCTCAGCGATGCTGACATGAGGACTCTGAGCGATTTATCGAGTCGCAGGCGCGAGAGCCATCCCTCCGAGACGTGAACTCTGATCCCGCTCCCAGACCTGGTGGTCGCCATCGCTGAACCTGCGCCACCCCCGCCGGCGAGCCGCCAGCTTCACGTACGCGTAGACGGCCAGGGCAGGCCAGTTGGTCGGCGAGAGAGCCAAGCGAGCCAAAGCTCGGGTGTTGGGCTCGCCTTCGTTCCGCATCAGCTGCGGAAACCTGGATCGCAACTCGTACTTGCCGAAGTGGCTTCGCGACTTGATGGCAACGAGCTCCGAGAGGCGCCGCGGCGGTGTCACGATCGAGACGGCGGTATCCAGGAAGGCACGCTCGTCCCGGCTGAACTGGAGGCGGACGAAACCATCATCCGCAGTGATGGGCGGGAACTCGTCGAAGCGCTTCCGCCCTTCGGCTGTGAGCCCGTACACCCCGCTGCCACCGATCCCCTGACGGGCCCACGGGAGCCGCGTGTCGATCGCGTAGAAAGCGCGTACCGCCCACGACGCCGCTGACAGGTCGAGATGCGCCCGAGGCGCCGCGGCCAGACACTTCCGGCCGTCGAGTTCCTCACAGAGTGCCCCGAGCGCGTCGGCCGAGAGCACGACGTCGGCATCGAGGTAGATCCGCGGGAAGAAGCTGGCCGCCTGATCACCAAGGTTCAGGGCGACGCTCTTGGACGCGACAGGCGTCTCGATGACGCGCACCCAGTCGCCGCAGGCACGCGCTTGAGCGGCCGTGTCGTCCGAACAACCGTTGCAGACCACGATGACCTGTGCCCGTCCCGCCTTCCCGAACTCTGCAATGGCCGAGAGGCAACGGCCAATCACTCCCGCTTCGTTGTGAGCAGGGATGATCACGCTGCACATGAAGTTTCGATCGGCTACTTGAGTCACGACGCGATCACCTCCGATCGGCGTCGCCAGACTTCGAGCCACGGGCGAAGCGACTCGGACTTCGAGTGACGCGCCACTCGGGCGATCCAGAATGCTGCGGCACGGGTGAGGGGCCAGAGCAGAACGATTGGGTGAGCCAGGGGACGCCATGGACGGGCCCAGTGGCGGTGCACCAGCCGAACCTTCGCGTTCAGCAGCTTCACCATCTTGTCTGCGCGAACCCGCTCCGAAGCCCCGCCATGATGGATCAGCGTCGCCTCCGGACAGACGAGGCACCGGGCCCCAAGCTTCTCCGCCCGGAGGCAAAGGTCCGTCTCCTCGCCGTACATGAAGAATGACTCGTCAAAGCCGCCGAGACGATTCCAGAGGGCGCGGCGAATCAGCAGGAAGCACCCGCTGATCGCGTCGACCTGCCGCACACTGTCGCGCTTCCATGACCCCAACGCCTCGGCGTTGAAGACGACCGACCCGGGAAAGAGCCGCGCCAGCCCAATGGCCGCACAAAAGACGCTCCACGGGGTCGGCCGATTGTGGCAGGAGAGGGGATTCAGGCGCCCGTCGGCGAAGAGCGTCCGCCCCCCCACGATGACATCACCCGATTGCTTGGCGGCGAAAGCCAGCGCCTTATCGATCGCCCCATCAAGGATGACGGTGTCTGGATTGAGCAGGAGCAACCACTCACCCGTGGCCATGCCGGCGGCAAGGTTGTTCGCCTTCGCGAAACCACGATTCTCTTCGGGGCAGACGAGCTGAACCGGGGGGAAGTCTCGAGCGACCGCTTCGGCCGTCCCGTCGCGGGATGCGTTGTCGACGACGATGACTTCGTAGTCGAGGTTTCGTGTTTCAGCCTGCACCGAGGCCAGGCACGCGAGCGTCAACTCGCGCGTGTTGTACGAGACCACCAGCACGGTGAGCTTCCGCTCGGCGCTCGAGCATGTTTCTTTATCGTCGAACACGACGCAGTTGCGATTTGCGCGGGCTCCGCCCATGTCGGCTGCCGCGAGTGCGGCCCCGTAGCTTGCTCTAAGTTCCAAATCCACTTGCAGATACGAACAGGTGCGGGTAGCGGCCCGCGGCGCCTGCCGCAGGGACACCTACACAACCGCCTGGGGCGCGAAGCGCCCGTAGCGATAACACTGCACCTGTTCAACTCCGATGAAGGATCGCGCCATCGGCACCGGTGCCCTGGCAACCGGCAACCCGGAAACCCTCGTGATGGCAACGCTCCCGCTTCAACTCCGCCAACTTTCGCCCGTCCGAGTGGACGGACTGAGAATCGTAAGCGAGTCCCTCATCCTCTCCGCAGTGCTTCCTCCCATTCGCACCGGCCTACACCGCCGGTCGAGCCCTCGTGGCTTGCCGTATTGTGCGGGAAGCCGTGAGCAAATTCAAGTGAAAGTTCTTCGATCTGTCTCCGGGGGTGCTATCAGACCGACGCCGCCTCCCGAATGTCACGCCGTTGCGGTTATCCAAGGCACTGGGCGCGCCACCCGCAAGTTCCTGCTTTTGCTACCGGTCAGGTGCCGAAGAGCCGTCCGATAACCGATGATGCAGCCCGCCCTTCACGCTTCGCGGCTGGCGAGAAGCTCGCCGATGGTCTGCCGGATCGTCTGCGGCTCCACGGGCTTTACGAGGTGACCATCGAAACCCGCGGCGTGAGAGCGCCGGCGATCCTCGTCCTGACCCCAGCCGGTTAGAGCGATGATCACCACGTCCTGCCCCCACTTCCTCCGCCGGATCGCCCGGCAGACGTCGTGCCCGCTCATCCCGGGCATCCCGATGTCCAGCAGGATCGCCTCCGGCCGAAAGCGCTCCGCCCGCTCCAAAGCAGTGACGCCGTCATGGGCTATCTCCGTCTCGCTCCCGGCCATGCGCAGGAGAAGTGCCAGCGTCCGGGCCGCGTCGACGTTGTCGTCAACGACCAGGATCCGGCCCGCGACTCCGGAAAAGTCGGCAAGCTCGCCATTGGTCTGATCGGGCTCAGCCGGAATCTCTGACTCGGTGAGGTGGGAGGCCACGGGCAGCCGGACGATGAACTCGCTCCCCCGCCCCGGCCCGTCGCTCCGGACGGAGATGCTCCCGTCGTGCAATTCCACAAGGCGCTTGGCGAGTGTCAGGCCGATCCCGAGGCCGCCCTGTGCCTTCTCCAGTGACTTGTCCACCTGCGAGAACATCTCGAAGATGCTGCCCAGCTTCTCGGCGGGAATACCGATCCCCTCGTCCTTCACCGAGATCGATACGCTCCCCCCCTGCCGCCGTGCAGCGATCCGAATGGTTCCGCCGCGGGGGGTGAACTTGCAGGCGTTGTTCAGCAGGTTGCTGAATACCTGCCCAAGGCGCACCGCGTCCGCCTCGAGGTAGACCGGCCCCGCCGGCAACGACACCTCGACGGTTTGCTCCTCGGCGTCAGCCAGCGGGCAGCTGGTCTCTATGGCCTGCCGGATGATGGGCGCCAGCTCCGCCGGGGCCTTGCGAAGCTCCAGGCGGTCGCGCGTGATGCGGCTGACGTCCAGGAGGTCGTCCACCAGCCGAACGAGCTGCTCGACCTGCCGCTCGATGGCCCGCCGGGCCTCGACGGGCGTCATCTGCGAGCCGTCGGTTCGTTTCATGATCTCCAGCGCGCTTCGAATCGGCGCAAGGGGATTCCGCAACTCATGGGCGAGCGTGGCCAGGAACTCGTCCTTCCGGCGGTCAGCGTCCCGCAGGGCCTCCTCGCTGCGCTGGCGATCGCGGTAGAGCATCGCATTATCGATCGCCTGCCCCGCCCGGCGGGCAATCTCGATGGCCACGGAGAGATCGCGCTCGTCAAACCGCCGCTTCCCCGTGCCGGCGACGAATGTCATCGTTCCGGGGATGCCCGCGCGTCCACGAATGGGGACGCAGATGTAAGAGCGGATGTCGGCCTGCTCGAGGAGGCGGCGGTGATGCTCATCGCGCGCGCGCATCCGGAGCAGGTCCTCTCCGATCTCGCTCACCAGCTCGGGCTCACCCGTGCGCAAGACGTGCTGCGGGCCCGAGGGCGCGTCCGGAGGCGTCGGATATCGCTCGGTGAGCTCATGCGCCAGGCTCACTTTGGCCGGGTCGATGTGCGCCACCGCCAACCGCCGCAACTGACCCTGGTCATCCGACAGATCCACGCCGCACCAGTCTGCGAACTCCGGCACCGCCGCCCGCGCCACGTTCGCCAGCGTCTGCTCGTAATCAAGCGATTCGGCGAGGATGGCCCCCGCCGCCGCGAGGAACGACTCTCGCACGGCGGCATCCTCGGCGCGCCGCAGAAGCTGCGATTGGGCGTCGTAGAGCTCCGCTGTGGTGATCGCCGCCGCGGCGATGTTGGCCAGCGCTCGTGCGGATTCGACCTCCGTGGACCCGAAGTGATGGGGTGTGCGGCAGTAGAAGACGAGCGTTCCGGTCACCTGTCCGTGGATGTAGAGCGGGAGGATCATCAGCGAGCCGATTCCCTCACGCTCGTAGTGCTTCCAACGGGCATGGAGCAGTGGCGTCGAGCGGTCGGCCAGGTCCTCCGGCTGCACGACGATCGCCTCCACCGGCACGCTCGCGTCCTGGGCCGCCTGGATCGAGCTGGAGATGAACTCCTCCGACAGCCCCTCGCTCGACACCGCCGACCACACTCCGGCGGCATCCTGTCGCCACACCGCGAACGCGTCAGCCGCCACGAGCTCGCGCGACAGGCCCAGCACCGATGCGAGGAGCTCATCAACATCCAGCGACTTGATGAGGTGGGAAGTCGTTTGCAGCAGCAGCGTAAGGCGGGCTGCCAGCTTGCGGTGCCGTGCCTCGCTCTGGCGCAGTGCCTCCTGGGTGCGGCGACGCTGGGCATCGGCGCGCTTCCGCTCGACGCCGAAGGCGAGTTGCCGCGCGATGATGAGCGCCAACTCGATCTCGCCCGCCGAAAAGTCGTGCGGGGCGTCGTAGTAGAGCATGAACTTCCCGATCAGCCGCCCCTCCGTCACGAGCGGGATGAAGCCCAGCGCACGAATCCCCTCCTGCTCGATCACGGATCGAAGCGGCTCGCCGATCTCCGAAGCGGCCAGGTCGGGCATCGTGATGGGCTCGGGGTGTTTCTCGTCGGCCTTCCAGGGTGAGTGCCCGGCCGCCGCGGCCCGGTAGTTGTCGCTCAGCCGCCGCCACGCGACGAATCGCATCACCTCGTGCTCGTCGAACAGCAGTATGGAGGCCCGGTCGCACCCCAGGGCGCTCGTGATCGAATCGAGCGCCGCGTCGTAGACCTCCTCCAGCGAGCCTGCCCGGTGGAGACGGTCGGTCAGCCTGAACAACGCCCCCTGCTCGGCGGCCCGCTTCTCGATGAGCTGCTCCGCCTCCTTCCGGCCGGTGATGTCGACGAAAGCGCCCACGCAGCCGCGGACGCGCCCTTCCTCGCCAAACAGCGGAACCGCATACTCGTAAAGCCAGCGTTTGCGCCCGTCGTTGTGGCGGAGCTCGAACGTCTCCCCCCACACGGGCTGCGCCGTGCGGGCGGCGCGCTGCATAGGCAGCTCTTCAGCGGACACTTCCACGCCTTCGCGGAACACGCGGAACGGCAGCAGAGCCCCATCGTCACTGCTCTTGGAGGCGTTCATCCCCGGCTCGATCCAGAGCATCTCCGCGCCCGCCGCGTTCATCGTGATCTGCGAGCACTCCGCGTCGCGCGCTACGAATACGCCGACCGGCAGCACACTCAGCAGCGCGTCGCGCTCCTCCGCATGGCTTCGAAGGTCGTCGCGTAGAGCCGCGATCCGCTCATCGGCCAGCTTGCTCTCGGTGATGTTCCTGGCGATCTTCGACGCCCCGACCAGGCGCCCGCGCTCGTCGCGTACAGGGGAGATGCTGATCGAGACCACCAGGCGGCGACAGTCCTTGGACATGCGGACCGTCTCGAAGTGATCCACCCGCTCGCCGCCGCGGATCCGCTGGAGGATCTGCCGCTGCTCCGCCAACAGCTCGGGCGGGACGATGATCGAGATCGGCTGCCCGACCGCCTCTTTCTGCGAGTATCCGAAGAGCCGCTCGGCGCCGGCATTCCAGGAGCGGATCGTGCCGTCGAGCGACTTGCTGATGATCGCGTCGTCCGAGGCCTCGACGATCGCCGCCAGCCGGGCACGGGCATGCTCAGCCTGGGCGGAGACGTCGTGCAGTCGCCCGGCGAACCAGGCGGTCAGCCCCGCGGCAAGCAGCGCGGCGCCGTAGAGGCCGAGGGTGAGTGCTTCGATCGGCCCGGCGATGGCGAGTGACGCCCGCGGGGGGAAGAAAAAGTACCTGGAGAGGCTCCACCCGACCGTTGCCGCGGCCAGAAACGGCCCGGCCCGGACGATCACCAGCAGCGGCAGCAGGACGACGGCCACCAGGAGCAGTTGCAACCGGTCGCCGGCATAGGGGTCGATCAGCCAGCGGACGCCGAGGGCGGCGAGTACGACGCCAATGGAGAGCGCATACTGGGCCGGGAGGGGCCAGCTCAAGGGGGTAGACGACCGGACGCGGGACGAAGCGCTGGCTATCTGTACCTCCACATCTCGACTGGCAGCGATGACAGATGTTCAGCCAGGCCGAGCCCCGGAACGGGTCGGCGGTGCCCATGAGACACACTCGCACAGATACCGCACCGAACCCGACCTCTGCAAGCCGGGAAATCGCAGTCGACCGCCATCAACGATAGCCACAGGAAGCGAAAGACCCCGCACGAGGCGGGGCTTACTAAGGAGAGATCAATGGGAGCGGCTGGATTCGAACCAGCGAAGGCAGAGCCACCTGATTTACAGTCGGCGGCGGATTATCTTGACACAGCGCGCCCAATGTTGACAATCGGCGACGGTGTACGGAAACCCCGATGTTTCCTGCCCCTTGCGGCGTTGCCCGAGTGACGCCGGTTTTGCCCGATTTTGACGACAGCCGTTGCGCCGGCGTTGCGCCGAGGTGAAACATGACGAGTGGACAGACGACCGAATCGAAGCGGTTCCCCTTCACTGAGCGACGCCTCGCCGACCTGCCGAAGCCGGAAGCGCGGCGGACGCTCTACCACGACGCCAAGTCCGCGCTGAAGTTTGAGATCACGCCGGCCGACTCGCGCACGTTCTACCTCGTGCAGCGCGTCAACGGGCGCCCGAAGCGCGTCCGCATCGGTGCATGGCCCGAACTGACGATCGAGGCGGCGCGGAGGCTCGCCATCGGCAAGAGCGCCGACATCGCTAACGGCATCGACCCCGTGGAGCAGGCGAGGGCGAAAGAGGCAGAGTCGCAGCGTGACGGGTACAGCTTTGAGGATGCCGTCAACGACTACCTGAACGACCGGAAGGCACAGGGGCGAGTGAAGGCCGGCACGGAGGCGGAATACCGGCGGCTGGTCGATAAGCACCTCGCCGACTGGAAGCCGCGCCCCCTGGCCAGAATCGACAAGCCGGCCATCCTCGCCAAGCACCGGCACGTTGGCGTCCGCAACGGGAAGGCAACGGCCAACGCGCTGATGCGCGTCGTGCGGGCCGTGCTGGCGTTTGCAACGGACATGGATCGCCTCGACAAGAACCCCGCCGCCGTGCTGCGCGGGAAGTGGTTCGAGGACGTGGCGCGGGACACCGTGATTCCGGCCGAGAAGATCCCCGACTGGCGGGCGGCGCTGGTGAAGCTGCGAGACGAGAAGCCCGAGGGGATGGCCGTTGCCGCTGATATGCTGGATCTCATCCTGTTGACCGGGCTCCGAAAGGGAGAGGCCCGGCGCATCAAGTGGGCCGACGTGGACGAGGGGGCCGGCGTGCTGAGCATCCACGAAACCAAGAACAAGCTGCCGCTGCGACTGCCGATCACGCCCGCAATGGCAGAGATACTGGCCCGCCGCGCCAAGGCCCGCCGCGGCCGTTCGGCGTGGGTATTCCCGAGCGTCGGCAACCGGCGAAGCGAGGATGGCCCAATGCGCGAGCCGCGGCACGCGATGGCAGAGATCGAAGCGGAGACGGGAATCAGCGTGACGGTTCACGACCTGCGCCGCACGTTTATCAGCATCGCCGCCCCGCTGGTGCCTGGGCCTGTGCTGAAGGCCCTCGTGAACCACAAGGCCCACAAATCCGGCGACGTGACACAGCGGCACTACGTCCGCCTCACGCCGGAGCAGTTGCGGCCACATCTCCAGGCGGTTCAAGCGGCGATGGGCGCCGCACCGCCGCCCCTGCCGGATGGCAGGATGCGCGTCGTCGCGTGACGACCGCCACACAAAGTCACGCCCCGCCGGCCGAGAACGCGAATCAACAGCCGAACGGGGCGCAACAAGGAGTCAGCATCATGTCCGCAGACCGCTATGGCCAGCAAGACACATTCTACGTCCGAAGGGAGATGGACGCGGGAATCGAAGTCCGGCAAGTAACCGGGAGGCTGATCGTCAACGGGAGCGATGTGTGCGTCCACGTTGACCGGGGCGACAAGACCATCACGGTCACCGACAACGTTCACTACTCGAGCTTCCTCGCCGGCCTGCGGGCCGCGCGCACGATGGCGGCCACCTCGCCGAGCGTCGCAGTCCGCGGCATTTTGCACACTGTCGAGTTCACGGAGGATCTTCCGTACGACGGCGGCGCCGTGCTCGTGGATGATTGCGGCGGAAAGCGGCACGCGAGGATCTGGAGGCTCTGCCCGATCCATCAGGCGTTCGACATGCTGAAGCAGCTCGCCGGAGGTGGATCATGAGTAAGGCGAGCGAAGCATTCGCACGACAACTGAAGTCCAACAAGAGCCTCCGCATTGCTGTTGATCGCGCGATGGAGGGGTTCCGCGCAACGGTTCCCCTCCTGGTCGCCGCCAGCAGGGAAGCCATCGCCGAGTGGGAGGAGGAAACCGGCATCCCCTGGCCGCGGTCGGAAGCCGATAGTTACCGGTTCGCCGCACGCGCCGGTCTCTCACCCGACCGGATTCTAGATGGGCAGTGGAACACCAGCGACATCGGGGCGATCCTGCAAGGGCAGATCGACGCGCAGGCGAAGGAGCGCGAGCGAGCCGCTCAGAAGGTTGTCCCGAAGTTCCTGCCGGCTCGCGCCCTGATCGAGCACTGCGGGGTCCCGGCGGGCAATCGAGCGAAAGCTGCCGAGCAGAAGCTCAACCGGCTTCGCGAGAGTGGCAAACTGCCGAAGCTCGCCGTCCGGGAGAACGAGATCCGCGGCACCCGCGAGGCGAAGTACGAGTACGACGTGAAGCTCTGCCGGCCCTACCTAATGGGCGATGTATCTTGACTGTATTCCGACGAGCGCCACGAGCATTTTTTCCCCAAGCCCGCCATAGTCGGCGGGCTTTTCTCGTGTATTTCGAACGTCTTTAGACACACCATGTCATAGCAGCCGGGCATCTAGTGGGTGTATGCAGCAACACCCAACACCCGCCGCCGATGCCGGCCTAATCCCGGAAGCGTCCGCCGCCCGCAGGCTAGGTCTCGCCGTCGCCACCCTTCGGACGTGGCGCTGCCGACGAAAGGGGCCGCCGTTCGTGAAGGTCGGACGCGCCGTCCGCTACTCGACCGACGACCTCGACCGCTACCTATCCGCCCGGCGCGTCGCGCCCGAGGGGGAAGGCCGATGAGCCGCGACCCCGCGCTTATCGCCGCGGAGTTCAATCGGCGCCGCGGCCGCGCCCTGGCCGAAGTGACGGCGTTGCCCTTGCATGGCCGGCGCTGGGCGCCCGCCTGCGCCGCGAGCACGAAGTGACGGCCGGCGACTTCGACGGCTGGCCCGAGTACGCGAGCCTGTTCCGCATCGCGTTGCTCGTGGCGGACAAGTCACCGCCGGAGACCCCGCCGGCAGTCCAGCGCGAGGCCGCAGTCGTCATCGGGCTTCGGCGACTGGAGCGGATGGAGGAATGCGCCATCCCGCCGAGTGACGCCGCATGGCTTGCAGTGTGGGGAACGTGGCAGGGGCCGGCTGCCCTCATCCACCCGGACGGAGACGAGGCCGACGTTTTCAACCTTCCGCTACCGGCGGATCGCTTCGCCATCGCCATCGGCGAGGCTCGACAACTTCAGCGAAAGCTTGACGCCGCACGCCAGCATGCCGACGCATCCCGCCGGCACGCTCTGGCGGCCGCGCGTGCATTGGAGGCCGCGTGAGTTCACTGACCGACTTCGATGTGATGGAACGCTACGAAGGCTCCAACGGCAAAGCGTTACCACGGGTAACACTTCCCGGCAGAAACGACGGCGCGCAGGGGGAAGTTTGGGAACCCGGGTTCCCAAAACCCGGCGCGAGTGGTTCGTCAGATTTCTGTCGAACCACTCCAGCGGATGGCGCCCCCACCGTCAGCCTCATCGACCTGTCGGCGGTGGATCCGAAGCCGATCCTCTGGCTCTGGCCCGGACGCATCGCCCTGGGCAAGTTGACGATGCTCGCCGGAGACCCCGGCACAGGAAAGAGCTGCCTGAGCTGCGACCTGGCGTCGCGAACGAGCACCGGCATTGGCTGGCCCGACGGCGCAGCATGCGAACGGGGCGGCGTGGTGCTCATGAGCGCCGAAGACGACGTGGAGGACACCATCGTTCCGCGGCTCATCGCGGCATCCGCAGACCGAAGCATGATCCGGGCCGTGGAAGGGATCGCCTTCCACGACGAGACCGGCACACCGCGAGAGCGGCCGCTGACGCTGGACGAGCTGGGGCATGTTCGCGAGGCGATCGAAGCAACGCCCGACTGCCGGCTCCTGGTCATCGACCCGATCAGCGCGTTCCTGCCACCGGGCAACGACGGGCACAACAACGCCGAGGTGCGCGGCCTACTGGCGCCGCTGGCAAGGCTCGCGGCCGAAACGTGCGTCGCGGTGGTGATGGTCTCGCACCTGAACAAGAGCAGCGGCGGCAAGGCGATGTATCGCACGATGGGCTCACTGGCGTTCAACGCAGCGGCCCGCGCGTCGTGGCTCGTCACGAAGGACAAGGACGACCCCGCCCGCCGCCTGTTCCTGCCCGTCAAGAACAACATCGGCCCCGATTGCAGCGGGCTCGCCTACCGGCTCGAGAACCACGGGCACGGGATCGTTGTCGCGTGGGAGGCGGACGCCATCGCAACGACGGCGGACGATGCCCTGGGCGAAGGCGGGCCGCGGGCCGTGGCTCACGACGAGGCAGCGCAGTTCATCGCCGAATGTCTGGCCGGCGGGCCGAAGCACTGGGACGAGATCGAGGCCGACGGCGTGCTGGGCGGACACGCCAAGTGGACGCTCGTGTCCGCCCGCAAAGCGGTCGCGGAATGCATCCGGGAACCCGGCGCAAGGGGCCGATGGCTCTGGCAACTTAGGGTTCAAACCCCAATCACCAAAAGTACCAAAGAAGACCTAAGAAGCCCAAACAAGCCCAAAGAAGGGTGAGGCTTGTTTGGCCTTGTTTGGGCTACTTCGGGCTTGTTTGGATGTTTTGGGAGACCCCCAAAGATGGCCGAAACCTATCACATCACGTTCATCCCCGAGCCTGGCGACGACCGCCCCGCTGGCGTCCGCGTTCGCCAGATGCTCAAGGACGCCTTCAGGCGCCACCGGCTGCGTTGCGTGGCCGTGGATGGTAGCGTCGCGCAGGAGCCGCCGGAGGCAGGAGAGGCGGCAGACGGGGCGAAAGCGGCAGGAGGGGCCGCTGTGGCGCCTCTAGTTTCCCCTGAAGGCAATTCCGAAACGCGACGCCAGCGGGAACTGCCGGGTCGCACCTGTGCCAGTAGTTGTGACACGCGCGAAATCATCCTCGCCGGCATCGCGTCCGACCTCGCCTTTTGGGGCTCACGCGAGCGCTTCGAGGAGCTAAACGGCCTGGCCCGCAAGACGGCCGGCCGTGACTTCGAGCGATGCCAGCGAGCCCGCCTCGCCTGTGCTGTCGAATACGACCCGCGGCAATGGCTGGGCTACCCGCCGACCGCCGCCGACCGCCAGCGATTCAGCCGCGAGCTATCACGGATGGAGGCGGATGGCCTGGTGGAGCGCCTCTACGGGAACACCGGCACCCGATGCACGCACGTCCGCCTGCTGGCGCTGCCGACCGACTTCAACCGCGGAGGCCTGGAGTGAGCAAGCCGCGAGACTTGCGTGCCCGTCGGCCGTGGACGCCGCCCGTTCCACAGTATGACCGGGAATACCCGGTTGTGCGGGTGACGAAGCCGCGATGCCCGCAATGCGGCTCGCCGAATCACCGGCTAATCCGCACGCACTATCGGAGCGAGGCACTGACAGTCCAGCGTCGCGAGTGCCGTGTTTGCCGCCTCATCTTCTACGTGCAGGCGTGGAGCGGCGGCGCCACCGAGAAACCACTGAGGCGCGCGAAGCGGAATCTCGGGTAGGCACAAATCTGCCAACCCGATTCACACCGAAGGTTATCCGGTATTCGGAAAAGCCGAACAGGATGGGAACGGGCGGCGATACTGAATGTAACGAAATGCAGACTCTAACACTCCGAGCACCTGCGACGGTTCAACTGAACGCGCGAGGCACGAAGCCAGCGACGGCAACGATGCTCGCTTACGGCGGCGGGCCGATGCGCCCGCACACCACAGCGAAGCTGAAGCATCCGCTGGTCGTTGACCTTGCCGGCACCACCCTGCCGGATTCGTTCCCGCTGCACGCCGACCACGACACGCGCCTCGACGGCATCGCCGGACACGGCCGCGCTGCCGTGAGCGACGGCAAGCTCTATGCCGAAGGAACGATCTCCCGCACGTCAACCGCGGGGAGCAAGATCCTCAGCCTTCACGGCGACGGATTCCGCTTTCAGGCGAGCGTCGGGATGGATTTCACCGCGGCCGAGTTCATCGCCGACGGGAAGACCGTTCACGTCAACGGCCGCACGCTCGCCGGCCCCCTCTTTGTCATTCGCGCGTCCACGCTGAAGGAGATCAGCCTGGTATCCATCGGCGCCGACGCTGAAGCCACTGTTTCAATCGCCGCAAGCCGCGGCAAAGGAAAAGCAATGCCGTTCCACAAGAACCGCGGCGAGGGCGACCCCGCCGCCGAAGACACGCTCCAAGCAATCGAAGCAGCCGCCGAGGAGCCCGGCCGCATCCTTCGAGTCGAGGCCGACGGGCGGATCGTGCGTGGCGAGCCCGAGCGTATCGAGCGCCCCACCACGCCGACCGAGGCAGCGATGCTGGAGGCCAAGCGCATCGCGAAGGTTCAGGCGCTCACCGCCGGATATCCCGACATCACGGCACAGGCGATTGCCGACGACTGGAGCATCGGCCGCGTGCAACAGCGGATGGAGCTCGAGAAGCTCAAGGCCGAGCGCCGTCCCGCTCCCGCCGGGATCTACGGATCCCGCGCTCAACAGGTCAAGCCTCAGGCCATCATCGAAGCCGCTCTGCTGCGCCGCGTGGGCCTGGAGGAGGTGGCCGAGAAGTCCCTGGGCGAGGCGGCGCTTGCCGCGTCCTACGGGATGGAGCACACGATGGACCTTGTCCGGCTGGCGATGGTCAGCGAAGGCCGCGAGTGCGCCGGCATGTCCCGCCAGGAGTTGGCCGCCGCCGGCTTCTCCACGATGAGCCTCCCCAACGCGCTGTCCAACGTGGCCGGCAAGATGCTCATCGAGGCGTACACCGAGGCACCATCCACATGGCAGGCGTTCGCCGCGAAGCGCACCGCGAACAACTTCCACGAGAAGAAGGACATCCGCCCCTCGACGCTGGGCTCGCTTGACCAGTTGGCGCCGGACGGAGAGATCAGGCACGCGACGATTGACGAGTCCACGTACACGTTCTCCGTCGCGACGTTCGCGAAGATGCTCCGCATCACCCGCAAGGATCTCATCAACGACGACATCGGCTACTTCCAGCAGATCGCCGAGAGCTTCGGGCGCAACGCCCGCCGCAAGCTCAACGACCTGGTGTACGGGACGCTGCTGAACGCCGGAAGCCACTTCCACACCAACAACGGCAACCTTCTCACGGGTGCCGATAGCGCCCTGAGCATCGACTCCCTCACGGCTGCCGTGCAGGCGATGATGACGCAGCGCGACGCCGAGGGCAACGACCTCGACCTCTCGCCCGCCGTGCTGGTCGTCCCGCCGGAGCTTCGCGAGTTGGCCATGCAGATCATCAACTCGTCGGAGGTCCGCGACGGCGGCGCCACTGGCATCTATGGCACCGGCAACGTTCACCACAAGGCACTTACGCTCGCCGTGGAGCCGCGCCTGTCGAATACCGACAAGTTCAGCGAGGCCAGCGCCACGGCCTGGTACCTGTTCGGCTCACCGGCCACCGTGCCGATGAGCGTGGCGTTCCTCGACGGCAAGCAGGAGCCGACCGTCGAATACTTCGGTCTCGACAGCGACCCGAGCACGCTGGGCGCGACGTGGCGCGTGTATCACGACTTCGGATCGGCGATGGCCGACCCGAAGGCCGCCGTCAAGTCCACCGGAACCGCCTAATCCCCTGCGGCGGGCCGTGCTTCGGCGCGCGTCCGCACCGGCCCGGCGGGGCCTGGACTACACCCCGCCGGGCCTTCCCGAAATTCATTGCGCGCGTGTTCCCCCGTTTCCCCGTCCCGTGCCTGGTCGGCGGGGGGCGGGGGGCACGGAAGGCGCAAAGTCCCACCAACGTCGAAGGAACCCCCAATGAAGCGCACGCAGTTCAATAGCAAGAGCGGCAAGGTCTACGACCTGGCCCTGGACATCACGAAGGTGAAGGCCGTTCAGAAGCATTGCGGCGTGAACCTCAACGAGCTTGCCACCGCCGCCCCCGTTCTCGGAAGCGATGTCGTGAAGCTGGTTGACACCCTCTGGCTCATCTGCCGGGCGCAGGCCGAGGCGCTGGAGGTGGACGACGAGACCTTCGGCCGCGACTTCGACGGCGACTCCATCGAGGCCGCATCGACCGCCCTGATGTACGCGATGGCCGAATGGACGAGCAGCGATCGCCGGGAGCAGGCCGTCGCCTTCGTGGACAAGATGGTCGGGCATCAAAAGGCGCTGGCGAAAGCGGCGACCGAGGCGCTGGAGAGCGGTTCGGTTGACGCCGCCCTGGACGCGCAGCTTCAGGCCTTTACCGGCACGTTCAGCAAGCTGCGGGCGGCGACGGCGCCCGTTGCCAGCAAGCTCATCAACTAACTGGAGTGGCGCATGGCAGCATCCGGCCAACAAGGCATCCGCGCCGGCCGCGCGTTCGTGGAGTTGACGGCCGACGATTCAATGCTCCGCGCGGGCCTGCGCCGGGCGCAGCGACACATCCAGATGTTCGGGGCGTCGCTCAGCAAGATCGGCGCCTCGTTCATGCGGTTCGGCAGCATCGCCACCGCCGCCGTCTCCGGAATGCTGGCGCCGCTGGGGCTGGCCGTTCGGGAAGCATCGAACCTCCAGGAGACGATCAACCGATTCGACGCCATCTTCGGCGAGAACGCGGAAGCGGTGGAGGAATGGGCGCAGCGAACCAGTGACGCCGTGGGACGCTTCCGCGGAGACCTTCAGACGGCGCTTTCCGAGTTCGGCGGATTCTTCACCGGCCTGGGGTTCGACCCGCAGCAGACGGCGGACATGAGCAAGCGGCTCACCGCCCTCGCCCTCGACTTCGCGTCGTTCAACAACATGTCCGACGAGGAAGCCACGGGCCGGTTCATCAGCGCGCTATCCGGCTCCGCTGAAGTCCTCGACCGCTTCGGCATCAACGCGAAGCAGGCCGCCATCGACGCCGAACTGCTGCGGATGGGATTCGAAGGCGGCGCCGCCGCCGCGACCGAAGCGCAGAAAGCGATCGCCCGCCTGAACATCATCATGCGGGCCATGACCGATCAGGGCGCCGTCGGCGACGCCGAGAAGACCGCCGGCAGCTTCACCAACAGGCTGAAGGCCGCGCAGTCGGCGGTGAAGGAGTTCGCGGCATCCGTCGGCGAGCCGCTGTTGAGCCCGCTGGCGAAGCTGCTGGGGCGGTTCGCCGGGGTCTCGCGCCTCATTGCCGGGTTCGTGCGGCAGAACCCCGCCATCGTCACGACGTTTGCCACCGTGGGCGCCGGGGCGCTGGCCCTGTCCGCGGCAATCTTCGGCATCGGCGTGAGCCTCAAGCTGGCAGGGTTCGCCCTCTCCGGCTTCGCCGGGCTCCTGGGCCTGGCCGCGAAGACGCTGGGCCTGATCGGCGCCGCCGTCGCCTTCCTCGTTAGCCCGCTGGGCCTGGTGACGGCCGCCGTGGTCGGCCTGGGCGCCGCGTTCCTGACGCTCACCACGCCGGGACGCGCCGTCGTCGCGTTCCTCATGGAGCAGTTCGGGATGCTGGCCGCATTCTTCCAGCGCGTCTGGGGAGGCATCCGCGACGCCATCGCCGGGGGCGATCTTAAGCTGGCCGGCGAAGTCGCGATGGCCGGCCTGCGCGTCGCGTGGGAGCGTGGGACGCTGGAGCTTCGGAAGGTATGGGAGGGCCTGAAGGGCGCCGTGCTGAAGACGTGGGAGGGGCTCGTTCACGGCTTGCTGGCCGCGTGGGAGCACGTGGTCTATGGCGTCTCGACCGCGTGGACGGAGACCGTGGCGGGCATGAAGAAGCTGTGGGCCGACTTCTCCGAGGGCCTGAAGTCCGCGTGGGAAATCACCATCAACTGGACGAGCAAGCGAGCCATCGACGCGATGCAGCTTGCCGGGGAGCTGACCCCCGAGGAAGCCGAGCAGGCGAAGGCCGACCTTCAGCGGGACAGCGACGCCCGCCTGTCCGGGATCGTGGACGAGAGCGCCCGCGCCCGCCGGGAGGCAGAGCAGCAACGGGCCGACCGCCGGCAGGAGATCGACCGCGAGTTTGAACGCAACCTGTCCGCCATCGGACAAGCCTTCGAGGATGCCATCCGTGCCATCGACGCCGCGGGCGCCGAGAAGCTTCGGCAGTCGCAGGCCGAGCTTGACCAGGCTCGCCGGAACCTGGAGGAAGCGATCGCCGAAGCGCGACGGACGCGCGAAAAGAGCATCGTGGAGGAAGTCTTCGGCAGCCGCGGCGCGGGCGGGCGCGACGTGACGCTAGCGGACGCCGCCGCCGCTGTTGAGCGCAACGTGACGAGCATGGCCGACCGCCTCGACGGGACGGGAACCTTCGAGAAGTCGAGCCTGGGGCAGATCTTCGGCACCAACGACGCCACAAAGCGGAAGCTGGACGAGCAGGCCAAGACGCAGGCCGAGATCCTGCGCCTGCTCAACCGGGCGCTGCCGGAGATCGCCAGGGGCGCAGCCTTCGGATGATGGAGGGCCTGATGCAGAAGTTCCCGAGAGCCAAGACGGGCGACCCGCTGCGCATTCCAGCGTCGTCGTGGAACGGCGCGATGGAGGCGGCTGAGGCGCATGCGCGGGATCGCATCCCCTCCGGCGCCGGGCCGGACGAGCGGAGCGGCTGGGATCGCATCATCATCAAGGCGTCCCCGACGAAAGACGGCAGTAACTACCGCTGGACGTACACCGCCCGGCGGTGCGCCCGCACCGGCCCCTTCGACTACTCGGAACTCACCGGCGAGCCCACGTTCAAGGCATACAACCTCCTTGAGGCCGACAACGACAATGGGAGCGGCGAAACGCTTAGCGGGATGCCGGTGGATGAGCAGATGTCCGCCGTCCTGCCGATCGAGGAGGGCACGAAGACGTGGGCGATTCGCACTCGCGCGACCGACGGGACGATCGCCTACGAGTTTGCCATTCCGAACTGCCCGGACATCGACTGCACGGGCGACGGCGGCACGAATGCGACACCGCCGGCTACTCCGACGGGCCTACTACAAGGCGCAGGCCGTGGACACCGCCGGGAACGCGAGCCCGCTGGGCGCCGAGTTAGAAGCATCCACCCTGCCGCGGCCGAACGCCCCGACCAGCTTCGGAGCGATCGCCGTCGGCGCCGGGTCTGCGACGTTCAACTGGACGGCGCCCGCGGGCAGCGTGGACTTCTACCGAATCTTCTACAGCGTCACCTCCGGCGGCCCGTACACGCTCGCCGAGGACAACATCGTCGGCACGGGCGCCAGCGTCACGCTTCCGCCCGGGACGCTCTACTGCGTCTGCCGGGCGGTTCTCGACGGCATCGAGTCAGCCGACAGCAACGAAGACCAGGTGGAGGTGCTGTAACGCGCGCCACGTCGCCGGTCCTACAGATTTCTGTACCACCGCCCCGCCACAGCGCGCGCACAGGCGACGTTCCCGCCCCTGGGCGGCCCGTGACCCTTCCAACCGGCTCCGACGCCACAGCGGCGAAGGAAACCGCCCCTGGCGCAATTTTGCCTCCCCGCTGGCCACCTGTCCCCGCAGGCCCGGCGGGTTTTCGTTTCTGGCCCGACGTTGCGCCGACGTTGCGCCACCCCGTTCGCGGCAACGAAAAGGCCCGCCATCGAGGCGGGCCGGATCGTCGCGAAAACCCTAATAAAACCGGGCTTCTATGGGAGCGGCTGGATTCGAACCAGCGAAGGCAGAGCCACCTGATTTACAGTCAGGCCCGTTTGTCCACTTCGGTACACTCCCGATTTCGTGCCGCGATTCTACGCCGGGCCAGGGGCAAGTCTACCCGGTCGACCGGGCGCCACGCGGCACTTGTTGGTACCCCGGACCGGGGCGGCCGGTTCGGTTGCGCACCAGGTCCGATGCATGTCCAGACAGGCTGGGCGCCTGCGGGATCTGACGGCGAGCCTGTCGATTGGGATGCCGACGCCGCCGGATCGGCTCGCGACCTTGCCGGGATGGAGCGGAAGGATGTCGAGTCGGGCCGGAAGGATGTCGGAAAGAGGCAAGTAGTCGTCGTTTCGGGGAATGCTGACGTCGCCTTGGCCAAAGCCGACGTCATGTTGCGGGATCTCGACGTCGCTTCGCGCCTTTCGGATGTCGGTTTGCCCAATTCCGACATCCATTTCGGCCAAACCGACATCCTTTCGGCGCGAACCGACATCCTTCCGCGCCCGATAAGCAGCCGCAATCGGCGGTTACGCGCGGGAAAAACGCATCACGCATGCCGGAGACGCCTCGAGGATCGCCGCAGCGCGATAACCGGCGGCGGAACGCTCAAGCCGCGCATCGGATCGTTCGATCAGACAGAGGTTGCCCGGTGACCGCGTGTGCGAGCACGCTTTCGCAGCGCATCCACGCTCGCGCAGGTGGGACTCTCGGTCAGGTGTTCGACTGACGCTCCTCACTCGCCGAGGGGATCGCCCGCGAAGCGCCAGCGGGTCGTGTAGTCGGGGGAGAGGTCGTGTCCGGTGAGGCGGGCGCGCACCATCTCGACGGGCATGCGCCCTCCCTGCATCACGGCGTCGTGGAACTCCCGATCCGTCATCTTCCCTGACTGCACAAGCTCCTCGTGCAGTGCCCGGAACTGGAGCCCGCCGATCATGTAGCCGACCTGGTAGAGCGGGGAGTAGGAGCCGTTGAAGCTCCGGCGCACCTCCGCCTCGGCGTTGGCGCGCTCGTGGCCGACCCGCTCGACGAGAAAGTCGATGCACTCCTGCGGCGTCATCCGCTCGAGATGGAAGCTGAGCGAGAAGATGATGCGGGCGGCGCGGTGCATGCGCCAGAAGAGCATGCCGATCCGGTCCTCCGGCCCGCGCGGGAAGCCCTGGTCCCACAGCAGCATCTCCCAGTAGAGCGCCCATCCCTCTCCCCAGAACGGCGTCGAGAAGAGAGACCGGTGCGGGTTGAAGCGGTCGGTCATGAACCCCTGGAGGTGGTGCCCGGGGATCAGCTCGTGGTGCACGGTCGCGAAGTTGAAGTGCGGGTTGTTCCCCCGCATGCTCATCAGCTTGTCCTCGTGCGTCATCGCATCCGTCGGATAGGAGATTCGGATCACCTCCCCCCCGAGGAAGAACGGGCTGACAAGCTGCCGCTCCGGCGACATCATCTCCATCCGCCAAACCTCCTGGGCCAGCGGCGGAATGGTCACGAGGTCACGCTCGCTGATGAATTGCTCGGAAAGGGCCGCGAGCTCGCGTACCACCGCCGGCTTTCCGCCGGGCGGCACTGCCATGTTCTTCACGGCCTCTTGCGCCGCGCGCCAGTCGTCTCCGTAGCCTAGATCGCGGCTGGCCTTCAGCAGCTCCGCCTCGCACCACTCGAACTCCTTCTCCGCGATCGCGATGAGCTCCTCCGGGGTGTAGGGCATCATCTCGTGCGCCAGGTGAGCGCGCAGGCCCTCGGAACCGATGGGATCCCCGACGATCGGCTCCGGCTGTCCCTGCCGAATACCCACGATGTGCTCACGAATCGCGCCTGCGTACGCCTGGAGCGCACGGTCCAGCTTCTCGTTTGGGTCCCGCGCCCACCAGGTGAAGACGGGGTCGTACCCGCCGTAGAAGCCGTACCAGCTTCGCACCGAGCGCCGCAGCGACTCGATCTGCCCTGCCGCGCGGTAGGCGATCACCGGCGTCACGCCCGGCACCTCGACGCGCCCCCCGCTGCGCCGCGCCTGGGCGCGCAGCTCCTGCGTCATGCGCTCCACCTCGGCCAGCACCTCGGCGAGCGTCTGCGCCGAGGCACGGGCATCGACATCCCCCCGCTCGCGGCGCGCCTCCTGGAGCTCCTGGAGGCGCCGCGCGAATGGAAGCAGCGGGAGCATCTCCGCCTCCTCGCGCTCCTCCTGGGCAAGCATCGCCTGCTCGAACGTCAGGCGGTTGCGGAGCAGCACGTAGTCGATCTGCGCCTCGTGCGACAGGTCGGAGAAGTCGACCTCCGCCAGCCGGCTCTGCCAGGCGTCAAAGAACGCCCGTAGCCGCTCGCGCCGCACGGGGGAATAGTCGACGTCGTACCGCCGGCCGAGCGCCGACCTGTCCTCGTCGTAGCGGCGGATCACCGTCCGCAGCTCGCTCTGCGCGCGGTCGAAGTCGACAAGGACGTCGAGGCTCGGCGGGTCCACCGCCCATGGAGCGCCCGCCGGTGACTCCTGGAATGCGGCGGCGCTCGAGGCGAGACAAAGATGGCAGCACGTAACGGCGAGGAGGCCGGCGATGGTTCTGGAAAGCATCGCGGCGGATCGTACCGCGAGCGGCCCGCCGACACACGCGCTCGCGGTTCATTCGGCGGTGCGGATGTCGATCTGGAAGCTGTCGGCCTGCGGCGTCGTGGAGGTGGCGGTGATCGTCTCCTGCACGTTGCTCTCCAGCGTCCGCGTCTGCCACTGCGTGACGTAGAGCTGCTGGCCCGTGCGGTCGAAGAAGCGGACGCGGTGCTGGATGATCCACCGCCGGTTGGTCGCCGCCCGGACGTCGAGGGAGACGTGCATCAGGTCGGCCTCGTCGTAGCTGACGCGCGGCTGGCCGAACCGGAGGACCTCCGCGAGGTCGTCGTCATTGATGTAGACCTGCTGCCGCCCGTACGGGTCGGCGCTGACGTCGTACGGGGGCTTTGTCCCCCGGCAGCCGGAAGCGACGAGGCTCCCGCCGATGCCGGCAAGAATCGCAAGGGTGAGGAGCGCGAAGCGGTTGCGGTTGAGACGCATGGCGGTGGAGTCGGGTCGGTGGATCTGTGGTCTTTTCGAATGGAACGCGGAGCAGGTTACTGGCCGGGCTGCGTCGCAGGCTCGGTACCGGTGCCCGGCTGCTGCTGATCCTGCTGGGGATCGGGCGGAATGATCCAGGCGCCGGTCATGTCGTCCATAAGGCGGCGGGCAAGGTAACGGCTGACGTCATCCAGCCGTGCGGCGCTCATCGGGCCGCTGAAGTCGGCGTTGGCGCGGCCGACGCTTTCTCCGCCGAGGGTGTTGATCGCCTCGGCGACGATGCGCAGATCCAGCCCCTGGGGCGTCTGGGCCGTCGGCCTGGCCTGGACGTGGATCAGCACGTCCGCGCCCAGCCGCTCTGCGAGGCCTTCGAGCATCGCGGGCCGCCCCGCCTGGAGCGCCGCGACCTCCTCGTCCGACAGCCGCTGCCGGACGACCTGCGGCGAGATGATCGCGACCTCGCCGCGGACGCCCATGGCGTCGGCGAGCGCGTTCTCAAGCGCCGAGTAGTCGATGCGGCGGGCCCAGATCTCGTCGTACTCGCTCGGAGGAAGGTAGGTCTCGACCCGCTCCTCGACGCGGGTCGGGCCGGTCGTGCTGAAAGACTCGTCCCGCTCCGTGCTGCGCTGGCCATACCGGCCCCGGTAGTAGCCGCCGCTCTCGGTGAAGCTGTCGGTGCGCTCGGTACGGCGAACGTCGGCGGCGCCGGTCGTTTCGGTGACGCGGCGCCGGCCGGAGAGAATGCGCTCCTCGGTGGTGGGAACGATCGCGCCCTCGAGAGTGCGGTTGACGAAGACGGCGATGCGCGGGCGGCCGACGGCGTTGTATGCCTGGACGAACGGACCCGCCTCGGGCGGCGGCGCATCCATGAGGGGCGGATCGCCCGGGTAACCGAACTCGCCGTATTCGGCGTCGCGCGGGAGGGGGCGCCTTGCGTCGTGCTCGATGCGCGGCGCGTCCGGCGAACCGCGCCGGGGAATCGGCGACGGCTCCAGCGGCTCGTTCTGCCGGCAGCCGGTCAGCATCGCGCCGCCGAGGAGGGCGGCACACATGAACCGGGCGGGTGGCCGGGTCAGAAGATGGGTTGCTGTGAGCATGATCGGATACCTCCGTGAGCATGGACACGCGGCGTGGCGTCATGTTAGCCGGGGGCGGGGCGCAAACAGCGATGCGCACGAACCTTCCGGCGTCAGGCGTGTCTTGACGTGCGGCGGCGCGGCATGGATCTATCGCCGCCCGGCCCGGGCCCGCTGTTGCGACCAACACTATGGGACGCGCGTTGTTGGAAGGCATCGCTCCGGGCCGATACGGTAACGACTGGCAGGCCGCTACTTCAGGCCGTGCCGGCACATCAACACGAGCACCCCGATGAACCACAACCTGGAACAGACGCACCCGGATCAACCGATCGCCAGGCGACCCTTCGCCCGACTCGCGGCGGGCGCCCTTGCCCTCGCCGCCGTCGCCGGCGTGGCGATGGCGGGCTGCCAGCAGCCGGAGGATCCGGGTGGATACAGCCGCCAGCGGCCCCCCGCCGACCGGCTCGACGAACGCGACCGCGGGCTCCAGAGCTTTGACGTGGTCACCTCCGCCAGCCAGATGGCCGACGCCCTGCTGACGGACATCCGCATCAATTCGCAGCCGGAGCGGATGCTGGTCGTCTTCGACCGCGCCGAGAACCTCACCAGCAGCACCGGCCAGAACCTCGACCTGTTCCTGCGCCAGTTGCGCGCCGAGGTCAGCCGCCGGGGCAACGACCGGATCCAGATCATCCAGAACCGGGAGACCTTGCGCGATCTCCAGAGCCGGGAGCTGGAGCAGCCGGAGCGCGAGGAGTTCGGCGGGGTCGGCGGGCGCGTTCCCCCGCCGGGGCCGGCGGGCATTCAGCCCGACTACGCCCTGGCGCTGGAAGTTCGCGACCTGCCCAACCGCGGGACGAACTATTACCAGTTCGACTACGTGATGACCGACATTCGCACCCGGGAGATCGTTTGGGAAGGCATCTACGACGTCCGCGTCGCCCGCTAGCGCTGCTGATGCCGGCGCTGGCGCTGCTGCTGGCCGGCTGCGGCACCGCCGTCAACTCCGGCGCCAGCGCCGCGCTCTCCGGCATCGACCTGAAGACGATGGCGGATCACATGGCGCAGAGCATTGCCGCCGATCCGCAGGTGCAGGAGGTGCTGGAGCATGATGGGCCGATGCGCATCGTCGTGCTCCCGGTCGAGAACCGGCTCCAGGGGGAAGTGCTCCCGCTGGGGCAGGCGCGCGCTTTCACGGCCCAGGTTCGCCACCTGCTCGGCCAGCAGCGGCCCGAGGCCTTCGTCTGGATCAACAACCGCGACACGTTCTATGCCCTGCGGGCTCGCGAGTTGGCGGGGCTCGACGGGCTGGACCCCGGCCCCTCGCCAGACGCCATCCAGCCGCAGTTCGCGCTGCATGCCGTCTTCACGAGCCAGGCAAACGTCGACAAGCGCGGCCGGAGCAACTTCTACGTGGCCAACTTTGAGCTGACTGACATACAGGACCGAACCGTCCTCTGGTCGGACGTCTACAACGTCAAGAAGACGATCCGCACCAACATCCTCGACTGAGGCGGCGACACCCGCCCCGCGCGGCAAGCACGATGCACTTCCTAAACGCCAGGCTCATCCCGCTCCTGCTGCTCGCCGTGGCGGGCGCTGGAGGGTGGGGCTGCGCGGCCAGTCGTGCCGAGCAGGAGGCGGATCGGGGCGTCAGCGCCTATTTCGCCGGCAGGCCGGACCTCGCGGTCGAGATTCTCGAACCGCTTTCGCAGGAGCCGGATCGGAATTACGTCCTGAACAACCTGCGCCTCGGCCATGCAGCGCTCTCCGCGGGCGACCTGGAGACCGCCGAACGGGGCTTCTACCGCGCTTACGAAACGCTCAACGCCGCCGGCGTCAACAACCCCGCGCGCACGGCGGCGACCGTCCTCTTCAACGAGAACGTCCGCATCTGGCTCGGGGAGCCGTACGAGCGGGCGATGGCCAACTTCGAGCTGGGCGTCGTTTACTACCTGCGCGGCGACTACGCCAACGCGCGCGGCGCCTTCGAGAACGCCCTCTTCAAGCTCCGCCGCCACGCCGACGAGGGGGACGCCGAGGGCCAGTTTGCCGAGCAGGAGAGCACATTCGCACTGGCTTACGTCATGCTTGGCCGATGCTGGCAGCGACTCGGGCGCGAGGACCTCGCGGAGGACAATTTCCAGCGGGCGCGCGAGCTCGATCCGAGCCTCGGCCCGCTGACCGACCCGCTGCTGCACGAAGCGAGCAATGTCCTGCTCATCCTGGAGTGGGGTGTCGGCCCGGAGAAGGTGCCGCAGGGGTCGGGCCTCGTCTTCGCATCCGCCGGCTCGGTCATGCTTCCGGTGCCGCACGTGAGCGTGAACGGCCAGGCCGCGGCCGTGTCGGACCTTGCCGTGCCGACGATCGACACGCACGCCATGGCCCGCCAGCGCCGGTGGCAGACGACCGACACGTTCCGCGCCATCCGCGAAGTCACCGGCACGGGCGCCATGATCGGCGGGGTGGTCGTGCTCGACCAGGGGCTGAAGCGCGACCACGAGGAGACCGCCCTGCTCGGCGCCGCCCTGATCGGCCTGGGCGCGCTGCTCAACGCCAGCAGCACCCCGGATCTCCGGCAGTGGGAGATGGTCCCGCGGACGGTCTATCTCGTCCCGCTGTCGCTCGAGCCGGGCACTCATGACATCACCGTGCGCATCCCGGACTCCGCGGGCTACGGCGAGATCGTGCACGAGTTCCGCAACGTCCCGGTCGAGCCGTATGGCGAGACGGCGCTCTGGGCGCGCCTCCTCCGCCCTTACGGCGGCGTGACCGACTTCGCCGCGCCCGCGGAGTGAGGCTGTTCTCGCCACCTATCCTCCTGCCGTGACGTTGACGGCCCTTCAGCGGCGACTGCTCGAGTGGTATGACCGCAGCGCTCGCGACCTCCCCTGGCGCGGCGAAGGACGCACCCCCTACCGCGTGCTCGTCAGCGAGGCGATGCTCCAGCAGACGCAGGTTGCGACGGTCATTCCCTACTTCCACCGGTTCATCGCCGCCTTCCCGCGCGTGCAGGATCTCGCCGGCGCCGACGAGCAGGCCGTGCTCCGCCTCTGGCAGGGACTCGGGTACTACTCGCGCGCCCGCAACCTCCACCGCGCCGCGAAGGAGATCGTTCAGCGGCACGGCGGGGAGGTTCCCGCGAGCGTGGAGGATCTCCTGGCGCTCCCGGGTGTGGGCCGGTACACGGCCGGCGCCGTGGCGAGCATCGCCTTCGACATCCCCGCCCCCATCGTCGATGGGAACGTCGCCCGAGTTATCTGCCGGCTCGACCAGATCGAGGACAATCCGCGGCGGGCCGACATCCTTAAGCGCCTCTGGGATCGAGCCGGCAACCTCGTGCCCGCGAGGCGCGCCGGGGACTTCAACAGCGCCCTCATGGAGCTGGGGGCCACCGTCTGCACGCCGCGATCCCCCCGCTGCGATAGGTGCCCCATTCGGCGCTGGTGCGGCGCGGCGAAGTCGGGCGTGCAGGAGTCGATTCCCCCGCCGGTCCGGCGATCGCCGTCGCCGGTCCTGGAGCGCGACGTCTACCGCATTCGAGACACGCGCGGCAGACTCCTGGTCGAGCAACGCCCCGCGACCGGCCGCTGGGCGGGGCTCTGGCAGTTCATCACGCGCCCAACCGGGGGCGAGCCGCCCGTGCCCGTTGAAGCGCCGGCGGTGCTGGGCACGATCCGCCACGCCCTCACGCACAGGCGCTACGTCTTCCGGGTCTTCGACTGCCGCAGCAAGGGCGAAGCGCCCGCGCCGGCGCGATGGGTGGACCCGGACGAGCTCGACGCCCTTCCGATGCCGCGCCCGCATCTGAAGGTTCGCGCGATGCAGGTCGTGCCGGACGCCTCCGCTTGACGCCGGGGACTCCCTGCGCGATCGTGCGGGCGAAAGATGGACGAGGGCAATGTCTGCTTCTTCCTCGGCTTCATCGCGCTCGTGGTCGTGCTGATGATCGTCGGATGGCATCAGCGCCAGGCGCGCCAATCCGCCATGCGCCATCTCGCGATGGAGCTCGGCTGGTCTTTCGACCACGGCGACGCGCGCATCGGCGGCGACGGCCTGCTGTCCACGCTGCTGGGGCTGGAGGGTGGAGGCGGCGGGCAGTACCACGCCTTCGCCATCTTCAACCGCGGCAGCGACCGCCGCGCGTACAACACGCTCCAGGGCGTGCTCAACCTGCCCGGCGCGGGCGGCGCCGCCGCCTGCCCGGCGATCGCCGGGGATTTCCGCTACACCACCGGCAGCGGCAAGAACAGGAGCACGTCGCACTTCAGCTACCTGGTCGTCCGCCTCCCCGTCGGGCCGGTGCCGGAGCTGATCGTGCGGCCGGAAGGGTTCTTCGACCAGGTCGCCAGCTTCGTCGGCTACGACGACATCGACTTCGAATCCGCCGAGTTCAGCGACGCGTTTCATGTCAAGGGAAGCGACAAGCGCTTCGCCTGGGACCTGTGCGACGCGCGGATGATGCAGTTCCTCCTGGAGACGCGGCCGGACATGTTCGAGCTCGAGGGGCACTACCTCTGCGTCTCCGCCGGTCGCGGGCGGTGGAGGCCGGAGGACTTTCATGCCAGGATCGCCTGGACCCAGCGCTTCGTCGCCCAGTGGCCGCGACATCTGGTGGACAGCCTCGCGCCCCGCGAATCGCACGCGGCCTCGACTTGGGGGGCGCAGCCATGATCGCACAGAGCGATGCGGGACTCGTCTGCCTGTTCGTCGGCGCGATCGTCGTGCTGATGCCGCTGGTCTACGTGATCGCGACGTACAACCGCATCGTCCGCCTTCGCCAGCACATGCGCGAGGCGTGGGCGGACGTGGACGTGGAGCTGAAGCGCCGGCACGACCTCGTCCCAAACCTCGTGGAGACGGTGAAGGCCTACGCCGCCCACGAGCGGGAGGTGCTCACGCGGCTCATCGAGCTGCGCAACAAGGCGGCGGGCGACCAGACGCCCCGTGAGCTTTCGGTGGACGAGACGGCACTGGGCCGGGAGCTTGGGCGGCTGTTCATGCTCGCGGAGAACTACCCCGCGCTGCGCGCCGACCGGCACTTCCTCGAGCTCCAGCGGGAGCTTGCCCTGACGGAGGACCGCCTCGCGGCGGCGCGGCGGTTTTACAACGGGAACGTGCGCGAGCTGAACTACCTGATCGAATCGTTCCCGGCGCGCTTCGTCGCAAGCATGGCGGGCGCGACCCCGGCTGACTACTTCGAGCTCGCCAGCGACGCCGAGCGCGCCGCTCCGCGCGTGGCGATGTGAGCGGAGAAGTTGGCCACAGATGCACACAGATTGACACAGATTCGGAGTCTGCTCCGGCGATGCGCTGTATCAGACGGATCAATCAACGAACCTGCGCGCTCGCAATGTCGCGCGGGTCGGGTGACAACGCACCGAAGGTGCATCACGAGCAAGAGCCCAGGGCAACGCCCTGGGTAGCGGGCCGGCGGGTTGACCGGCGCCCCGAAGGGGCAGCGCGAACTTCCGTTTCGAGCGCCCCGTTGGGGCTTGGTATTGTCTCGCCGCCGTCACCCGGGGCGTTGCCCCGGGCTCTGGATCGGGCTGCTCCTTCGGAGCGACAGAGCGCGATGATCCGTATCACATGCCGCCGGCCGCGTCGCCCGCAAGGGCGCGCGTTGGTAGCCGTGGGCCTCAGCCCACGATGACGCGCGCTTGACATGAGAGCCGCCCGCAGGGCGGACGGGGAGCGCGTCGTACGAATACAAGGCAACCGTCGCCTCAATGCTGACTCAGCGAGAGTTCGAGCTGCTGCATGGCGAGGGAAACATTGACGTTGGCGCCGAGGTATCGGTCCGCCAGCGCGATCGCGTCGATCTTCCGGCAGATGTCCTCCAGGAGATCCGCGTCCTCCTCCTGCCGCAGCTTTCGCCGGAGGATGTCTGCGGCGAGGGAGAGGTAGAGGCTGTATCCCTGGCGCGTGAAGGCGTCCTTGCTGCCGAGCGGGTCGCGCTCGAGCTGCTTTGCCGCATGATCCTCGGCGGCGTCCTTCAGCCACCCCTTCAGGTCGTCCGGACGTTCCAGCAGCCGGGCCAGCTCGGCGGCGCGCTCCACGACGCCATCCTCGATGAACCGCAACGCCCTTCCGGGCGAGCCGCCGGCGATCGCCACCGCCTGCTGTGCGTCGCGCGCGGCGATGCCCTGCATCTCCAGCACGCGCACCGCTTCCTCGTGCGCCAGCTCGTTGAAGGGCATCGCCTGGCAACGGCTCCGGATCGTCGGGAGGAGCGACTCGGGCTGGTCGGTCAGCAGGATGATCAGGGTGCGCCCCTGCGGCTCCTCGAGCGTCTTGAGCAGCGCGTTCTGCGCCGCGGCGTTCATCGTCTCGGCCTCCTCGACGATGAACACCTTCCCCCGCCCCTCGGCGCTGTGCCGGTTGGCTGGCTCGATCAGCTCGGGGCGGATCACCTTCACGGACAGGTCGATCCCCTTGCTTTTGCCTGTCTCGTCGTGGTAGCGGATGAGCTGCCGCGTGATGACGTGAAAATCAGGGTGCGTCCCCTGCTCCACCCGGTGCGCGACGGACGCATCCTCCTCACCGCCGAGGAAGACCTTCGCCAGAGCCCGCGCGGTCGTGAACTTGCCGACGCCGGCAGGCCCGGCGAAGAGCAGGCCGTGAGGCAGGCGATCTCCGACGAGGCCCGCGCGCAGGCGCGCGACCACCGTCTCCTGCCCGATGATCCGGTCGAATGCGTCAGCCATGGGCATCCCGGGGCTTCTGGTCGATGCCGGTCGTCGTGGCGGGCGGGCTGAAGAGGTCGAGCACGAGCGTCTCCTCCTCCGCGTATGCCGCGTGCGGGACGTTCGCCGGCAGGTGGAGCACCTCCCCAGGGAGGAGCACGATCTCCCGGCGCTCCGGCGAGCCTTCGTCGCCCAGCGAGAAGCGCAGGCGGCCGGCCGTCACGATGGAGAACTGCTCGTTCTCGTGGTGGTGCAGGGGGACGCGGCACCCCTTCTCCAGGCGGATCTGGGCGACGGTGATCCGATCGCCGTGGATCCGCCGGCGCTCCAGCAACTCCATCGGACGGTCGGCGGGGAGCTCGGGGAACCGGTAGACCTTCGCCTCGGCGTGGTGCTGGGCCATGGCAGCATCCTACAACCGCTGCCCGAGCACAGACAGCACGTCGGCGAAGACCGCGTCCGGCTCCTTCGCGGCGTCGATGACGGCGTACCTTTCGGGGATGTCGCGGGCCTGGGAGAGGAAGTTCTCGCGGACGGCGCGGTGGTATTCGACCGGGCGCTGTTCGATGCGATCCTTCGCGGGGGGCTGGGCGGCGTCGGCGACGAACTTGGGCTTCACGCGCTCCTGGGCCGCCTCCACCGGCAGGTCGAAGATGAGCGTGAGGTCGGGCCAGCGCCCCCCCGCCACTCCACCAATCGCGATCTTCCCCGCCGCGAGGATCTCCTCGCGCGTCATCCCGTCGCCGCCGGCCTGGTAGGCGAGGGTGCTGGAGACGAAACGGTCGCAGACGACGGCGTCGCCGCGATTCAGGGCCGGGGCGATCACCTGGCTCATCATCTGCGCCCGCGCCGCCATGTAGAGGAGCATCTCGCAGCGCATCGACATCCCGGCGCTGGCCGGGTCGAGCAGGAGAGCGCGGATCTGCTCGCCGATCGGCGTGGCGCCGGGATCGCGCGCCGCCGTCACGGGGAGGCCCGCCTCGTCACGCAGGAAGTCGGCGAGGCGGCGGGCCTGCGTGCTCTTGCCGCATCCCTCCCCGCCGTCGAGGACGATGAACTTCCCGCGAAGTCGCTGCCAGTCGGGCATGGTGCGATTCTACGGATGCCGGAGAATTGGCCACAGATGAACACGGATGGGCACAGATGCCAGAGGGAAGAAGCGAAGCGGAGGGGCGACAACAAGGGACACGAAGACAATGTCGCGTTACGTTGCGCGCCCTGCGGGCGGAGGCGCTCAGGAGAGTCCACTCACTTCCCTTCGTGCCTCATTCGTGCTCATTCCTCTTCATTCGTGTCCTTCGTGTTCTCCCATCCGGTATCCGGAGCAAAGAGACGATGCAACTTTGCCTTCGTGCCTGCGGCACGTCGTGATGCCGGCCAATCACGCCACGATCCGGAGTGCGGGGTCGGGGGCGGGCTGGGGGCTGTTGGCGTGGACGCCGAAGGAGATGGGGAACTCCTCGGTGGGGCCGGGACCGGTGGAGCGCGACCCGTGGATCCGGTAGGTGACCTGCGCGGTGCCGGAGGGGATGGTGTCGTCGGTGAACTTGCGGCGGCCGACGCCGAAGAGGAACTTGAATGGGCCGGTGGGGCCGATGCGCCGGAAGATGTAGTAGATCACGCCCTCGCCGCGGCGCGGGCTGTCGCACTTCCAGGTCGCGGTCACGCCGCCCTTGCCGTTCAGGTCGGCGCGGAAGTCGTACGGCTTGCCCGGCGGGGGGAGGGGCGCGCGCTTCTTGCGGACGTTGAGCCCGAGCGCCAGCTTCTGCTCGCTGGATACCGTTGGATGGCTGCTGATGTGCTTCGAGAGGCGGGAGGCGGCGGCGCGGAGCGCTGCCATGGCGTCGTTCTTCGCGGCGACGCGGCTTTTCGTGCGGGTGGCCGGGTTGCAGACGGCTTCGTACGCGGAGCAGAAGGCGTCGCTGAGGGTGCGATAGGCATCGACGTCGGCCGCCGTGAGGCCATACGTTTCGGGCGAGAGGCTGATCGCGGCGGAGAAGACCCTGGTCCCGTGGTAGAGCTGGGGTTCGGTGCCCCTGAAGAAGCTGGCTGACATCGTGATTCTCCTTGAGCCGCGCGGAAGCGGCTGGTTGCGGGGGCGGTCGGGGAGATCAGCAGTCGCCCGCGTTGCGCTGTGGAACGTCCGATCTGCTGCGCCGGCGTCTCCCGGCCCCGTTCCGGGCATTCCGTTCGGCGCACGGGAGACTTATCGATCCAAATGGGGATGACCCTTCGGATGTGCCGCGAGTTTTTTCACGAGGGCTGTTGGCGATGCTGATATCGCGGTCGGCCGTCCGAGAACAGCGGGCAGACGGCGATGAACACCGGGCGGATGGTCTGGGGGTCCGGGCGGAAGCGCCAGGTGAACGGGCGGTCGCGGGAAAGAAACGGGCGGATGAGCCATCTGCCCGTTCGCGGTGAGCATCCGCCCGTTCGCGGTGAGCGACTGCCCGTTGCCGCGGAGCGTCTGCCCGTTCGCGCTGAGCAGGTGCCCGTTCGCGCGGAGTATCCGCCCATTGACGGTGTGCATCTGTCCATTCGCGCGGAGCGTCTGTCCGTTGACGGTGAGTATTTGTCAGTTGGCGGTGGGCGCCTGTCAGCTTGCAAGACGAGGCACGACCGTAAGGGAGTGCGACGGGCGCAGCCCGTTTCTCGCTCAAGTCACCGATCGCGACTGGATGTCACGCCCTGCGGGTTCCGCACTCCGTGTCTCCGTGCCTTTCTCTCGTCCCGCGAGCGGCACGCCGTGCCGCGGCTGATTGCGCTCGTCACGCCCCAGCGAGTCGCCTCCGCCGCGCCTTTCGCCCGGAGGGCGCGCGATCCGTAGTCGGGGGTTTCAACCCCCGGTAGGCGGCCCGCAAGAGAAACCGCCCGGAGGGCGGACGAACGCCATCGTTCACTTCCCGGTAAAGCGCGACACCAGGCTCTGGTAGCGCCTCCGATCGGCGGGCGCGTCGTCGGAGGATTGCGAGTCGGGGAAGTGGATGATCCGCTTCTCCCCGCCTGCACGGCGCACCGCGACAGCGACGCCCTCGGAACGCAGGAACGACGCCAGCGATTCCGCGACTTCGCGCCCATGCACACGGCAGTAGTGCGTGCGCCCGGAACCACCCGTTTCAACACCGAGCACCAGTGAGATGTGAGATGGGCCTGCGGGCGCGGGGCTGGGCGAATACAACGCAAATCCCGGCCTGGGCGGGTGGTGACATGCGAGAAGCAGCGCGCCCCCCCAGGCAGATCCCCGCGAACAACCAGACGGGCCACATGCTCAACGCGGCGATCTGAAGAAGCTCCCACCCTGTCCAGCCGGTCGTCGCGAGGAACATCAACGCGATGACGCCACCGGCAAGCGTCGCCAGCCCGAGGCCGAGAAGAACCACGATGCCCGCCCGCCGCAGCATGCGGGGGAGTGTATCGCCGCGTGCTCCGCACGCGGAAATCCGAATCATGGGTCATTCAGTCATTTGGTCATTCCTTCGAATCTTCGTCTCGCCGGACGCCTTGTGACGGGCGATTGCGGATGCGATCAGAAGTGTCCGCTGGGCCTCGCGCTCCAGGGCGCGCAGCTCTCGGAGGCGCTGGATCGTGCCGAGCCAGAGCCGCGCTTGCGACACCAGGCCAAGCAAGCCGACCACAAGTCCGACCATCGGCCGCCACACGAGCAGCCCCGCCACGACCACCAGGAAGATCGCCGTACCGATCGCGGCGCCCGATATCACCTTCCGCCGCGCGGATGCATAGGCATGCTGAGGACTCGACGGGTCGTCCAGCTCAGTCACCGCCCCGGATTGTCGCGGAGGCATGTCCGTCATTGGGGAGGGACGAGTGTAATGCCGCGTGCTCCGCACGCGGAAATCCGAATGAGGAAACCAGAATGACGAAGCCGGAGCCGTGGTCATTCGAGCGTGGGCGTCGGCCCAGGGTATCTTCCTCTTTCCTCCTTCCTCCTTCCTCCTTCCTCCTTCTCCTTTCCTCTTCCTCCCATCCTCCGTTGCCGCGGGGGCGTGGGGCAGATAACTTCCGGGCATGACCGCAGAGCCTGATGATCGCTATTCCCGTCCCGGGCAGGGGAACGATCCCCGCTACGCGTCGCTGCGAGAGACGTTCAGGCAGGCGTTCGGGGGCGACGACGCCGACGACAACGCCTGGAACGACGCGACCATCAACGTCGTGCAGGCGCCGGGGCGCGTGAACCTCATCGGCGAGCACGTCGACTACAACGACGGCATCGTCTTCCCCATGGCGATCCAGCCGCGCATCACCTTCGCCTTCCGGCGGCGCACCGACGGGCAGATCCGCGTGCAGAGCGAGCAGTACCCGCACGACGAGGTGACCTTCGAGATCGACGACGAGGCCCCCGGCAAGCCGGCATGGAGCAACTACATCCGCGGGCCGGTCGCGATGATGCGCCGGCGCGGGATGATCCTCACCGGTCTGGACCTGTATCTCATGAACAGCCTTCCCTCGGGCGCGGGGCTCTCCAGCAGCGCGGCGCTGGAGGTGGGCACGACCGTCGCCATGCTCCACGCCTCCGGCGGGAGCATGACCTGCAAGGAGATCGCCGTGCTCGTGCGCGAGGCGGAGAACAAGGTCGTGGGCGTGCCCGTGGGAATCATGGACATGACGGCGGTCGCGTGCGCGAAGGCGGACCATGCGCTGATGATCGACTGCCGCAGCCACGAGATCACGCATGTTCCGCTGAACGCGAAGGAAGTGTCGGTGGTGATCTGCGACACGCACGCCAAGCACGCGCTGGTGGACGGCGCGTATGCCGAGCGCCAGCAGCAATGCCAGGCGGCGGCGAAGCACTTCGGCGTGAAGGCGCTGCGCGACGTCGCGGAGCCGCAGCTGGAGTCGGCGAAGGGGCACCTCTCCGACACGACGCTGAAGCGCGCGCGGCACGTCGTGACGGAGATCGCGCGGGTGGAGAAGTTCGCCGGGGCCCTGCGCGGGAAGGACTACGAAGCGGCCGGCGAGCTGATGTACGCCAGCCACGACAGCCTGAAGCGCGACTACGAGGTGAGCACGCAGGAGCTGGACTTCCTGGTGGAGACGGCCCGCCAGATCGACGGCGTCTACGGCAGCCGGATGACCGGCGCCGGCTTCGGCGGGAGCACGGTCACGCTCTGCCGGCCGGATGCGGCGCGGCAGGTTTGCGACACGCTGGCGAAGCGGATGGAGGAGGAGCTGGGGATCGAGACCGCCCCCTTCGTGACGCCCGCCTGCGCGGGGGCGAAGGTCGTAGACTAGAGGTCTACGACCATGAGAGATGTGCTACTGAAGTTGTGCCGCGGCGAGGATCTCACGGGGCCGGAGACGGCCCGGACGTTCCAGACCATCATGAAGGGTGAAGCCGACCCGGCCCAGGTCGGCGGGTTTCTCGTGGGCCTGGCTGCCAAGGGGGCCAACGCCGAGGAGCTCGCCGCCGCGGCGGAGGTGATCCGGGCGCATGCGCTGAAGATCGACGTCGGTGACGAGCCGGTGCTCGACACCTGCGGCACGGGGGGCGATTACTCCGGGACGTTCAACATCTCGACCGCGGCGGCGCTGGCGACGGCGGCATGCGGGGTGAGGGTGGTGAAGCACGGGAGCCGCTCGGCGACGAGCCGGAGCGGCAGCGCCGACGTGCTGGAGGAGATGGGCGTGAACCTGATGCTCGACGAGGCGGGCCTGAAGCAATGCCTCGATGAAGTGGGGATCTGCTTCGCCTTCGCCTGGAATCATCACCCGGCGATGAAGCACGTCGCGCCGGTGCGCCAGACGCTGGGGGTGGCGACGGTCTTCAACCTGCTCGGCCCGCTGGCCAACCCCGCGGCGGCGAAGCGGCAGGTGCTGGGCGTCTACCGGGCGGACCTGACGGAGCTGCTGGCGAACGTGCTCCAGCGTCTCGGCAGCGAGCGGGCGTGGGTCGTGCATGCCGAGGACGGGCTGGACGAGGTCAGCACGATGGGCCCCACGCGCATCAGCGAACTGGCGGATGGGCACGTGACGACCTGGACGCTGCGTCCCGAGCAGTACGGCTTCGCGGCGCCGTCGGTGGATGCGCTGCGGGTGGGCTCGGCGAAGGCCTCGGCGAAGGTGATCCGGGAGGTGTTCGAGGGGAAGGAAGGCCCGGCGCGCGACATCGTCCTCCTGAACACGGCGGCGGCGCTGGTGGTGGCCGGGGCGGCGGACGACGTGGCGTCGGGTCTGGAGGTCGCGATGCACGCGCTGGATTCGGGCCGGGCGGGCGAGGTGCTCGATGCGCTGATCCACGCTTCCGGCCGGCTGGGGCCGGAGTCGTAGCGAGGCGCCTCGCCATTATCGGCGATGGCCTCCGAAGCCTTCCCAGGCGGGAATCGGGGCGGATCGGGGTTGGCAGGAGGCTATTAATCCGTTGCCTGATCGGGGGCAACTCTGTTAAGGGTGTTGTGTGAAGGGGGTTGGAGGTGCTGGCTGCGCGGCCGCACGAGTGTGGAGAGAGTGCGGACCAGTCTCGGAGCGTTCATGCCCCAACCGTTCGAATCGCCCCCGCCGTCGGTCTTCGACGGCCCGGCTCTTGGAGAAGGCACTTTCACCCGCCCCCTGCGGCGGGCTGATCTCCATTGCCACAGCGACGCCTCGAACAAGACGGGCGAGGCGATGCTGAACATGATCCGCTGCCCCGAGAGCTACTCGCGGCCGCAGGATGTCTATGCCCAGGCGCTGCGGCGCGGGATGGACTTCGTGACGATCACGGATCATGACTCGGTGGAGGGTGTCAGCCGCATCCTGGAGATGCCGGGCGTGCTGGTGGGCGAGGAGCTGACGTGCTGGTTTCCCGAGGACGGGTGCAAGATGCACATCCTCGTCTACGGGCACACACCCGAACAGCACGAGGATCTCCAGAAGCTGGCGCGGAATCTCTACGACGTCGCCGCCTACTTCGAGGAGCACAACCTCGCCCACAGCGTGGCGCACCCGATCTACCGGCAGAACGACAAGCTGGAGCGCTGGCACCTGGAGCGGCTGCTCCTGCTCTTCAAGAGCTTCGAGTGCCTCAACGGCGCCCACAGCGCGCTGCATCGCGACGCCTTCGAGCCGCTGCTCGACTCGCTGACGCCCGACGAGATCGACCGGCTCAGCCAGGTCCATGGCATCAAGCCGCGCTGGGCCGACCCTTGGAAGAAGGGCCGCACCGCCGGCAGCGACGACCACGGCCTGCTCAACATCGGGCGCACGTGGACGGAGTTTCCGCCGGACGTGCGGACGCCGGAGGATGTCCTCCAGGCCATCCGCGACGGCCGGACGCGGCCCGGCGGCGAGGCGGGGAGCAGCCTGAAGCTTGCCCACACCTTCTGGGGCGTCGGGGTGCGCTACTACACGCGCCACCTGCTCGAGGCGGGCGGTCACAGGCCAAATCTGCCGGTGACGCTGCTCCAGACGCTTGCCGGGGAAACGCCCAAGCCTTCGAAGCTGAAGCTCCTGACCCTGGCGGCGAAGGGGAAGGCGACCAAGCTGCGCCGCCGCTTCTTCGCGCGCCTCGCCGGGCAGGAGATCTCGCCGACGAGCGGGCTGATCAAGAACCTGTTCGTCGAGAGCGTGAAGCGCAGGCTCGGCGAGCATCCCGGGCTGATCGCGGAGCTGGAGAAGGGACTCCCGCCGCTGGGGGCGCACGAGGAGATCCTGGCGTTCGTGAACGCCGTGAACCGCGACGTCAGCCAGGGGGTGGCCGGCAGCATCTCCAGCTCGATCGACCGGGCGAGCCTGGTGGGGCTGTTCGACTCGATCGGCGCCGCGCTGGCGCAGCAGTTCGTGCTCTCCCCCTACTACTTCTCCCTGTTCCACCAGAACAAGGAGCGCCGCCTGCTGCCGAGCATTACGCGGCAGGACGTGCGCCGGCGCGGCGACGCGCTGCGGGTCGGGCTCTTCACCGACACGTTCGACGACATCAACGGCGTCGGCCGGTTCATCCGCGACATGGGCCGCCTGGCGCACGAGTCGGGACGCGAGCTGATCGTTCACACCAGCACGCCGGCGGAGGAGCTGAAGTTCAGCGAGGCCGACGCGCCGTTCCGGCGCAACTTCCTCCCGCTGGTCAGCCGGCCGATGCCGTATTACAGCGAGCTGAAGGTGAACATTCCGCCCGTGCTGGAGGTGCTGGAGTGGGCGGATCGCCAGCAGTTCGACGTGATCCACGTGAGCACCCCCGGCCCGATGGGCCTCGTCGGCCTGCTGGCGGCGCGGATGCTGCGCGTGCCGGTGCTGGCGACGTATCACACCGATTTCCCGGCTTACGTCGAGAAGCTCACGCGCGACCACCGCCTCGCCGGCGCCGCGGGCCAGTACATGCGCTGGTTCTATGCGATTCCCGAGGCGGTCTTCAGCCGGAGCAGCGCCTATCGCTTCAATCTCGTCGACCTCGGGATCCGCGAGGAGCGGCTGCGCACGATCCGTGCCGGCATCGACCTCGAGAAGTTCAACCCGGGCCAGGCCAACCCCGCGCTGCTGCGCGAGATGGGCGTGGACACGAGCCGGACGCCCGCGGTGCTGCTCTACGCGGGACGCGTCAGCGTCGAGAAGAACCTGCCGCTGCTGGTGCGCGCCTTCAAGCAGCTTTCGACGCGCCGGCGTGACGTCTGCCTCATCGTGGCGGGCGACGGGCCGTATCGCCAGGAGATGCAACAGGAGCTCGCCGGCCTGCCCGCCTTCTTCCCCGGTTACTGCGACGACCGGCGCCTGGCTGCGCTCTACGCCAGCGCAACGCTCTTTGTCTTCCCCAGCCGGACGGACACGCTCGGACAGGTGGTGATGGAGGCGCAGGCCTGCGCCCTGCCCTGCCTGGTCGCGCCCGAGGGAGGGCCGAAGGAGACGGTCGTGGACGGCGAGACGGGCCTCGTCCTGCCGGCGACGGAGCCGGGCCTCTGGTGCGACGCAATCGACGATCTGCTGGCGGACCCGGAGCGGCTGGCACGCCTGCGCTCCGCCAGCGCCCGACGCGGCGCGCGGTTCGGAATCCAGCGGAGCTTTGAGACGTTCTGGAGCGAGCATGTCCGCGTCGGCGACCCGCCGCGACCGGACGATCCGCGCATCCCCGCGCCCCTTCCCCCGGGCGCGGTGCTGCCGCTGCAATGAGATCAACCGCCGATTGTGCTTCCGACTCACGCCGCCCCACGTAAGATGAGGGCGCCATGGGTGGCCGCTCCCCGATCCTCCTGATGCTGCTGGCGACGCTGATGTGCGTGTCGCTGGGCGCCGGCCTGCGCTCATCCGTCCAGGATCAGCCCGAAGGGCGGCGGCACGGCGTCGAGCGGGTGCGCGACGGCCTCGCCGAGACAAGCGCAGGCATGCAGGAGATCACCGACGACATCTCCGCCGAGCTGCGGCGACGGTGGCTGGAGGATGGAAAGGTGCATGTCGTGGTCGTCGAGGCGCAGGGGGAGGTGGACAACTTCCTGCGCGACAGCATCCAGTCGCGCATCAACACCGCCCGCAACCTCGGGGCGGAAGTGGTGATCCTGAAGCTGGACACCTACGGCGGACTCGTGACTGCCGGGCTGGAGACCAGCCGCTTCATCAAGCAGCAGGACGACCTTTACATCCTCTGCTTCGTCGACGAGAAGGCGATCAGCGCCGGTGCGATGATCGCGATGGCGTGCGATGCCATCGCGATGGAGCCCGCGAGCCAGATCGGCGACTCGGGTGTCATCTCCGTCGGCGCCGGCGGCGCGGAGCAGGTGGACCCGACGAACCGGGCGAAGATCGAGAGCCCCGTCGTCGCCGACTTCCTCGACTCCGCCGAGCGCAACGGCTACAGCCCCCTTCTGGCCGAGTCGTTCGTGCGCGTGGGAGCCGAGGTCTTCTTCGTCCGGAACCTCGAGACCGGCGAGCGACGGTTTGTCGATCGCGAGACGTACGAACGGCTCACCGGCGCCAGCGCCTTCGGCGATGAGCAACCGGCGTGGGCCGACGTGCCTGACGTGCCGGTGCCGCTGGACGGTGCCGACAGCCTTCTGACCCTCGGCGAGCTGACCGCGGAGCGCGTGGGGCTTTCGATCGGCACCTATCCCTCCGTCGACGTGCTGGCCGAGTCGATGGGGTGGACGATCGTGACGACGCTGCGGCCGTCGGCGGGCGAGAAGCTGGTCGGCTTCCTCTCGAACTACGCGGTGCGCGGCGCCTTGATCATGGTGCTCTTCCTGGGCATCTACATGAGCCTTTCCCACCCTGGCACGGGGCTGCCGGAGGTGGTGAGCGCCCTGTGCCTGGCAGTGCTGTTCGGCGTGCCGCTGCTGACGGGCTTCGCGCAGTGGTACGAAGTGCTGCTCGTGCTCGTAGGCGTGCTGCTTCTGGCGGTGGAACTGTTCCTGATACCGGGCTTCGGCGTGGCCGGGGTCACGGGGATCGTCTCGATCCTGCTGGGGCTGGCGCTGACGTTCGTCGCGCCGTTGGCGCCGGCGGGGTTGCCGGTCGGCTTCGGCGTGGACTGGTCGCAGCTCGGCTACGGCCTGCTCACTGTCGTCATTTCCCTCGCATGCAGCGTGCTGCTCTGGTTCTGGCTGAGCCGGTACCTGCCGAAACTCCCCTACGCCCACCGCCTGATCCTCAAGGACGACGTGCTCCCGCCGGACGAGGCCCTCCAGCGCGCCGCCCACGCCGCGGCCTGGCCGCTGCCGGGCATGGTCGGCGTCGCCGTCAGCGACCTCCGACCCGGTGGGACAGCCAAGTTCGCCATCTCCGAAGGCGACCCGGACGACACGGCTAACGCCGACGTCATCAGCGACCGCGGCTTCGTTTCCGCCGGCACGCGCCTCACCGTGGTGGACGTGGCGGGAAACCGGGTCGTGGTGCGGCCGGGCGTCGAGCCGGAGGCCTAGGCACGGATAGGCGCACGCCACCTCATGGAACCGCTGATTCTCATCCTCGTGCTCGTCGTCGTGGGCCTGGTGCTGCTCGTGGGAGACCTGTTTCTCCCCAGCGCCGGCATCATGAGCGTCCTGGGGATCGGCTGCTTCCTCACCGCGATTATCGTCTGCTTCACGATCGACCGGTGGCTGGGCCTGGGCGTGCTGTTCGCGGCGGTGATCGGCAGCCCCTTCATCGGCATGGCGGTGGTGCGCGCCTGGCAACGGACGCCGATCGGAAGGAAGATGATCCTGAGCCATGCCGAGGCGGCCCCCGCGCGGCAGGTGGTGCGCGTCGGCCAGGTGGGCCGGGCCCTGAGCATGTTGCGGCCGATGGGGGAGTGCACCTTCGGAACGGAACTGGGGGAGGTGGTGATCGAGTGCCGCAGCGAGTTCGGCGACCTCCCGCCGGACACGCCGGTGCGCGTGACGCACTTCAAGGACGGGATCGCCACCGTCCGGGCGATTGAACCTGAGGGCAACGAACACGAGACGAGCGATACTCAATGACCAACTGCTTCGAATCCACGCTCACGCCGATGCTGGCGGCCTCCCCGGTGGACACCACGCCCGGCACCGCGATCTTCTGGGGCCTGGTGGCGATCGCCGCCCTGATCATCCTGGTCGTCATCGCGGTGCTGAGTCGCTACATCAAGCTCTACGTCCAGGCCCTGGTCAGCGGCGTGCACATCGGGATCATCGACCTCGTCGGGATCCAGCTGCGCAAGCTCAACCCGACCGCCATCGTCAACGCCCGCATCCAGGCCAGCCGCGCCGGGCTCGACATCTCGCAGAGCCAGATGGAGAGCCACATCCTCGCCGGCGGAAACCTCATGCGCGTCATCAACGCCATGATCGCCGCCGACAAGGCGGGGATCGACCTGCCCTGGACGAACGCGACCGCCATCGACCTCGCCGGCCGTGACATCTTCGAGGCGATACAGACGAGCGTCTATCCGAAGGTGATCGACGTGCCCAGTCGGGAGATGGGCCGGCAGACGATTGACGCGGTAGCGAAGGATGGCATCCAGCTCAAGGTCAAGGCCCGGGTGACGGTGCGCACGAACATCAAGCGCCTTGTCGGCGGGGCGACCGAGGAGACGATCGTCGCCCGCGTCGGCGAGGGGATCGTGACCAGCATCGGCTCGGCACAGACCTATGGCGAGGTGCTGGAGAACCCCGACAAGATCAGCAAGTCGGTGCTTCAGAAGGGGCTGGACGCCAACACCGCCTTCGAGATTCTCTCGATCGACATCGCCGACGTGGACGTGGGGGAGAACGTCGGCGCCAAGCTGATCGCCGAGCAGGCCGAGGCGGAGAAGCGCCGCTTCCAGGCCGAGGCGGAGAAGCGCCGCGCCCTGGCCGTTGCGCTGGAGCAGGAGAACATCGCCAAGGTCGCCGAGAACCGCGCCTTCGTTGTGCTCGCCGAGGCGGAGGTGCCCAAGGCGATGGCGGAGGCCTTCCGCAGCGGCAACCTCGGGATCATGGATTACTACCGGATGAAGAATGTGGAGGCGGACACGGCCATGCGCAACACGTTCGCCGATCCGGAAGAGAAGAGCAGCACCTAGCGGGCCGGCGACTCCATGAGCGATCCGATTCAGATCCTCCCGCTGCACCTGGCCGAGGCCGACGAGGTCGTGAAGATCCTCATCGGCGTGGTCTTCGCCGTGATCTGGATCGCGGCGCAGGCTGTCGCCGCCGCCGGGGCGAGAAAGAAGCGACGGGAGCGGCAAACGGCGCAGGGTCTGGCTCTACCCCGCCAGCCCAACGCGGCGCCGGAGCCTTCGGAGCACGCACAGCTCGAGCGTCACCTGCGGCAGCAGCGCGAGGAAACGCGACGCCGAATGCAGCAGCCCGACAGGCAGCAGCAGCGTGCCCGGACGCAGGAGCCGCGGGCGATCCGGGAGCTGCGCCAGGTCATGGGTGGCGTGGAGCGGGCCAAGGCCGCGCCGCAGAAACGGAAGCCCAAGCAGGCCGTCCCGGCAGCCGCTGCCGAGTGGCCGCGCCGGGGGATCCCGGCCGACAGCACCATGCCGCTCGGCGCCGGAACGGGGATACGGGCCGGGGAGATCGGCAGCGACAGCGAAGAGCAGGCCGTTATGGAGGCGGCACGGCGCCGGAGCATCCACGGCGTCCGGTCACTCCTGACGCCGCGCAACGCCCGCAACGTCATCCTCGCGGGGGAAGTGCTCGGACCGCCGGTCGCGCTCCGGGAAGAGGCGTCACGATGAGACCCTGGCCGCTGGCGCGAGGCGCCGGCGCAGGTGTTCGAGATAGGCCTCCACCGCCCGCGGGCGCGCCGAGAGCATGAGGCACTGCCCTTCCTTGCGCCCCGCAACGAGCCCTGCCGCCATCAGTTCCTTGAGGTGGTGGGAAATCGTCGCCTGCGAAACCGGAAAGAGCGGGACGATGTCGCGGCACGCGACCTCCCCGTCCGCCCGGAAGACCTCCTCCAGGATCGCAAACCGCTGCGGGTCGGCGAGGGCCTTGCAGATCTTCTCGAACTGTTCCTGCGAGGGCGGCATAGGCGGAGTCCCGCGAGCTTCCCGCGGGGACGAACCAGGAGAATAGCGACTGCGATGCAGGCCCGCCATGTCGGCGGCGGATCAGCCGACTGCCGCCTCGCGACGGCTCAGGTGCACCGCCAGCAGCGTCACATCCGCCGGGGTGACGCCGCTCAGGCGCAGCGCCTGGCCCAGCGAGCGTGGCGTGAAGCGGCCCAGCGTTTCCCGCGCTTCGCGGCGAAGGCCGGTGACGCTCGCGTAGTCGAGGTCGCCGGGAATCAGCTTCGTCTCGAGCCGCGAGAACTCCTCAAGCTGGCGCGACTGGCGCTGGAGGTAGCCGTCGTACTTCGCCCGCACCTCCACCCGCCGCGCCACATCCGCATCAACCACGATCCCATGCTGTGCCGCGAGCGCAGCGAGCGCCACCCCCGGCGCCCGCGCCCGGTCGAAGAGCGTCTTCCCCTCCACCCACGTCCGCTTGAGCGTCTCGACGCACGCCTCCACCGCGCTTCGCCGCCCGATGAACGCCGTCCAGCGATCGTCTCCCACAGTGCCCACCTCCCGCCCCACCGGGGTCAGGCGCTCGTCGCCATTGTCGGCGCGCAGGTGCAGGCGATGCTCGGCGCGGCTCGTGAACATCCGGTACGGCTCGGTGGGCGGCTTGGTGACGAGGTCGTCGATCATCACGCCGATGTACGCCTGGTCGCGCCGCAGCACGAAGTCCGCCACGCCCGTCGCGGCGAATCGCGCCGCGTTCACGCCGGCGACATACCCCTGCCCCGCGGCCTCCTCGTAGCCGCTCGTGCCGTTGATCTGCCCTGCCAGGAAGAGCCCCGACACGAGCTTAGTCTCGAGCGTCGAGCGGATCTGCCGCGGCCAGACCATGTCGTACTCGACGGCGTACCCCCAGCGGATGACCTCGGCCCGCTCGAGCCCGGGCACGTTCTCGAGCACCGCCCGCTGCACGTCCGCGGGGAGGCTCGTGCTGATGCCGTTGCAGTAGATCTCGTCGGTGTCGAGCGATTCGGGCTCGAGGAAGACCTGGTGCTGCTGCTTCTGGGCGAAGCGCACGACCTTGTCCTCGATGCTCGGGCAGTAGCGCGGGCCGACGCTCTCGATCTGGCCGGAGAACATCGGGGCCCGGTGGAGATTCGCCCGGATCACGTCGTGCGCCGCCGGCGTCGTATGGCCGATGTGGCAGCAGACCTGCCGCAGCGGAGGCGACCAGGCCTTGCCATACTCGTGCAGATAGCTGAAGGGCCCAGGCGCCTCGTCCCCCGGCTGGATCTCGAAGGCGGACCAGTCGATGCTCCCCGCGCGCAGCCGCGGGGGCGTGCCGGTCTTGAGGCGGCCAAGTTCGAAACCGAGTCTCGCCAGGTGTCCGGAAAGCGTCCGGGCCGCCTTCTCCCCGGCGCGCCCGCCCTCGGTCTTCGTCTCCCCGGTGTGCATCAGCCCACGCATGAACGTGCCGGTCGTAACGACGACGGCCGGCGCGCGCAGCTCGCGCCCGTCAGCCAGCCGCACGCCGGCAGCACGCGCATGTGCTTCATGCAGGACGCCGTCGGTCGAACCAGCCTCGCCGGTACGGGTCAGCAGCTCCGCGACCTCCCCCTCCAGGATCGTGATCCCGCGCGCCGCCTCGAGGATCTCTCGTACCACCTGCGCGTAGCGATACTTGTCACACTGCGCCCGCGGGCCATGCACCGCGGGCCCCTTGCTGGCGTTGAGCATCCGGAACTGGATCCCCGCGGCGTCCGCCGCCAGCCCCATGAGGCCGCCCAGGGCGTCCACTTCGCGAACGATCTGCCCCTTGGCGCTGCCCCCGATGGCGGGGTTGCAGCTCATCTGCCCGATCCTGGAGGCGTCGAGCGTGATCAGGGCGACGCTGGCTCCCATCAGCGCAGCAGCCCACGCCGCCTCGGCGCCGGCATGACCGCCGCCGATCACGATGACATCGTGTTTCTGGTGATGACCGACCACGCCGGGATGGTACGTCGGGCTACCGATGCCTGAACCGCAGCAGGAGCAATCCAGCCACGACCGTCAGCATCGCAATCGTCCACCATCCCCAGGGCGGCAGCGCCGACACCTCCGCCTCCCCCGCCACACGCACGCCACGCCAGGCGCTGAGAATGCCCAGCGTCAGCAGCGGAAACGCCAGCCTTCCGGCCCAGCGGCGGGGACTGTTGAATGGCTCCTCGGCCCGATCAGCCGGGAGCCGGGGCCACCACCCCTCGGTCTCCGCTGCCCCGCCGTCCGTTGGATCAGGCCGCACGGCAGGCAGCCCCGCCGGGTTCGGCGAAGGCGTCCCGGGCTCGAGATGACCTGTCTGATCCGGCATGAGACGGCTCACAGCCGTTTGGCGCGGGCCTTGCGGCGCTATCGGCGGCCCAAGGGTACAGTGAAACGGGCTGGAGGCCGATGTACGCAGAAAGCAGGAGGCCGACACGTCACGGCCCACCTTGGGGTGGCAGTTATCGGGCAGTTTGATTAAGTTAGCCGTGTCTTTCAAGCCGCGGCCATCGAAGGTGGGAACACGGCGATGGGAAGAAGGTCAATCAACCAGTTCACACGCCCGATCCGGTACGCCCTTGCTGTCGCCGCCACGCTGGCGTTCGTACTCGGTTTCCTGGCGCCCGCGGCACAAGCGGGGCCGGATCGTGCAAGCCGTGCGGAGCTTGCGCGTGTGCGGATCGAGATCGAGCGCGAGTTGCGTGCCCGCCCGGAGTTACATCAGGCCAAGCAGGAGTGGGTCACCCTCCGGCTCGAATCTCAGCGGCTTCGCCAGCTGGTCGTGCAGCAGCTCAGTGCCGACGGCACGTATCTCGCCATCCGTGCCGACATGTGGCGTGCGGAGGATGAGCTGGCGGCGCTGGTCGACTACTACAGGAACGGCGTCGTCCCGTCCGAGCCGCTGAACCGGCTGGCGACGGAGATCCTCCAGTATCGCCTCATCCTCGGGAAGATGGAGCAGGAGGCGCTGCAACGGAATCACGAGGCCTTGCAGGCTCACGAGGCGTACATGCAGGCCGCCCGCCGCCTCATGAGGTTCGATCGCGAGATCGAGGACCTGATCCGAAACGACCCACGATTCCAGGAGGCGCTCAGCCGCCTCAAGGGCCGCAATCGCCGCTGAATCCCCTCCTCAGCCTGAGCGACCCGCACATGCCCCGGCATTGAGCGGTTTCGCGTACCGGTAATCGGACCCGCGGATGTCCACGTTCGGCCAGAACTGCAGCAGAATCGCCTGCGTAACATTGGCGTTGCACCCCGAACCCGCCCGTCGGCCGCACGGTTTGGGGACGCTGCTGACATTCCCTACCATCCAGCCGCTTCGAGCCGCCGCCCCTCCGGGTGGACACGCGGCCCTCACCGACGAAGCGAGCGATCAGATTCCCATGGCAGAGTCAACCCTCAACGAAGTCGCCCGCGACGATGACGGTCGGGCAGGTGGACAGATCCTCCTCACGCTCCTCGGCGGCGTCCTGCTGGTCGTTGCCGCCGTGGCGTATGTGGTCTTTCCCGAGGTGGAAAGCGCCGCGGTGGACGGCCCGGAGACGATCGTCACCAGCCGCAACTTCTACGCCGCCCTCATCGCCATCATCGCCGCCCTCACGCTCGGGGCGCCGCTCGTCTACCGCGCTTTCAAGGACCTGTGGCACGGCCGCACGCAGATGAACGCGCTGGCGGCCCTGGCCGTCGTGGCCGCCTTTGCCAACGAGCAGTACCTCACGGCGGGAGCGATCGCCTTCTTCATGATCCTGTCGAACCTGATCGAGACGCGGACGGCCCTGGGCGCGCGCAAGACGATCGAGCGGCTCCTGCGGCTGACGCCCGCCCGCGCCATTCGCGTGAATCAGGACGGCTCGGAGGAGGAGATCGCCGCCAAGGACCTGCATCCGGGAGACGTCGTGCGCGTCCGGCCCGGCGACAATCTTCCGGGCGACGGCACCGTCATCCGCGGATTCTCGACGATCAACCAGGCCAACATCACCGGCGAGTCGATCCCGGTGGACAAGAGCGAAGGAGACGAGGTCTTCGGCGGCACCACCAACCTGTCGGGCGCGCTGGATGTTCGCATCACCCACGCCGGGCGCGACACCACCCTCGGCCGCGTGCAGCAGCTCGTCGCCCACGCCGAGCACACCAAGACGGCCACGCAGCGCCTGGCAGACAGCTACGCGTCGTACCACACCCCGGTCGTCCTGATGATCGCGGCGATCGTGCTGTTCTTCACGCAGGACATGAGCCGCGCCATCGCTCTGCTGGTGATCGCCTCGCCCGCGGGCATCATTCTCGCGACGCCGACCGCCATGGTCGCCGCCCTGTCGGCCGCGGCACGGCTGGGCATCCTGATCAAGAACGTCAGCGTGCTGGAGCGCGCCCGGAACCTGTCCGCCATCGTGCTCGACAAGACGGGCACGCTCACCACCGGCAAGCTCAGCGTCACCCGGCTGGGGCCGGTCGAAGGAGTCACTCCCGCGCAGCTCCTGACGGCCGCGGTGAGCGTCGAGCAGAATTCCAACCACCCCGCCGCCCGCGCGGTGCAGGAGGTTGCTTCGCGGGCCCGCGTCGCTGCCGAGATGGTGACCGATTTCGAGGAGGTCAGCGGGCGCGGCGTCGTGGGCCGCTCCGGTTCGGAGCTGATCCACGTCGGCCGGGAAAACTGGCTCGCCGAGCGCGGGGTTGCTACGACGCTCGCCGCGACCAACCAGGCGCCCGAGGGCTTCTCGCTGCTCTACGTGGCGCGCGGCGGGCGACTGCTGGGATGGATCGGCCTGGAAGACAAGGTCCGGCCGGACGCGGTCGAGGCGGTGGATGCGCTCAAGGCCCAAGGCGTGCGGCAGGTGGTGATGGTCTCCGGTGACCGCTGGAGCGTCGCCAACCGCGTCGCCGCGGAGACGCACTGCACCGACGTGCAGGCTGAGGTGCTGCCGGCCGACAAGCTCAAGGTCGTCGACGGCCTCAAGGAGAAGGGGCACATCGTGGCGGTCGTCGGCGACGGGGTGAACGACGCCCCGGCGCTGGCGGCGGGCGACCTTTCGGTCGCGATGGGCGCCGCCGGCAGCGACGTGGCGATCAGCTCGGCGGAAGTCGCGCTGATGAACAACAAGCTCGACCGCATCCCGTTCCTCCAGCGCCTGGCGAAGAACGCCGGCGTCGTGATCGTGCAGGGAATCGGCATCAGCGTCGGCTTCATCGTCACCTTCGGCACGCTCGCCGTGGCAGGCTTCATCAACCCAGTGACGGCGGCCGTGCTGCACGCCCTCTCGAGCATCGTGGTGGTCTTCAACTCCGCGCGGCTGGTGCGACAGGGCGAGGAGATGGACGCGACGCCCGTCGAGGAGACGCTGCCGATGCGCGAGACGATCACGCCGGCGCCGGTTCGGCCCGTCGCCGCCGTGGCCTGATGACATTCCGAAGACGAATCGAGAAAGCCGCAGGCTCCGTGCCTGCGGCTTTCTTCGTGCGTGCAGATCTCCGTCAGGCCGCTTGACGCGTCTGGAAGAGGGCGACGGCGAGCCCCAGGATCGCGGTGATCAGGAACAGCGTGTAGAGCGACACGCTCAGGAAGTAGGCGCTGGTCATATTGCGCACCGTGCCGCTGGTAAGGGCGTCGGCCAGCCAGTGGAAGCCCAGGTTCGGCACGGCCGCGTAGAGCATGTTCCCCCACCAGGTCGAGTTCTCCCCGGCGGCGAGCCGTCCGAGGTAGAAGTCGCTGCTGAGCCCGACGAGGAAGACGACGACGCAGATCACCAGGGTCGGCACCTGCCCGAGTCGCGTGCTGCATGCGGTGGCGATGGCGGCGAACAGGAAGACGGCCTGGAGGATCAGGAACTGCGCCATGTACACCGGCCAGAGCTGGAAGCCCTCCATGAACGGCGACTGGGGCGTGAAGTCCTTTCGGAAGCAGAGCACGATGAGGTAGGCCACCGGCAGGAGAATCGCGAGCCAGCGCGCGAAGGCGGCGCCGAAGTGCTGGTGAAACAGGTAGTTCTTGATCACCGCCACTCCCAGCGCAGCCAGAAGCGCCGCCGGTGCGAAAACGAGCACGGGCAGGTCCCAGGGCACCGACGCTTCGGAGTAGACCCCCTGCCGCAGCACGAGAAGGAGCAGGAACGCCCAGACCCACCAGACCAGTACCAGGGCGCCCACGATCCCGAAGTATTTCCCGATGATGAAGACCGGCCTCGGGATCGGCTTGCTGATCACCGTGAGCGCCGTGCGATTCTCGATCTCCCGGCTGATGACGCCTGAAGCGGTGAAGGCGGCCAGGATGAGTCCGCCGGTCAGGAGGGCCGAAAGCTCCAACTCCAGCGCGAAGATGTTGTCGTTCTCAAAGGTGTAGCCGGAGAGGTACGGGGCCAGGATGATCAGGAGGCCGACGACCGACAGCCAGACGACGTAGAACGGCTGTCTGATCGACTCGACGAAGGTATTGCGTGTGACGGCTATGAGTTGGCCGGGCATGGGCTCTGTATCGCTTGCGAGGAACTGCTTCTACGCCGCTGGCGCGCGAGCAGTGCGGAGCGAGGCACCGGGGCCTCGGCAGGGTCTGCGGCACGACTCTTCATGTCGGCAGCGGGAAGATTACGGGCGTCTTCCGAATGGTTGCTTAGGATTTCGCCGCAGCCTACTCTGCGGATGGGAAATTTCCCCTTGACGCGGGTTGTCTGCCGGCGGCGGTCGCGTGTTCATGCCGGCAGAACCTCCCGCTGACGGCGGTCGTTCTAGTAGGCAGGGCACTGCCTCCCGGGCACGTCAGGCAGGCTCCGCAATCGGAACCGGTGCTCCAGGTCGCCAGGAAGCCGCAGGCGGCTTCCACCTCCGGGCCCGGAGGCCCGCACGGATCGGACCCGGCAGGGACATTCGTTGACGTGGCGGCGTCCCCCCTCCCCGCCGACGGACGCCGGATCAGGATTATCGGTCATAACGCCGGGATCCCACCAGCCGCTTCAGCGCGGCGGAGCCGTTCGAACCGAGCCATACTCCCTCGGGCAATCCCAGAGATCACGACGAGACCACGGTCGGCTACATGGCAAAGCAAACCAAGAGCGGTGCCGGTGCTTCCCGCCCGGAAATGGACCTGAACCAGCAGAAGCGCGCCACCAGTGCGGCCTGGTGGGGCCTGGCGATGCAGCTACTGCTGGCCCTCGTCGCCATCGTCCTCTGGAACCTCGGCGGCGGACGCACACCGCTGCTCACCGTCTTCACGTTTGCCTTCCTCGGCCTCATCCCCTGGCTGGCCACGCTGGTCGCCACCGCCTTCCGGCGCGCCAAGACGCTCGAGGACTTCGAGCTCGAGGCTGCCCGACGCACCGGGGACATCGACCGCACGATCTTCGCCAGCGAGGTCGATGCCCGACCCGCCCTGCGGCGGCTGAACCGGGTCTACAAGTGGGTGCTGCCCGCCGCGGCGGTGCTGCTGGGTGTCCTGCTGGCATGGCGCGGCTATCACGGCGCGCAGGCGGCGCTGGAGAATCGCGCATACGACCTGACGAGCCAGTACGCCAACGCCCGATACCTCGCGGGGCTGTTCGCCGGCTTCGCGTTCGTCGGATTCGTGCTCGGTCGATACCTGCTGGGGATGAGCGCGAGCCCCGCGTGGGCGATTCTTCGCGGCGGGGCGACCTATCTCATCGGCACGGTCTACATCTTCGCGCTGATGGCGCTGGCCTCCGGCGCCGCGGCGCTGGGGACTGATGCGGTCAACTCGATCGTGCGGTACATCGTTCCGATCTTCGCGCTGCTGGTCGGCGTCGAGGTCGTGCTGAACGTGGTGCTCGACCTTTACCGGCCCAAGAGCGCCGGCGAGGCGCCGCGCCCAGCGTTCGACTCGCGACTGCTGAGCCTGCTGGCGAGCCCGGGCGACGTCGTCCAGAGCCTGAACGAGGCGGTGAACTACCAGTTCGGCTTCGAGATCACGCGCAGCTGGTTCTGGCGGCTCCTGTCGCGCAGCTTCGGCTGGCTCGTGCTGTTCGGCGTGGGCGTGCTGGTGCTGCTTTCGAGCGTGGTGATCGTGGAGCCGCACGAACTGGCGCTGAAGACGAGCCTGGGCAACCTTCAGCAGGAGCCGCTGGAGCCCGGCGTGCACCTGAAGTGGCCCTGGCCGCTGGCGATGGTGGACAAGTACGAGGTGACGCGCGTGGAGGAGATGGTGGTCGGCTCACACGACGACTTCCACCCGGAGGCCGCCCTGCTCTGGACGAACCAGCATGCCGGCGCCGAGGAGCTGCTTCTCGTCGCCGGCGGCACGTCGCGCGGCGGCGTGCGTGACCAGTTCGACCCCGAGGAGCTTCGCAACGTGCCCCGCCTACCGACGGGCCTTCGCTCGGGCGGGGGCGGCGCCGCGATGATGTCGGTCGAGGTCCCGGACGCCCCGGTCGATGCCGCCGCCCTGGCGGACGCCCCGTCCGTCGGCCTCGCCGCGGCGGACGTGCTCGTCCAGTGGAAGATCAACCCCGAGCAGCTGATCCAATATGCGACCAGCGCCGCCAACCCGGAGCAGCGGCTTCGTCAACTGGCCAACGCCGCCGTCACGCGCGAGCTGCTGAAGCATGACATCGACGCGGTGATCGGCGTGCAGCGCCCGACGATCGGCCGGGCGATCGAGACGCGCCTGAAGGAAGCGGTGGAGCGCGAGCGCCTGGGGATCCAGATCCTCTGGGTGGGCCTGGTGAGCGTCCATCCCCCGCAGGCCGTGGCGGAGGAGTTCAACCTCGCCGCCGCCGCGGTGCAGGCGGGGCTCCAGGTGGTGGAGCAGGGTCGGCAGGAACAGACGCGTCTGCTGACGGAGGCCGCCGGGAGCGTGGCTGCCGCGCAGCGGATCGTCGCGGAACATCGCCGGCTGGAGTCGCTGCGCCAGCAGCTCCAGCGCATGCGTCAGCAGACCCAGCCGGCGGCGACGCCGGAGCAGGTCGAGGAGCTGGAGGCGCAGGTCGTGGCGCAGCAGGCGGAGCTGGAGCGGCTGATCCAACAGGCAGGCGGGGCGGCGGCGCGGCAACTGCTTTCCGCCCGGCAGCAGCGCTGGGAAGCGGAGAACGGCGCCCTCGCGGAGGCGGCGGTGCAGCCCGTGGAGTACGAGGCATATCGACAGGCGCCGCGTTACTACTGGCACCGCCGGTACCTGGAGATCCTGGGCCAGACGATGGCTGACAAGCGCAAGTACATGCTGCTGAACGACGACGCCAACCCGCTGATCGACCTCGACCTGCGAGCCACGATCGACGCCTTCACGGGCCTGACGGTGCCGCAGCGCGACATTCCCGAGGAATAAGCGCGCGTGGGGCTTGATCGGGGCGAACCAGAGACGGAATACGCAACAGGACCAGACGGACAATGAAACGAACGGTCAACCTCATCGTCGCCGGAGCCATCCTGCTGGCCCTGCTGGGCTACATGGTGACCTTCACCGTGCGCTTCAACGAGACCGCCATCGTCACGACTCTGGGCCGGGTGGGCCCGGGGAGCGTCGTCAACGCGCCTGACCAGACGGGCAGCCCGGGCGACCAGGCGGGCCTCCACTTCAAGTGGCCGTGGCCCATCTCGCGGGTGGCGCGCAAGTACGACACGCGGCTCCAGGTGTTGGAGAATGTGCTGGAGCAGCAGCAGCTGGCGGACAACCAGACGATCACGGTCAACACCTATGTCGCCTGGCGCATCAGCGACCCGCTGAAGTTCTACCAGCGCGTGAGCACGACCGCCGAGGCGCGCGAGGCGCTCAACCTGCGCATCCAGGACGCCCGCGGCAGCTTCGGGAAGTACACGTTCGACCAGCTCACCAGCAGCGATCCGCAGCAGCTTCGGCTGGAGGATCTCGAGCAGGACATCAAGAACCGCGTTCAGGAGGACCTGGCCTCCATGGACATCGGCATCGTGATCGAGGACGTCGGCATCAACCGGCTGATGCTCCCCGCCCGCGTCAGCGAGGTCGTCGCGGAGCGCATGCGGGCCGAGCGGGCCCGGCTCGCCGCCTCCTACCGCAGCCGCGGGGACGAGGAGAGCCAGACGCTTCGCGAGGGCGCCCAGACGCAGGCACAGCTCATCGAGACGTTCGCCGATGCCGCGGCCCGGCAGATCATCGCCGAGGGGCGCCAGCGCGCCGGCGAGATCATGGCCCGCTTCGCCGAGGACGAAGAGTTCGCGATCTACCTTCAGCAGCTCCAGGCGCTGGAGCAGATCCTCGGTCGCCGGACGACCTTCGTCCTCGACACGAGCATGCCTCCGTTCGACCTGCTGCGCCAGCAGCAGCCCGAGAGCCTGCCGGTTCCGGGCGCCACCCCGACCGCCGGCACGCAGGACGCCGCCGCCCAGGACCGCGACCAGGCGCAGGCGCTTCCGAACGACTGATCCGCCGCCATGCCCAGCCAGACGCCGCCAACACGCACCGAACCACGACCATGCCGGATCAAACACCAAATCCTGAACCGCTGAGCGAGTTGGAGCCGGTAGCCCCGGCGCCGATGGACGCACCGGACGACGGCGAGCCGGCGTCGGCCGACCAGTACGACGCAGCCAACGCGTCACTCGCGGGCGCACTGGCGGTGAGCTTTGCGGTGCTTCGCATCGTGATGGTGCTGCTGATCGTGGTCTTCCTGTTCAGCGGCTTCTTCACGGTCGCCCCCGACGAGGTGGCGGTGCGGACGCGGTTCGGGAAGATCGTCCCGTCCGACGAGAGCGAAGTGCTGACGGCCGAGGGAGGCCCCTACTTCCGTTGGCCGGCGCCGATCGGGCAGGTTTACCGCATTCCGACGACCACGCGCGAACTGGAGTTGTCCGACAGCTTCGTCTTCGCAGCCGCCCGCACGTCGCGGCAGCCGCTGAGCGAGTTGACCGACCCGGGTGGGCTCGATCCGGAGCTCGACGGCGCGCTGCTCACCGCCGACAAGGCGATCGTGCACGCCCGGTACCGGGTGTCGTACCGCGTTCAGCCGGCCAACGCGGCCACCTTCGTGCGCAACGTCGCCAGCGTCGCGCACCTCGATCCGGCCACCAACGATCCGTCGCGCCTCTTCGCCGCCGCCGATCTGCTCGTGGAGAACGCGGTGGAACGGGCGATCGTCGCGGACGTGGCCGCGACCCCCCTGGACCGATTCCTGCAAGGTGGTCGCGGAACCACTTCGGCCGCAGCGACAACACCTGCCGCAACGCCCGAGGAGGCCGGCGAGCCATCCAACGAGGCAGACCAGCCCGCCACCGGAGAGGAAACCGATGCCGGGGCAGCTGCGCAACCCGCTGATGCCGAGGCACAGGAGCCCGCGGGCGAAGACACGGAGCCCCAGGGCGACCAGGCCGACGCGCCGGCCGGTGACGCGCCGGGCACTGAAGAGGATCAAATTCGCGCCGCGGCCCAACGGGTGCTGGATGAACTGGGAAGCGGAATCACGATCGAGACCGTCGCCCGGACCGAAGCGGCCGTGATGTCGGCGGTGCGCGGCCAGATGTCCGCGGTGCAGGTTGAGATCCAGCGTGCCGGGCAGATGCTGAGCGAAGCCGAGACGGAGCGGAACCAGCGGATGATCGGCAGCGCGGGCCCGGCATGGGAGGCCGTGCTGGCGGTGATCGACGTCTACGAGGAGGCCGGCCGCCTGCGGGAGTCGAGCCCCGAGCTTTACGAGGCGGCCCAGGCGGCGCTGGATGCGACATTTGCCGGCGAGGAGCTTGGCCCGGTGCTTACGTCGCTTGCCGCCGCCCTGCCGGAGGAGAACCCGCAGCGGGCGAACCTCCAGGAAATGGCTGAGCAGTACGCCAGCGCCCGGCTCGGCGGCTCGGCGGGCAGCCTGATCGCCAACGCCTCCGCCAGCGCCAGCTCCTACGTGACGCAGCTTGAGTCGGAGGCGGACCAGTTCGAGGGGCTGCTCGCCACGTACCGCCAGAAGCCGGAATTGGTGCGGAGCAGCCTCTTCGCGAATGCACTGCGGGCGATCTGGAGCGGGGAGGACGTGCAGACGACCGTTGTCCTGCCCGGCAGCCAACTTCGCCTGCAGCTCAATCGCGATCCCGAGGTGGCGCTCGAGGAGGAGGCGCGTGCCCGGGAGCAGCGCGGCGAGCGCGGCCGGGGCGACGCGGGCGGGCGCTAGCGGCGCGCCAATAATCCCGGTGGCCCGCGACACGTGGCGCCACACTTCCACACACCGATCCACCCCATGGCCCAATCGCGAGATGTCATCCTGGAGATGCGGGGCGTCAACAAGACGTTCAAGGACTTCTGGCTGCGCCCGCGCGTCAAGGCCGTGCAGGACATGGATCTGTCCGTGCGCCGGGGCGAAGTGATCGGCCTGCTGGGCCCCAACGGCAGCGGGAAGTCGACGACGATCAAGATGCTGCTGGGCCTGCTGCACCCGACGAGCGGGCAGATCGCGGTGCTCGGCAAGCGTCCGACCGACGTGAAGCTGAAGGAGCGGGTCGGCTACCTTCCCGAGGAGTCGCATCCCTACCGCTTCCTCAACGCAGAGGAGACGCTCGACTTCTACGCGCGGCTCTTCCACATCCCCAAGCCGGAGCGCAAGGGGCGCATCGATGCCCTGCTGGAGATGGTCGGCCTCTCCGCCGCGCGGTTTCGCCCGACGGGGGAATACTCCAAGGGAATGCAGCGGCGCGTGGGCCTGGCCCAGGCGCTGATCAACGATCCGGACCTGCTCATCCTCGACGAGCCCACGACTGGCATGGATCCGATCGCCACGCGGCAGATCAAGGATCTCATTCTCACGCTCAAGAATCGCGGAAAGACGATCGTCCTCTGCACCCACCTGCTCGGTGAGGTCGAGGACGTGTGCGACCGCCTGATCATCATGTACGGCGGCAAGGTACGCGCCGAGGGAACGGTCGACGACCTGCTCACGCTCGATGGCCGGCAGGCAATCGAGGTGGAGGCAGGCGAGCCGATCAGCCGCGAGACGGTCGAGCGCATCGAGCAGATCCTCTCCAGCGAGGGGAAGCACATCGCCGACGTGCACGTCCCCCGTCAGCGACTGGAAACGCTCTTCCTCGATGTGATCGAGCGCGCCACCGCCGCCGGCGAGGCGACGACCGGCGCCGGCGTCGGGGGCGATGTCGCCGGCTTCCTCGCCGTCGAGCAGGCCGAGGGGGAAGCGCTGCTGGAACAGCTCTCAGCCGCGCCGCAGCCGGCGCCCTTGCCCGCGGAGGACGCTGCCGTTCCCGAGGCGCAGAAGCCGGACCAGGACATCCTGGAGCAGATGGCGGGCGCCGCCCCCGCGCCTGCGTCCAGCGACGCCGAGCGCCCCCGGCCCGCCAAGGCGCCGCCGGCCGACCTCCAGGCGAAGCCCGCAGAGGCGCGCCCCGCGCCCGCTCCACCTGCAGGCGAGCAGGATGCGGACGACGCCTTCCTGAGCGACCTGACCGGCGGGCGTAAGTAGCCGCCCCGCCGCGCGAACGCGTCTCCCGACCGCCAGCGCATGACCCACGCCTTCAACGACATTCTCAAGAGGCGGCAGCAGCGACGCGTGCGTCTCGGCCGCGCCGCCTACCTGTTCCGTCGCAGCATGCCCTGGCTGATCGGCCTTGCGATCACCTCGCTGATCGTGATCGTGGTCGCCGGGCTGGCCGAGGCGCGGGCCGACCTTGATCGCTGGTTCGACTGGCCGCACCGCTGGATCGACAGGGTCTGGACCGGGGGGACCCGCCCGATCGCGCCGCTGACGGGGGCGATCCTCGTCCTGTTCGTGGGAGGCTGGCTGACGTTTGCGGGCATGGCGCTGCTGCGCTTCGTGCTGCGCTTCGGCTACGGCCCGCTCGCGGTGGCGCGGTCGGTGCTGGACGAGGCGATCCGCAACAAGACGGTGCTCGTGCTCCTGGCCACGCTGCTGGTGTTCCTGGCGGTTTGGCCTTACAGCTCCGCCGCCGCCCCGGACGACGTGCGGCAGCCGCTTCGCTACCAGATCCAGAGCTTCCTGTCATTCAGCGCGATGGCGACGACGCTGCTGCTGGGGGCGGTGACGATCCTGTTCAGCGCCCACAGCGTGAGCCAGGACATCTACGTGCGGCGGACGGGCGACGTCTTCGTGAAGCCGATCAGCCGGATCACCTACCTGCTGGGCAAATGGATCGGCGTGGTGGGGATGATGACGGTGATCCTCGCGGTGCAGACGGTCATCGTCATGGGCGTCTGTCGGCTCTGGCTGGGAACCAGCTATGCCAAGGACGCCGCCGACGCCGCGGCGGTCAACCAGCACGTGCTCGTGGCGCGCGGCGAGTCGCTGCCGCAGCCGACGGTGCCGTTCCAGCAGGTTGCGCTCGAGCGCGTCCAGCGGCTGGCACGCGACATGCCCGACCTCGTTGCCCAGCGCGGCGCCTCGGACCTGCTCTACGACATCGAGCTGGAGGAGCGGAGCAACTTCCTGAGCATTCCGTTCGGGGAGCGCAAGGAGTACGTCTTCACCGGCCTGCGCGACGCGAAGCGCTCGGCGGAGCGCCTGGAGGAGCAGATCCGCGAGCTGCGCGAGCCGATCGCCGCGCAGATCAGCCAGCAGACCGGCATGCAGATGCTGCCGGAGCAGGTGACGCTCGCCACGGTCGCGCCGTACGCGGCGCTCATCGGCTTCGACATCCAGCCGGGGCTGCTCCAGTGGCGATTCAAGGTGAGCGGGATCAACACCTACGGCGACGTCGGCGGCGCGTTCGACCTGCGCCTCAACGGGCAGAGCATCGGCGGGCCGCTGGCGTTCACGGTGGATCGCGTCCAGACGCTCGACCTGCCCGCCAACTACGTCGACGACAACGGGGTGCTGAAGATCGAGATCAGCAACCGCTACGTGGACTCGCTGGGCCGCCAGCGGACCCTCCAGTTCGACCCGGACACGTGGATGCAGATCTACCACGTGGAGGGCGGCTTCGCCGGGAACGTGGTGCGCGCCTCGTTGATCAACCTCGTGCGCCTGGCCTTCCTGGCGATGCTCGGCGTGATCGCGGGCGCGCTCTGGTCGTTCCCGGTCGCGGCGACGTTCGGCCTGAGCTTCTGGCTTCTCGCCGCCGGCGGGCGCTGGCTTCAGGAAACGCTGTCGATGCGGGTGCCGATGGAGGTGGCGGCGGTGGATGCGCCGCTGCACAACTTCATCCTGCCGCTGGTTCAGTTCATCGCCTCGCTGCTGTCGCGGTTCAGCGCCATTCCTGTGTCCTCGCTGCTCGTCGAGGGGCGTTTCATCAGCCCGGGGGCGGTGCTTTACCAGGTTCTGTGGGTGGGCATCGTCTGGATGGGCATCCTCGTCCTCGTGGGCGGATACCTGTTCACGCGCCGGGAGATCGCGCGCGTGCAGGTCTGAGCCAAACCCCCGGAAGCCCCGTCCGTACCATCAGGTGACGCCATGAAGAACTCATTGATCATCCTGCTGGGCGTCGCCGTCTTCCTGGGCGGGCTTGGCTTCGCCGGCGCGCTGACGCCTCGCATCAACCACGAGCGGCGCGAGCAGAACCTCACGGTGAGCGACACGGTCTACGACCTGCCGGCCGACATGGCGGTGGCGCAGGCGGCGCTTGGCACCTTCCGCGGCCTGGCGATCAACTTCCTCTGGCAGCGAGCGGAGAACCTGAAGAACGAGGGGAAGTACTACGAGGCGATCCGGCTGGGCGAGCTGATCACGAAGCTGCAGCCGCGCTACCCGCGCGTCTGGGAGTTCGTGAGCTGGAACCAGGCCTACAACATCAGCGTCGCGACCCACACGCCAGAGGAGCGGTGGATGTGGGTCAAGAGCGGCATCGACCTGCTCCAGCGGCGCGGCGGCGGGATCGACGCCAACCCGAACGCGCTGGCGCTCTACCAGCAGCTCGGGTGGATCTACTTCCACAAGGTCGGCGAGTACCTGGACAACTACAGCTGGACGTACAAGCTGGAGCTGGCGGAGATCTGGCACTCGATCCTCGGCACGCCGCCGCGGGACCAGGACGCGTACATCGCCTGGCTCGAGCCGATCGCCCGCGCCCCGGACCGGGCCGAGGAC
>JAEZED010000084.1 GCA_023417885.1 Planctomycetota bacterium
CCCCCCTCCCCCCCCCCCCCGCCCCCCCCCTCCCCGGGGCGCCCGTCGTGCATTCGGCGGCGCTCGGACTTGACTCGTCCGGGCTGGGCCATTGAACTGCGGCGCACGCTGTAACTCTTCCCAGCCCCTGAAAACCGGAGTTGGCCTGATGATCCCCGCACTCACTGCCCGTCTTCCACGCCGCCTCGCGGCGGTGCTGGCTTCCACCGCCCTGCTCTCCTCCGCCGTCGGCGTGGCTGCCGCATTGCTGCCGGCGCCGGTCGCCGCCGCGCAGCAGGAGCAGTCGCACGATGTCGTGACGCTCCGGACGCTGCTGGAGGAGATGACCGATCGCTCGGCCGTGGCGCGCTGGCCGGCGCAGCCATACCGCATGCTTCAGTCCAGCAGCTTCGACCGCCGCTCCCAGGAGGACGGGGCGCCCGCGGATGCGCAGACGGACGAAGGGTGGTTCGCCAACGGCGACTATGGCAAGTACGTGCGCGTCGAGGAGCGGGACGGCCGCACGGAGAAGGTGCTGATGGACGTACGCGGCCCGGGGGCGATCGTGCGCATCTGGAGCGCGAACCCCGACCTCGGGGGCACGCTGCGCGTGTATCTCGACGGCGCGGAGGAGCCGGTGATCGAGGAGAGTTTCAAGGCATTGACGGACGGAAGCGGCCCCGTCGCCCCGCCGCTTTCGGCGGTGCGGTCGCGCGGGCACAACCTCTACCTGCCGATCCCGTACGCCGAGTCGTGCAAGGTGACGCTGGACGGTGACCCGGATAACCGCGTCTACTACATCATCAATCACCGGAGCTACGACGAGGGCACGCGCGTGGAGTCATTCGAGGTCGGCGACTTCCAGGCCGAGCGCGAGGCCATCGCGCAGGCGCAGGAGCGGCTTTCGAATCCCGGCGAGGTGCTTCCCGCCGGAGGGAACCGGGGAATGTCACGCTCCAACTCCCGCAGCATCCTGACCCCCGGGGCACGGATCACCCAGGGCGTGGGTGCGGGTCCGATGGCGCTGCGGGAGTTGAGCGTCAAGGTTGAGAATCTCTCGGGCGAGGAACTCGAGGAGGCGCTGCGTTCGGTCGTGCTGACGATCGAAGCGGACGACCAGGGAGAGCTGGTGCGCGCGCCCCTCGGCGACTTCTTCGGCAGCGGCGTCGGGCTCAACCCGTTCGAAGGGTGGTATCGCACCATCAGCGAGGACGGCACCATGACCTGCCGCTGGGTCATGCCGTTCCGGGAGTCGATGACCATAACCATCGACAATCGCGGCGACGTGCCTGCCACCGTCTCGGTCGGCTGCACCGCCACCGACTGGGAATGGGACGACCGCTCCATGTACTTCCGGGCCAACTTCCGGCAGGAGCGCGACATCCACACGCGACCGCGGCAGGACTTCAACTACCTCACCGTCGAGGGCCAAGGCGTCTACGTCGGCGACACCCTAGCCATTGCCAACCCCACGCCCGCCTGGTGGGGCGAGGGGGACGAGAAGGTCTTTGTCGACAACGAGCGGTTTCCCTCCCACTTCGGCACCGGCACCGAGGACTACTACGGCTACGCCTGGTGCTGGCCCGACCTCTTCACCGCCCCCTTCCACGCGCAGCCGCGATGCGACGGGCCGGACAACTTCGGCCACACCACCAACACCCGCGTGCGGGCGCTCGATGCGATCCCGTTCAACGAGGCGTTCCGGTTCGACATGGAGATCTGGCACTGGCAGGAGATGGACGTCGCCTACGCCTCCACCGCCTACTGGTACGCCCGCCCCGGCGCCCGGGTCACCGGCCCCGCCGCGGAGGAGAAGATGGACCTGGCGATCCCGCAGCTCCCGCGCATGCACCGGCTGGCGGACGTGATCGAGGGGGAATCGCTGCACGTTCTCGGCAAGAGCGACGAGTTCCCCGTAGGCCGGCAGATGCTGTTCGGCGCGTTCGAGGGAGACTGGAGCGAGGGGCGTCACCTGTGGATGCGCCCGCGCGAGGTCGGGCAGTGGATCGACGTGCAGATTCCCACGCCCGATCAAGGCGCGCAGCACCTCGTGCTCTGGCTGACGAAGGCGCCCGACTACGGGATCGTGCAGCTCCACATGGATGGCGAGCCCGTGGGTGAGCCGATCGACCTCTACTCGAGCAAGGTCGAACCGTCGGAGCCCGTGCGCGTCGGGCCGTTCACGCCGAAGGGCCCGCAATCGACGCTCCGCTTCGAACTCGTCGGCGCCAACCCGGCGGCCACCGGCGCAAAGGCGTTCATCGGGCTCGACGCGATCCGCATCGAGCGCGATTGAGCGACCGTGACAGTCAATTCCCGCCCCACCGCCGGCTTCGTACCGGCGGTGGCTTGGTTTGTCGCGTCGGGATGAAGCGGACCTCCCGCGAACGCCACCGCCGCGGTACGCTCGGAACGAAATGAACACGTCGCCCGGACAGATGAGAGCGGCGCGCCTCGTGGAGCCGCGGAGGATCGAGATCGTCGATGCCCCCGTTCCGGACCCGAACGAGGGGGAGGTGCGCGTGAAGGTGGAGGGGTGCGGCGTCTGCGCCAGCAACATCCCGCCCTACGAAGGCCGTGAGGACTTCAGGTACCCGATGACCCCCGGCGAGCTCGGACATGAGGCCTGGGGCACGGTCGACGCCGTTGGCCGTGGCGTCACCGGCTTCCAGCCGGGAGACCGCGTCGGCATGCTCAGCCACCGCGCCTTCGCCGATTATGACACCGCCGAGGCGCGACACGTCGTGAAGCTCCCGAAGATGCTCGGCGACCGGCCCTTCCCCGGCGAGCCGCTGGCGGCGGCGATCAACATCTTCCGGCGCAGCGGCGTGCATCGCGACGCCACGGTGGCGGTCGTGGGGATCGGGTTCCTCGGGGCGCTGCTCTGCCGCCTGGCGATCGACGCCGGCGCCCGCGTGGTGGCGATGACCCGCCGTCCCTCCGCGCTGCGCTTCGCAAGCGCCGTCGGCGCGACCACTGAGGTGATGGACGACCAGTGGCGCATCGTCGAGGCGTGCAAGCGCGAAGGGGGCCACCTCGGGCCCGGGGGCGCGGACGTCGTTATCGAGTGCGTCGGCAGGCAGTGGCCGCTGGACGTGGCGAGCGAACTCGTGCGCGAGCACGGCCGCCTCGTGATCGCGGGGTTTCACCAGGACGGCGCGCGCACCGTGAACATGCGGCAGTGGAACCTGAAGGGACTCGATGTGATCAACGCCCACGAGCACCGGCCGGAGACCTGCGTCAACGGCATGCGCAGCGCCGTGGAGATGGTCGCGGACGGGCGGCTGGCGGTCGAGCCGCTCCTGACACACGCCTTCACCCTCGACCGGCTCGCCGAGGCGCTGGAGTTGTCGATCGAGCGGCCCGAGGGGTTCCTCAAGGCCTGGATCAGGATGTGAGCGTGTGCGCCCCGATGCGCGAGCCGGGGAATCACGCCTCCGCCGTCGCCAGCGCCTGGCCGTGCGCTTCGGCGACGCTCTTCAGCACGCCCGCGGGGTCGCGGAAGACGTGTGGTGTCCATGCGCGCACCAGCGGCCAACCCTGCGACTCGTGCACCAGCGTCCGGAACGCCTCCCACTCCACGGGATCGTCCGTGCCGGCGAAGCGCGTCAGGTCGCACAGCACCGCCACGGTCGCCCCGCCGTCGCGCGCGGCGGCGTCCTTCAGGACGACGTCGATACCGAACCCTTCATTACCCCAGTAGACCTCGCTGCCGATTCCCTTGCGCATCAGGGTCGTGGCGAACGCCTCCGCGAAGAGACTGGGCGCCTGCGTCGGAAGAACACGCACCTCCGCCGCCGGCGCAACGGGCATCGCAACGCCTGACTCCTCCACCGCATCGTCGGCCGGCCCGTCGCCCGCCGCCGTGGCTTCCTCGGCCTTTGCATCGGCTTGCACGGCCTCCCCATCGGCCGGCGCTTCCGCGGCGGATTCAACCATCGCATCCTCGGTTTGCTCCACCTCCTGCTGTTCGCTTCCGTCGGGCGCCTCGTCCGCCTCGCTCGCCGGCTCGGTCTCAGCTTCGCCATCCGTCTCGGGAACGTCAGCGTCGGCGGCATCAGGCTCGGGTGCATTCTCGGCGACAACCTCGCCGTCGCCCGTGGCTGGCCGCTCGTAGACGTCCTGCAACTGCTCCGCGTACTGGAGGTAGGCGTACAGGAGCCACCGCCCCGTCGGCTGCTGCCCTTCCGGCACCGCCGGAAGCTGCCGGTACTCTGACGGCGGGATGCTCGTGACGACGTGGATCTCCTGCCGTGCCCGGGTGACAAGCACGTTCAGCCGCCGTCCGCCGCCGGCCTGGCTCACCGGTCCGAAGTTGCGCCGGAACTTTCCCTCCGCCGAGGGGCCGTAGGTCGTGCTGATGATGATGTGGTCGCGCTCGTCCCCCTGCACGTTCTCCAGGTTCTTGACGAACAGCCCCTCGAAGCTTCCCTCCCCGCGCCGCTCGCGCGCCTGCGCCAGCCGGCGCGCGAGGCCCGCGTCGCCGGCGGCCGCCTCGTCCAGCTTCTCCAGGATCAGGTCGCGCTGCGGAAGATTGAAGCAGGCGATCCCGATGCTCGGCGGCTCGCTCCACTTCAGCAGGTCGCGCACGATGCGCACCACCTGCTCCGCCTCCGCCTCGTTCTGGCGGTCTTCGTAGATTCCCTCGACCGCGTACAGCCGCACCGGCGCGTATGGCGTGCGGTTCTTCGGGTGGCCGGGGATCGGCTGGAGCCGCGCGCCGTAGAACTGCTCGTTGCTGAAGCCGATCAGGTCCGCGTTGCGGCTGCGGTAGTGCACGTCGAGGAAGCACTGCTGGATGTCCAGCCCCAGCGCCGCCCCGAGCAGGTCCTCCGTCTCGCTCTGCTGCTGCTCGAAAAGCTCCTGGTCGGTCTCCGCCTCCTGGTCCTGGCTCGTCGTGAAGGTCGTCTCGAAGAAGCGCGTCGGCGGAAGCTGCTTCGGGTCGCCCGCGATCACCACGCGCCGCGCCCGCGTCAGCACCGGGAGCGACTCCTCCAGCCGGACCTGGCTCGCCTCGTCGAAGACCACCACGTCGAACACCGGCTCGCGCGAGAAGACCTGCGCCACCGTCTCCGGGCTTGCCATCCACACGGGGCACAGGTCAAAGAGCGGATCGCCCCCCTCTGTGCCGTGGCCGGCGCGCACCATCTGCCGCAGGCGCATCATCCGCTTGCCCCGGATCACCAGCCGACGCCGGAGATCGGCGCCCACCCCGCTCAGCCGCGTTCCCGTCGCCGCGAGCAGGCGCGACTTCTGCCGCTGCGACCACGCGTGCACGATCGCGTCGCGCACCGCCGTGAACTTCTCCGACTGGAGCCGGCGGTACTGGTCGAACGCGTCGCGAAGGCGCTTCGCGTCGGCCGCCTGGAGCTCCGGCGTCGCCACCAGCCGGCGACGGATCTCCGCGGCGTCCGTCTGCTTGCGCAGGGCCGCCAGCGCTGCTACCGGTTCCGCCCCCGCCTCCAGCAGCACGTCCATCGCCGCCGCAAGCACCGGCGGCTGGTCCGCCAGCGCCTGCCGCACCCGCAGCACCGCCTCGAGCGTGCCGGCGCGGTCGCGCAACTCACAGACGGCGGGCGCCGCCTCGCCCCCCTTGCGCTGATGGACATCCAGCTTCCGACGCCAGGCCGCCGCCAGCATGCCCGCTGCGCTCAGCATGATGTCGAGCTTGCGAATCGCCTCCGCCCGCGCGGGCGACCGACGGAGCCCATCCAGCAGCACCGGCATCGATCCGTCGCGCACGGCCGCCCCCACCACGCGCGCCAGCCCGCGGGCGGCGCGCTCGCCCGCCAGCCACAGGAGGATCTCCACCAGGCGCTCGACGGCCGCCAGGATCTCCGGCAGGCGCTCGTCCCG
>JAEZED010000129.1 GCA_023417885.1 Planctomycetota bacterium
AACACCCCCCCCGCCCGGCAGCCGCCGGCCGGCCGCCCGTCTTCTTTTCTTGCGCTTCGCTCCCGGTCGGGAGCGATCAGGCGCTCTTGCGCTTCTTCACGGTGGGGCCGAACACGTGGCCGTGGCCCTCGACCACCGCCTCGTTCACCACGTAGTGCCCGGCGGCCGCCTCGGGGAGGTCGAACATGATGTCGATCATGACCTCCTCGCACACCGCGCGGAGGGCGCGGGCGCCGGTCTCGCGCTTCAGGGCGCGCTCGGCAATCAGGCGCAGGGCGCCGGGGGTGAACTCCAGCGTGCTTCCTTCCATCTCGAAGAAACGCTGGTACTGCTTTACGATCGCGTTTCGCGGCTCCGTCAGGATGTTCACCAGCGCGTCCACGTCCAGCGGCTCGAGCGTCGCGCACACCGGGAGACGACCGACGAACTCCGGAATCATCCCGAACTCGACGAGATCCTCCGGCTGCACCTGCGCGAGAATGCGGCCACGCTCGACCGTGCTCTCGATGCCGCCGCCTTCGTTGGTGAAGCCGATCTTCCGCTTGCCGAGGCGACGGCGGATGATCTCCTCAAGCCCGACGAAGCTTCCGCCGCAGATGAACAGGATCTGGCTCGTGTCCATCTGGATGTACTGCTGCTCCGGGTGCTTGCGCCCTCCCTGCGGGGGGATGTTGGCGACCGTGCCCTCGAGCATCTTCAGCAGGGCCTGCTGCACGCCCTCGCCGCTCACGTCGCGCGTGATGCTGACGTTCGCCTGCGTTTTGCCGATCTTGTCGATCTCGTCGATGTAAATGATCCCGCGCTGGGCGGCTTCGAGGTCATAGTCGGCCGCCTGGAGCAGGCGGAGCAGGATGTTCTCCACGTCCTCGCCGACATAGCCGGCCTCGGTGAGGGTGGTGGCGTCGCCGATGGCGAAGGGGACATTGAGCACACGGGCCAGCGTGCGCGCCATGAGCGTCTTGCCGCTGCCGGTCGAGCCGATCAGCAGCACGTTGCTCTTGTCGAGCTCGATGCTTCGAGCCTCGTCACGCGGGGCGGCCCCTTCCTGCGTCTCCTTGGCCGCCTCGTCCGACTGGATCGCGCTCAGGCGCTTGTAGTGGTTGTGCACCGCGACGCTCAGGCTGCGCTTGGGCGTCGTCTGCCCGACCACGAACTGATCGAGGTGTTCCTTGATCTGCCGCGGGGTGGGAATGCGGTCGAAGAGCGGGCGCTGCGTGGCGAGCTTGCGCTTCTCCTGCCGGATGATGTTGTGCGCCAGGTCGACGCAGTTGGCGCAGATGTAGACGTCGTTGGGCCCCTCGACCATCGGCCCCACGTCGCGGCTGCTCTTGCCGCAGAAGCTGCACGTCGTGACGCGCCGGCCGCGGAATCCGCCGCCGCCGCCGCCACCGCCGCCGGGCGCGGGTTGACCGGCTTCATTGGCGCCGTTGCCTGGAGGGCCGGAGTTGCCGTTAGGGGGGCGAGATTGAGCCATGTACTGATACCTTCGGACTGAGCGGGCGGGGAAACAACAGGACGGCGGCAACCGCAGCGACAGGCGTTGCGCCCGCCGCGGCGAGCCAGTGGCGCACCGTAATGCCGACATCGGCCCATCAGGGCCGCAGGCTTCGCCAGCCGGGTGTTTCGCAGGTTATCGAACTGCGCACCCGCACGCCTTCACCAATGCCGGCATTCCTCGCGGTCGCGCATCTTATAGCCATCCGCCGCAACCTTGCTATCGCCCTTTGCGGGCCAAATCTGCCGATAACCGCCGCCTCCGATCCCGCAGGTTACCACCTGTTAACTACACGATGACAACCGCGGAAGGTTCGCGCCGCGGCCCGCCCTCCGCCACCGGCGCCAGCTTGTCCACCGCAGGCGGCCCCGCTGTGAGGAGCGTTTCTGCCGGTCGTCTCCGCTATGCTTCGGGCATGGCCAGGAAACCGCAGGAGGGGCCCCCGGGGGCGCAGGAGCAACCTCAGACGTTCGAGGCCGCCCTCGGGGAACTCGAGGAGATCGTCGGACGCATGGAGTCGGGGCAGGTCTCACTCGACGAGTCGCTTCGCCTCTACGAGCGCGGAACCTTCCTCATCCAGCACTGCCAGACCCGTCTCGACACCGCCGAGAAGCAGATCGAGCGGCTCACGCGCGGCAAGGATGGCCGGCTCGACGCAACTCCGGAAGCGGACCAGCCATAGCACGCGGCGGCAACGCGGAGGGCGCCTTGTCGACAGACGTCAAACAGCTCCTGAACCGGCACGCTAAGGCGACGGAGGCCTACCTGCGCGATCGGCTTCCCCGGGTCGCCGGCTTCAGCGACGTTCCGCCGCGGTTGGCGGAGGCGATCACCTACTCACTCATGGCCGGCGGAAAGCGGCTCCGGCCGGCCCTGGTGCTCGAAACAGCGAGCGCCCTCGGCGCCGACGAAGGTGACGCGCTTCCCGCGGCCGCCGCGGTCGAACTGATCCATACGTTCAGCCTGGTCCACGACGACCTGCCGGCGATGGACGACGACGACCTGCGCCGCGGGCGGCCGACCAACCACAAGGTCTTCGGCGAAGCGATGGCCATTCTCGCCGGCGACGCCATGACCACGCTCGCCTTCGAAGTCCTCGCGGCGGAGTATGCCGGGGCGCCCTCCCTCGGCCTGGCACTCACGACCGAACTGGCCCGCGCCGCCGGGCCGGTGGGCATGATCGGCGGGCAGGTGCTCGACATCGCGGCAGAGAACCAGGCGCTGGCCCTGGAAGCGCTTCAGAATGTCCACCGCCGAAAGACCGGCGCGCTCATCACCTGCGCCTGCCGCATGGGAGCCCTCGTCGCCGGCGCCGAAGGGGAGCATCTCGACGCGATAACCCGGTACGGCCGTCATCTCGGTCTGGCTTTTCAGATCGCCGACGACCTGCTGGACGTGACCGCCTCGGCGGAGGCGACCGGAAAGGCCACCGGGAAGGACACCGCCGCCGGGAAGAACACCTATCCGGCGCTGCTTGGCGTCGAGGGCGCACGTCAGTCGGCGCGGGAACAGGCGGAGCAGGCGGTGGCAGCCGTGGTGCCGCTCGGAGCGCTTTCGGCGGGGCTGGCAGGGCTTGCCCGCTTCTCCGTGGAGCGCGGAAAATAGGTCTTTGAGAAATTTCTCACCTCTTCCGGCGAACCGCCGGCGATTTTGCGCGTACAGCCAGTACAAGGCCCTCCAAGAGGGGCTTGGCGGAGATGGATTTCGACGAGGACCCGGGCCGGCCTTCATGGGCCGGCCCTGGTGTTGCGCCTGCGGCGGTCACCCCCGCCCGCCGGGCGATAAGCTGACGCCATGACCGGCGGCCCCATCGTCATCGCGGGAGGGAGCGGGCTCATCGGGCAAGCGCTGGCTGCGTCGCTCGCCGATGCTGGGAAGGACGTGGTGATCCTCACGCGGGAGCCGTCCCGCCACGTCGGCGTCGGCCGCGCTGCGGCCTGGGATCCGAGTCGCGCCGACGCTCCGATTCCAGCGCTGGAAGGCGCTTCGGCAGTCGTGAATCTCGCCGGGCGGAACGTCAACACCCGCTGGACCCAGGCGGCGCGGCGCGAACTGCGCGACTCGCGCGTGCAGAGCTCACGTGCCGTCGGCGCAGCCATCGCCCGGTGCGACAGCCCGCCCGGACTCTGGATCAACGTCTCCGGTGCGAACATCTACGGCGACCGGGGGGACGAGCTTCTGCCGGAGACCGCGTCCGTCCCGATGCGGGAGGACGATTTTCTCGCCAGCCTCTGCCGCGAATGGGAGGCCGCGGCGACCGAGGCGCAACTGCCCGACGGCGTGCGCCGGATCATCCCGCGCCTCGGCGTCGTCCTCTCGCCGAAGGGCGGGGCGTTTCCGCTGCTGGTGCGACTGACGCGCCTGTTCGCGGGCGGTCACCTCGGGAGCGGCCGGCAGTGGATGCCGTGGATCCACGTCGATGACGCCGTGTCGGTTTTGCGATGGATGCTGGAGACAGACGGCGCCGCCGGTGTCTACAACGTCGTCAGTCCGCAGCCGGCGACGAACGCGCAGTTCATGCGGGCGCTGCGTCGCGTCCTGCATCGCCCCTGGGCGCCACCGGCCCCGGCGTGGGCGGCGCGGCTGGCCGGCGGGGCGCTGGGCCTGCCGGTGACGGCCGCCCTGGCGTCGCTGCGGATGGTGCCGCGGCGCCTGGAGGAGGAGGGCTTCAGGTTTCAGCATCCCGAGCTGGAGCCGGCGCTGGCCACGCTGGTGGCGGATCGTTGAAGTGTCCGTTGCGGGGCGGTTTGCATTACGATGAGATCGATGAGCCGGAACCTCGCAGCCATGCTCGACTCTCTTGCGGCCGACGCTGTCTCGATGGCCGGCCGCATGCTCGCCGCCGCGGGGCAGACGGGGCCCGCGGGAACACCCGATCCGGGCATCGGGCTTCAACGCGCCCTGATGTGGGCGCTGCTGCTGCTCGTGGTTGGCGTGGTCGCGATCTGGCTGGCCTTCTGGTTCCGGCGGCAGATGCTCGGCTCCCCGCGGCGAAACGCGCCGGAGGCGGCGGGCTTCTCCCTCACCGATCTCCGCCGCCTGCGCGCCGAGGGGAAGATCACGAAGGAGGAGTACGAGCAGACGCGGGACCGGATCGTCCAGGCGGCGCAGCGGGCAATCTCCGACGCCTCAGACGACGACCGCCCGCCTGTCGACGCCCCGCGCACCAAGGACGTGGACCTGATCCGCGACGCCGAAAGGTGATCGACGCCCTTCTTTCTGGCGCATCCGGCATCGTCGTCGGCCGGTAGGCTGGTGTCGGCGGACGCTCCAGTGGGAGGCCCGCCGCTCCCATGACGATTGCCCAGGACATTCCCAGCGACCTCGCGAGAGCGGGCGCGACGCACGTCGATGATCGCCCGCGCTGGCTCGAGCGCTACCACGAGGTGCGCAGCGCCACGCAGCGGCTGACCGAACCGCTGGAGACGGAAGACTTCGTCCTTCAGACGATGCCGGACGTCTCGCCGGCCAAGTGGCACCTCGCCCACACGACCTGGTTCTTCGAGCAGTTTCTCCTGCTCGACGGGGCCGTGCCGGGGTATCGCTCCTTTCACCCGCAGTTCGGCTACCTCTTCAACAGCTACTACGTCACCGTCGGCGACCGGCACTGCCGCATCAAGCGCGGCACGATCAGCCGCCCGACCGTGGCCGACATCTTCGCCTACCGCGCCCACGTGGACGAGCACGTCGCCCGGCTCATCGAGTCGGCGGACGCCGAGCGATGGGAGCACGTGCGGCCGCGCCTGGAGATCGGGCTCAACCACGAGCAGCAGCACCAGGAGCTGCTCCTGACCGACATCAAGCACGTCTTCTCCTGCAACCCGCTCTACCCCGTCTACAGCGAGATCGTCCCCGCCCCCGCCGAACGACGGACATCCCCGGATATGCGGTTCGTGGGCTTCGAGGAAGGCGTGCGCGAGGTCGGACACGACGGCGAAGGCTTCGCGTGGGACAACGAGCGGCCCCGCCACAAGGTCTACGTCCACGCCTTCGAGATCGCCGATCGCCTCGTCACGAACGGCGAGTTCCTCGAGTTCGTGGAGGACGGCGGTTACGGCCGTGCCACGCTGTGGCTGAGCGAAGGGGCCGCCGCCGTTGCCTCGGATCGGGCGAACTGGAGTCATCCTTTCTACTGGCATCGCGACGGGGATCACTGGCTCGAGTTCACGCTGGCTGGGATGCGCGAGCTGGATCCGCATGAGCCGGTCTGCCACCTGAGCTACTTCGAGGCCGACGCCTTCGCCCGCTGGCGCGGCTGCCGGCTTCCGACGGAGTTCGAGTGGGAAGTCGCCTGCGTGGAATCGGGCTGTGACCCGGCCGCGGGCAACTTCGTGGAGACGGAGGCCTGGCATCCGCAGCCGGCGGGGACGTCGCTCGCCGAATCGCTTCACGTCCCGCCCGCCGAGCCGCCATGCTCCGAGCGCCGTCTCCACCAGGTGTTTGGCGACGCCTGGGAATGGACGGCCAGCCAGTACACGCCTTACCCCGGCTTCCGCACCCTGCCGGGGGCGCTCGGGGAGTACAACGGCAAGTTCATGAGCAACCAGTTCGTCCTGCGCGGCGGAAGCTGCGCGACGCCGCGTTCGCACATCCGCCCCACGTACCGCAACTTCTTCCCGGCTGCTGCGCGCTGGCAGTTCTCCGGCTTGCGCCTGGCGCGCGACGTGTAACGAGGCATCCCAGTGACCCCGGCCACCTGCGACACTTCCGGTCCCGCGGCAGGGGTGGAGATCATCGATCTTCACCCGCGCCCGGCGGACCTGCGCGCCGAGGTGCTGGCGGGGCTTTCGCGCCCGCAGGCACGGCTGCCCAGCAAGCTCTTCTACGACGCCGCGGGTTCGGCGCTGTTCGAGCGCATCACGGAGCTGCCGGAGTATTACCAGACGCGCACGGAGGTCGCGCTCCTGCGCTCCTGCGCTGGCGAGCTCTCGCGCCTGCTGGGGGAGAACCTGGCGCTGATCGAGTACGGCTCGGGCAGCAGCACCAAGACGCGCCTGCTGCTGGAGACGCTGGACATCGCGACCTACATCCCGGTCGACATCAGTCGCAGCGCGCTCCTGGAGGCGGCGCGCGGCCTCGCCGAACGCTTCCCGCGGCTGCGGCTTCTTCCCATCGTCGCCGACTACGCGCAGATAGAGGCCTTTCCAGACACCGGGTGCCGCGAGCGCGTGGCTTTCTTCCCGGGCGGCACAATCGGCAACTTCACTCCCCGGCAGGCGGTGCGGGCGCTGAGGGGAATCGCCCGCACGCTCGGCCCCGGCGGCCGGCTCATCATTGGCGTGGACCTGAAGAAGGACCCGGCCCTGCTCCACGCCGCCTACAACGACGCCGCAGGCGTGACCGCCCGGTTCAACTTCAACCTTCTCGTCCGCCTCAACCGGGAGCTGGACGCCGACTTCGACACAACCGGCTGGCGCCACTACGCCCCGTATGTTCCCGGGAGGGGCCGCATCGAGATGCACCTCGTCTCCGCCGTCGATCAGCAGGCTCGCGTCGCGGGGACGCTCTTCGATTTTCCCTGCGGCCGGAGCATCCGCACCGAGATCAGCTGCAAGTACACGCCGGCGGAGTTCCAGCGGCTGGCGGCGGACGCGGGCTTCGCCAGCGAGCGCCTCTGGATTGACACGGAAGGCCTGTTCAGCGTGCACCTGCTGCGCGCCCAGGGGTGACGCGCCCCAAGCGGCACTTCCCGATATCAGCGCCGGCTGTTACCCTTGCGCCCGTCACCGCTTGCGGCCAATCTGCCGCCGCCCCGCGGTACCAACTCTCTCGGAAAAGCTCATGATCACGACCCAAACGATCTCTCGCCGTCACTCGACGATGCCCATCCGGCTCCCCCTGGCCCGCCTCCTCGCGATGCTCGGGCTGGCATTGCTCGTTACCGGCTGCGCGCGCAACGGCAACAACGCCCCCGCCCGGGACGCTCCGCCGCAGGACGTGGCGCAGTACCTCACCGGGCAATGGACCGCCACGCTCAACCCTGATCTCGTGGAGCAGGGCGTGGCACCGCTGAACGTGCCGATGAACCTCTCCGCCGGCCCGCTGGAGAGCGGCAGCGCCACGCTCACCGGCAGCATCGCCGGCACCGACCTGAGTGAGGCCTCCGTCAGCACGGCCGAGGGGCAGCCGGGGCTCCAGTTCTCCACCGGCTCGATCAACGCGCAGGGGGAATCGGGAGAGATCTCGGTTGAAGGGCCGCTGAACTGGTCCGCCCTGCTGCGCGATGGCGTGCTCTACGGGCAGGTCGTCGGCGCCGACGGCCGCAGCAACCGCTGGACGGCACGGAAGAACTAGCGTGGCGTCCATGCCGTCCCCTGGCCCGAACGCCGATCCGCCGGAGATTGCCAGGCTCAGGAGCGACCTGCTCGTCGATGCACAGCTGCACGGGCGGCCCATGCGCTTTGCGACCACGTGGGGCCTCTTCTCCCCGCGCGGCATCGACGACGGCACGCGCCTGCTCCTCGATCACTTCCAGGCGGCGCCCGGTGATCAGAGCCTCGACGTCGGCTGCGGCTACGGACCGATCGGCCTCGCCCTGGCCGCCGACGCGCCGCAGGGCCATGCCACCCTCGTCGATCGCGACTTCCTGGCGGTCGAGTATGCGCGCAGGAACGCGGCGCTCAACGGCCTGTCGAACGTGACATGCCGCCTCGGCCATGGCCTGGAGGGACTGCCGGCGGAGGCACGGTTCGACAACGTCGTATCGAACCTTCCGGCGAAGACGGGCGGCGAGCTGCTCCAGGTGCTGCTGTACGACGCATGGTCGCGCCTTCGGCCGGGCGGACGATTGTGCGTGGTGACGGTAACGGGGCTCAGGCGCTTCATCGAGCGTCACATGAAGGCGCGATTCGGCAACTACGACAAGCTGAAGCAGAACCCGCGCTACACCGTCGCCATGGCGGTGCGCGAGTAAGCGGCACCCACATCAAAGGCCGGTTTCTCCACGGTGAGGCCGCCACGCGGAAGTGTCGTTGATGCTGCGTGGAATGTCGCGGTTTGACGCGGCGCCTGCATACGGCGTCAAGGCCTCGTGGCGCGGCTGCCCCTGCATCGCGATGCTCGCTTCCTTTACCGGACGCCGTGCGGATTCGGGCGCGCGCGGCCTGAGGCATGGCCGTTGAGAGTGTCCCCCCACGCCGCGGGGAGCGGGTGGATGTTCCACGCTCCGGCACGGCGGGAACGGAAGAGATGCAAGGCAGATCATGAAGTACGCACGCTCCACGATGCGGCTGGTGGAAATGAGCCAGGAACTGCGCCCCACGCGCCCGGCAAGCCAGCGTCCCCTGCGCGACCTCGTCACCGCGGACAGGATGCTCAGGAAGCTGCGCGGCCAGTTGGCGTCGGGCATGGCGCTGGGGCCGACGCGCCGGGCGGTGCTGGGGCAGGCGGCGGCCGATGCGGCGAACCGCGCGATGGGAAACCCAGCCGACGCGGCGCTGGATCGCGCATGCGAGCGGCTGCTGGACGAACTTGACAGCGACGCGGAACAGCTTCTCCCATTTGACACGGCGGCGAGCATCATCGAGCGGGCGACGTTGCAACGCCGCCGATCGCTTCGGAACTCGCCCCCCTCCGACGAGAGGTAGCGGGCAAACGGCGGGACGTGTTCTGGCACGGCCGGAGGCGATGGGTATGCGCCTCCGGCCGTTTTCTCATGGAGTCGGTGCTGCTCCCCTGACGGCGGCGACCAGCTTTTTTTTGACAAATCTGGGACTTCGATCGGCATTTCAGCAGCGCCAGAGGGGTTTGCGGGGGGCATGTCCACTTTCAGGGACATGGTCATGAGTGACGGATCTGGATAGGTTTCCGTACGAACGCGGCAAGCGTTCTCGCCGGTCGGCGCGGGCCTCGATGCGGAGGACGAGCCCCGCGCGACCGGATCACTCACGCGGGGCGCGGCCAGGGGGACCGCGCCCCGCGGCCTTTTCGCTCGAAACCCGGCGATGCGAGCGACGGGACGCACGCGCCCGTGCCGTAGACTTGCCCCATGCGGCATTACGACGTCCTCGTGATCGGTTCGGGTCCCGCCGGGCAGAAGGCGGCGATCCAGGCCGGGAAGCTCGGGAAGAGGGTGGCAATCGTCGAGCGCGACAGCTGGCTCGGCGGGGTCGCGCTGCACACCGGCACCATTCCCTCCAAGGCGCTCCGCGAGGCGATCCTCCACCTCACGGGCGCGGGCCGGCGCGGGCTGATCGGGGAGATGATCGAGGCGCGCCGGCAGATCACGATGGGAGAGCTCATCGGCGCCAGCCGGCAGCTCATCCTGCACGAGCGTGACATCGTGCTCCACCAGCTCCTGCGCAACGGCATCGACGTTATCGAGGGGCACGCCTGCTTCGACTCCCCCCGCCAGGTCACCGTCACCACGGGCGGACCTGGCGATCAGGCCCATCGCACCGAGCGCGTCACCGCCGACCACTTCGTGATCGCCATCGGCACGCAGCCGGCGATGCCGGAGCATGTTCCCTTCACGGATCGGCGCGTCTTCACCAGCGACGGCCTTCTGAACCTCGAGAAGCTCCCGAAGAGCATGATCGTGGTGGGTGGCGGGGTCATCGGCACGGAGTACGCCTGCATGATGGCGACGCTCGGCGTGAAGGTGACGCTGGTGGAGGGGCGCCGGCAGGTGCTGGGCTTTCTCGACGAGGAGATCGCCGAGGCGTTCCAGTACCACATGCGTCAGGCGGGGATCACGCTCCGCCTCGGCGAGAAGGTGCGGGACATCCGCATCATCGGCCCGGACGATCCCGACTTCCCGGAACAGGCGGTTCGCGGCGCCCGGCGCGCCGCCGCCGCGTCCGCCGGCATGGTCACGCCGGAGACGGAGCGGCGCGCGGCAGCTATCAACACCCCCGTCGCCCCCGACACGGTGGAGGAGGACGGGGAGCATCTGAGCGACGATCACGTGCATGCCTCCGGCCCGCACCGCCCCGGTCATCTTCTCCAGGCGCCGGAGAGCGAGCCGGCGCCGGACCCGCGGCTCGTGCAGGCGACGCTCGAGAGCGGAAAGAAGCTGCGCGCCGCGTCGCTGCTCTACGCCGTCGGCCGGCAGGGGACGACCAGTGGCATCTGCCCCGAGAAGGCCGGCCTGATCGCCGACGATCGCGAGCGGCTGAAGGTGAACGAAAACTACCAGACCAACGTCCCGCACATCTACGCGGTGGGGGATGTGATCGGCTTTCCGGCGCTGGCCAGCACCGCGATGGAGCAGGGCCGGCTGGCGGCGTGCCACATGTTCGGCGTGGAGGCCCACAGCTTCCCGGAGCTGTTTCCCTACGGGATCTACGCGATTCCCGAGATCAGCATGGTCGGGAAGACCGAGGAGCACCTCACCGAGGCGGGTGTGCCGTACGAGTCGGGGATCGCCAACTACCGCGAGATCGCCCGCGGGCAGTTGCTCGGCGACGAGACGGGCATGCTCAAGCTGCTCGTCCACCAGGAGACGCGCGAGATCCTCGGCGTGCACTGCATCGGCACGGGAGCGACGGAGCTGATCCACATCGGCCAATGCGCCATGGCGATGGGCGGGAAGGTAGAGTTCTTCGCCAACAACGTCTTCAACTACCCGACGCTCGCCGAAGCCTACCGCGTGGCGGCCCTGAACGCGCTGAACAAGCTGCGGAACGTCTGAGACACGGCGGCCTTCGGCGGGCACGCCGAGGTCTGCGCCAACAACGTCTTCAACTACCCGACGCTCGCCGAGGCCTACCCGCGTGGCGGCGCTGACGTGTCGCGGAACGGGCCGTATACCGCACCGTCCATGCTTCATCACCCGCCCGGTTCGTGGTACCCTGCCGCCACTCTTTCGAACGGGGCCGGCGGATGTTCAAGCACTTCAGAAACCTGGATCGTGTTCTGCGCGGCGATGCCACGCGCCTCGAGGACCTGCGGGAGGGCCGCCTGGAGGTGCCGGCGCGCGGCCTGGCCATGGCGGCACTGCTGCTGGGCGCTTTCTACGGAATGTGCATGGGCAGCTACGGGATCGTCACCGGCCGCGAAGGCGGTTGGTTGCAGATCATCAGTTCGATGATCAAGGTTCCCGCGCTTTTCGCCCTCACGCTCGTGGTGACGTTCCCGTCGCTGTACGTTTTCAATGCCCTTGTCGGGAGCCGGCTGCGGCTGGTCTCGATGGTGCGCCTGCTGATCGCGGGCGTCGCGGTCATGCTGGCGCTGCTGGCAAGCTTCGGGACGATCGTGGCGTTCTTCGGCTTTACGAGCACCAGCTACAACTTCATGAAGCTGCTGAACGTGCTGGTCTTCGCCGTCAGCGGCATCATCGGCCTCAGCTTCCTGCTCCAGACGCTGCACAGGCTCAGCGTATCGATGGAGGAAGCTTCGCCTTCCACCGCCCCGCCACCGCCGCCGCCACCAGCGCGGCCGGCGGAGGGGGTGGCGACACCGGTAACGGTGCATCCGGCGGGCCATCCTGCGGGCCCGACAACCCAGCCTCCTCCGGGCGCGCTGGACGCGATGCACGGTCGCGAGGTCGGCCGGAACGTCAAGACCGTCTTCCGCATCTGGGTCGTCGTCTTCGGCCTCGTCGGCGCGCAGATGAGCTGGGTGCTTCGCCCGTTCATCGGCAGCCCGGACGCCCCCTTCGAACTGTTCCGCCAGCGCACCGGCAACTTCTTTGAGAACGTCTGGAGCTCGCTGGTGATGCTGTTCCAGTCGTGACCGTTCCCGACCGCGCAAGGCGGCGAGGCCGCAGACACGACAGACGCCTCTCCCATGTCCACCAGCGCCGCTGAATCTTCCTGGATCAGCCGGATCGGCGGCCGGCTCGACGCATCGCTGCGCGGGCGGACGAGCGAGGTGGCGCTGCCGACGCTGCTGGGTGCGCTGGTCATTTTCGGCCTGACCTACGGCGCCGCCATGGGAACCTACAGCGGCGTGTGGGAAGGCAAGGCGCTCCAGGTGCTGTACTCGGCGCTGAAGGTGCCCCTGCTGCTGACGATCAGCTTCTTTGTCGCCCTCCCGAGCTTCTTCGCGCTCAGCACCATCCTCGGCGTTCGCGACGACTTCCGCGAGGCGGTGCGCGCCGTGGCGGGGGCGCAGGCGACACTCACGATCGTCCTGGCGTCACTGGCGCCCCTGACGTTCTGGTTCTACGCCTCGACGGGCGACTACGACCAGGCCGTGCTCTGGAACGGCCTGATGTTCCTGGTCGCCGCGGGCGCGGCGCAGGTGGCGCTGCGAAGAAGCTATCGGCCTCTGATCGCGCGCAACCGCCGCCACCGCGTGCTGATGTGGGCGTGGGGAATCTGCTTTGCGTTCGTGGGGATCCAGGCGGCCTGGGTTCTCCGCCCCTTCATCGGCAAGCCGGGCGAACCCGTGCAATTCTTCCGCGAAACGATGTGGGGCAACGCTTACGTCGAAATCCTCGAGAAAATCGTCCTGGCGATCCGGTAAAGGTCGCGCCAATCACCACCAGCCGGCCGCGCAGAACCTACTCCGCTTCCTGGCGTGCCAGCACGCCCCGCTGGAGGCGCAGGAGGCGGCGCGAATCTACGCCCCCGGCGCCCGCGCCGGTGCGACGCTGCTCGTTGCCGTCGTACGTGGAAATCTCGACCTCCAGCGCCGGCTTGCCCGCCTCATCCTTGATGAGCTCATACCGCGCGTGCAGGATCTGCCGATCCTCCCCCGAGGTCACGATGAAATGCCCCTGCATCGTCCGATCCACCAGGAACTGATCCACCAGGATTCCCGTCCGCTGATCGAGCACGAAATGCCCCGGCAGCGGGTTGCCCGCGTCGTCCACCGCGATCCGCAGCAGGTACGGGCGCGTCTGCACGTTGTCACCCATCTCGTAGGTGATCGACCAGAGATAGACAGGCGCCGCCCCGGCCGGCTGGTCGGGCGCCGGGCCGATCTCGATTCCCATCGAAAACTCTCCCAGCACACGCCCGCCCGGGAGCACGACCTGCGTCGGGCCGTACCACCGGCCGAACCACTCCTCCCCCAGCACCGCCGGCCGCGTCGCGGGCGCGGGCTGGGCCGGGGCCACCTGCTGCGGGACCGGCTGCGCCGCGGCGTCAGCGACGCCGTTGATCGGAACCAGCAGTGCTGCGAGCAGCGCAAGGCCGGCGAGAACGGCCACACACGAGAGACGGCAGATCGGGATCATGCCCCAAGTCTAGCGGACCGTCGACCTCGCGGAGCGCTGCCGAACCCCTAGGAGAGGCCGTCCCAGCGCTCCGGGATCTCCCGCGGATCGTGCAGGAGGTAGGAGTCCTGCCCGCAGGGAACAGCCGGGGCCGGGCGTGTCGCCGGGGGCTGGCCGATCTCGCGAAGCCGCTCGCCCGTCGGCATCTCGGCGTGGGCCAGTCGCGGAAAGCGATCCAGCGCCAGCTGGTGCGGGTTCTCGGCTGCTGCGGTGTTGCGTGATGGCGATTGCACGTTCGTCTCCCGAATTCGATCGTTCACCCAGTTGTTCCCCCGCCGGCGGCCCGATCCACGTAT
>JAEZED010000188.1 GCA_023417885.1 Planctomycetota bacterium
ATTGGCACGCGCGGGGGGGGGGCGCCCCACGCCCCCGAGCGGGCGGCCGGCGCTGCTGCGCGGCCGCGTGCGGGAGGCATTCTGTCGCCAGGTCAGACACGTTGCGCCCGACCCGGTTAGCCGGCACGTCCGGCGGCTCAAGGCACATCGGCAAGCGCGGGCGCGCAGCAACAGCGGCGGGGCGGTTGCGCGGTGGGTCCGATCATCAGGCGAATGTGCCGGCGCCGAAGGTGCGTGCGAAACGAACGCCGCCCCTCATTTCGACGGGCGGCGCTGGCGAATGTTTCGGATGTGCGGGCGCTTCAGCGCTGCCGGAAGACGATGCGGCCCTTGCTGAGGTCGTAGGGGGAAAGCTGAACCTTCACCCGGTCGCCCGGGAGGATGCGGATGAAGTGCTTGCGCATCTTGCCGCTGACGAAGCCGAGGATCTCGTGATCGCTTCCGTCCGGCTTGGGGTTGTCCAGCCGCAGCTTGAACATGGCGTTCGGAAGCGCCTGGGTCACGGTCGCTTCAAGCTCTATATAGTCGTCGTCTTTCGGCACGCAGCGGGTCTCCGGGGGTTCACTTTCGGCTCTGGAAACAAAGTATCGGCGCAGCCGCGCCGACGCGGGACATTATGCGGGGCGGGCTTTCAAAGCAAAGGGAAAGGGACAGGCCGGATCGGGCAGCCGCCCCTGGCCGGGGCACGGCGCGAGCGGCACTGGGCAGGCGACTGCGCACCTCAAACCCCTTGCCCCGCCACCGTGTCAGCTTGTCGTCCTCTCATCATCGTCGGTGACGAGCGACTCCCGGATCTTCTCGAAACTCTCCTGACGCCATGCCGGGGCGGTGTCGCTGGCCACGTCGGGAAAGAAGTCGAGCAGGTGGTCCGGGTTGACGCCCCAGAGCCCGAAGACCTTCACGCCCGGCGTGTCGATCACCGCGCCCCCCGCGGGATGATCCAGCGGGTAGCGCCGGGCGCTGGTCGTCGTGTGCCGTCCCTTCGCGTGCGCCTCGCTCACCTCGCCCACCCGCAGATCGAGCTTGGGCTGAACGGCGGTGATGAGGGAGCTCTTTCCGACGCCGCTGTGTCCCGCCAGGACGGTCACCTGCCCGCCGAGCAACTCGAGAAGCGCGTCGAGCCCCTCGCCGGTCACCGTGCTGGTCGTGAAGGCGGGGATACCCAGCGTGCGGTAGTGGGCCAGGGCGGCGAGCGTTCCCTCGGCGTCGTCGGCCTGCGGGGCGAGGTCGGCCTTGTTGATGACGACGGCGGGCTTGAGCTTCCCGGCCTGGGCGGCGACGAGCATCCGGTCGATGAGCCCGAAGCGCGGGAATGGATTGTGCATCGAGGCCACGATCAGGAACTGGTCGGCGTTGGCGACGATCGGATCCTGCTTGTGGCTCTCGAAGCTGTCGACCCGCGTCAGGATCGACTTGCGCGGCAGCACCGCCTCGATGACACCTTCCAGTTGAAGCTCCGAGGCTTCCCCGCCCGGCAGGCGCGTGGTTCCGCCGGTCGGGGCAAATCGCACGAGGTCGCCGACGACCACCTCACCGTGCGACTCGCCGATTACCTTCCGCATGGTGCGCCGGGCCGTGCAGAGATACATGCGGTTGCCGGTGCGCTTCTGCGCCTCGGCGGCGACCGCCTCCTCCTTCGGATCGACGTCGGCGTAGAGGGAGTAGACCTGGATCACCTCGCCTACGGGCAGCGCTTTGCGCTCGGCGGCCAGCTCGGCGTCAACCATGCGCTCGCCGGCGGTGCGGAGGGTCTTGTTGTGCTGGTGGAACTTGCTCCGCTTCCCGAACTTCTGGCGGTCGGCGGTCACGTCGTCGTCGCGTGCCTCGTGGCCGGTCCGCTCGTCGAGCACGTGCCGGAAGTCCTTGGTGCGTGGGCGGCGCTTGGCCATGGATCAGAGCGACGCCGCTGCCACCAACGGGGCAGTGGTCCGTCCCTTCGTGTTGAGGTTCGACGGCGCGATGCCGCGATTGTAGCGGAATTTGCGAGCCGGGGAGGCGCTCCGCAGCGCAGTTGCGTCGCGGTAAGGATCGAACCCGCGCCGCCGACGGGCGTCGGAGGCCGAGGCGGATCTGGAGACGCCCTTCGATCGCCGGGCCTTGTTCTGGGCGCGATTCGCGCGGGAGTTGGGGACGAAGTGACGCGGGGGCGCGGCCCAGGCGATCCGCGGGGCGCGGGCCTCGTAGAATGATCACGTGAGCCTCCACTCCCTGCCTGTTCTCGACGATTCCTACGAGAAGAAGGAAAAGTGCGGCGTCTTCGGCGTCTGGGGGACGCCCGACGCCAGCGCCATCGCATACCAGGGGCTCTTCGCCCAGCAGCACCGCGGCCAGGAGTCGGCGGGGATCTCCGTCAGCAACGGCGAGGATCTCGCCGGCCACACCGGGATGGGGCTGGTCTCGCAGGTCTTCTCTCCCCGCATGCTCCGGGAGGAGCTGGCCGGCCACGCCGCCATCGGGCATGTGCGCTATTCGACCACGGGCTCCAGCCAGCTCTGCAACGCCCAGCCGCTGATGCAGCGGGTGCGCCTCGGGCCGGTGGCCGTCGCGCATAACGGCAACCTGATCAACGCCGGCCTGATCCGCCGGCTCTACGAGGAGCATGGGAGCATCTTCCAGTCGGCGACCGACACGGAAGTGATCGTTCACATGCTGGCGAAGCCGACGCACGCGACGAAGCCCGATCCGCTGGCGCACGTGCTGCGGCATCTCCAGGGATCGTTCTCGCTGGTCTTCCTCTTCGCAAACCGGATCGAGGCGGCGCGCGACCCGTGGGGCAACCGCCCGCTCTCCCTCGGTCGCCTGCCGGAGGGGCAGTGGGTGGTGGCGAGCGAGACGTGCGCCTTCGACGCCATCGGCGCCGATTACGAACGCGACGTCGAGCCGGGGGAGATCGTCACGATCGACGACAACGGCATTCACTCGCGCCGCTACGCCGAGCCGGCCGAGGCGGGGGCGCGATGCGTCTTCGAGCACGTCTACTTCGCCAACCCGGCCAGCACGCTCTTCGGGAGCACGGTGCACCTGGTGCGCGAGGAGATGGGCCGGCAGCTCGCGCGGGAGAGCCGGGTCGAGGCCGACGTGGTGATGCCGATGCCCGACTCCGGCCGCTCGGCGGCGCTGGGATTCGCCAAGGAGAGCGGGATCAGCTTCGAGGAGGGGATTGTCCCCAACCGCTTCGTCGGGCGGACGTTTATCCTCCCCAACCAGCGCGACCGTGACCGGATGGTGAGCCTGAAGCTGAACATCATCGACAAGCTGGTGCGCGACCGGCGCATCGTCGTCGTGGACGACAGCGTCGTCCGCGGCACGACCACGCGCTCCAAGATGCGCGCGCTGCGCCGCGCCGGGGCGAAGGAGATCCACCTGCGCATCAGTTGCCCGCCGATCCGTCACCCGTGTTTCTACGGGATCGACTTCGCCACCAAGGACGAGCTGATCGCCAACGGACGCACCGTCGATGAGATCCGCGACTACCTGGAGATCGACTCGCTGGCGTTCCTGTCGCTGGAGGGGATGGTCTCGTGCACCGGCATCGCCTCCTCCGACGCCTGCACAGCCTGCTGGACGGGGGAGTACAAGATTCCGGTCGAGGAAATCCAGAGCAAGTTCGACTTCGAACGCCAGCAGTTGCGGATGTTCAGCGGCGTGTGACGGGGTTCGGGATCGCCCGTTGTCATTCGAAGCGGCGCATCGTTTGCCGCACAGGGTCGGAAAGGTCCTTCTCTGCTTGCGCAAGGTGCAACCACGGTGATCCAACCAGCCACATTCGTGTGCATTCGTGTCATTCGTGGCCACTCTGCCCCGAAGCGACGACCGCCTCCAGCTCCAGCTCCACCTTCGCCCCCGGGTCCGCCAGTGCCGACACCGCTACCTGCGTCAGGCAGGGCGAGACTCCTCCGGGGCCGCTGATCATCTCGCGGAACGCCATCCCCACCGCGTCGAGATCCGCGATGTCCACGATGTAGCCGCGCACCCACACGACGTCCGACGCGCTCGCCCCCAGTGCCTCCAGCGCCGCCAGCATGATCGCCAGCGCCCGGCGCGCCTGCCGGCCGGCGTCGGGGGCAAATGTCCCGTCCGCCTCGAGGCCCAACGTCCCCGTGACGTAGACCCGCTCCCCGGCGCGAACCGCCCGGCTGTAGCCCAAGGCGCGCTCCCAGCGGTTGCCCGTCGAGGCGTACAGCCGGCCGTGCTTCTCGGTGACTTCGATCGCAATGCCCGCCGCGACATCCTGCTTGCTCATACCGAAGGATACCCCGCGGGCGTCGCCCCCTCCGGCATGCGCGCGCCGGATTCCTCCTCGCCCGTCGCGACGGGGCTGCCATGCGACGTCGGCGAGAGCAGGTGCCAGACGAGCACCGCCCACAGCGCCAGCCCCGCGAAGAGGTGCGTCCCAAGCTCATAGAAGAGTGGCACCAGCGCCAGCGCATAGCCGGCGGCCCAGGCGGTCGTCGCCGCGGCGTATCTCCGCGACCAGGGCCGCGCCATCCCGCCGCCGAAGCCCGCGGCCGCCGCGACCGAAACCGGGAGCAGCGCGACCGTGTAGTAGTGCGTCCAGGCCAGCGGCGCGAGGAACAGGCTCAGCAGGATGAAGATCGAAGCCTGCCGCACGCCGACTGCCAGCCCATCCTCCTCGCCGCGCAGGGCGCGCCGGCCGCTGACAAGGCACGCGACGCTGCCCAGCCCCAGCAGCAGCAGCCCAAGCCCGGTTGCGGCGTAGCGGGCCGTGGACTCGCGTGGATCCGCCTCCCCCGGCTCCTCCGACGGCGCCGCGATGCGGATCGCCACCGCCTGGAGGCTCTGATTCTTGTCGATCCGCGGATCGAGCATCTGGTCGTAGCGGGCGTGCGCCTCCTGCTGCGCATCGCCCAGCGGCAGTGCCACCCGCGTCACCCAGCGGTGGAGCAGGGCGGCGTTCTCCGACCAACCGAACACCAGCGACGGCACCGGCACCAGCAGCAGGAACAGCGCCAGCATCGTTATCACCGTCGCCCGCCATTGGCCGCGAAGGATGATCCAGCCGATCAGCAGCCCGGGGAACGCCTTGGCGACGATCGCGCCGCTCAGCGCCAGTCCGCCCGCAAAGAGGCGCAGGTAGCTCTTCGGGTACCGCAGGAACGCATCGATCGCGACGATCACCAGCCACGCCAGGAGCACCGACACCTGCCCCCGCGTCAGCCCGCTCAGCCATGGCCAGGCCGTGAGCGCCAGGCCAGCAAGCGCCGTCCCCACAGGGCCGGCGCGGCTGGCGCCGGAAGTCCGTTCGGCAAGACGCGCCGCGACCCACGCCGCGTGCAGCAGGGCCGCCGTGCAGATCAGGTACCACACCGCCGACCCCGCTGCCTTGGAGAGCATCCCCAGCGGCACGGAGACGATCGCGAAGAGCGGCAGGGCAGTGAAATACCAGCCGCGAACGTTCTTCGCCTCGTAGATGTTCGTTCCCTGCACCACCGCCTGCCCCGCGGCCTGGTAGACGGTGAAGTCGGAGCGCTCGCGCTCACCGAAGGCGGCCCGGTAGACGGTGCTCGCGCCCACGCCGACGAACAGCAGCACGAGGCCCGCCAGCAGCAGGTTGACGTTCCGCCGCGTGAGCCACGGACGTCGGATGGTGGGTTCGCCGGGGCTAGGCATGTTGCGAAAGGATCGGGGAGGCATGTTAGGGCAATGCCGCGTCGCTGCTGCGCGCATTGGCAGTGGAGCCGTGTAAAGCACGATAAGCTGCTGCGCCCGAAGCAGTTGGAACGATCATATCGTGCTCGACGCCGGCATCCTTCTCAGCGCGCTGGGCCAGGCGGCGTATAGGGCTTGCTACCGCGGGAAGATGGGCACACACTATGTGGCTGCTTCACGGTCGCAATCCGGCCGTCCCAACGGAGGAATGAGAAGATGACCCTGCCTGTGCGTTCGATGACGAGTCTGGGTATCGCAGCGGGGCTGACGGTCGCCTCGTTCGCTGTCGGCTCCGCGCAAGGCGGAACGATTCGGCACGATCGCGACCCGGCCCTTTACACGGCCCTCGCCGCCCACCCGGACTTCGCCGCCACCGGCTTCCTCCGTGGCCTCGAGGGGACGAGCAACATGACCTGCTCGGCGACACTCATCTCGCCGACCTGGGTGCTGACCGCCGCCCACTGCGTGGACGGCAGCAACATCACCAACCTGCGCTTCGGCCTCGGGCCGGACATCGACGGCCCGACCGTCCAGGCGGTGGAGTGGTTCGCCCACGAGAACTGGACGGGCGCCCTGGATGCGGGCTGGGATATCGGCCTGGTGCGACTGGCCGAGCCGATCACCAGCGTCGCCCCCGCGATGCTTTTCACCGGGGATGACGAGCGCGGCCTCGTCGGCACGCACGTCGGCTACGGCGTCGGCGGGACGGGCCTTACCGGCGCCACCGGCGCCATCGGCACCAAGCGGGCCGGCAACAACATGGTCGACGCCTTCGGCGGCGACGTCACCACCACCGGCACGGGCGGCTCGCTCAGCCTCGCGGGTATCTCCCCGCGCCTCATGTTCGACGACTTCGACAATCCCGACAACCCTGCCGACAGCGGGATGGGCGACAGCACGCCGCTGAACTTGGAGTACCTCGTTGCCGGCGGCGACAGCGGCGGCGGCTACTACGTGGAGTTCAACGGCGAGGTCTATCTCGCCGGCGTCCACTCCTTCATCGCCGCCTGGAACGACGCCAGCGGCAACGCGGATTACGGCGATCTCGCGGCGAGCACCCGCGTGAGCGAGTTCAACGCGTGGATCAACTCCTTCATCCCGGAACCCGCCAGCCTTTCGGCGCTGCTCCTCCCCGGCCTGCTCCTCCTCCGTCGGCGACCGGGCTGAGCCAGGCGCACAAAT
>JAEZED010000116.1 GCA_023417885.1 Planctomycetota bacterium
CCCCCCCCCCCGGGGGGGGGTCGCTTCGCGCTGGTTATCTAACGATGCAGGTCAGACGGCGTCACCATGCGGGGCTCCGCCGCACGGGGGCACCGCTGCCGGGGCGCGCGGGAGGCCTGCGGCGTCACGGGAGAGGCCTCCGGCGTAACGTCGAGGGCATTCGGCGTAACAATTGGAGCCTCCGGCGTAACGTTCCAGGCCTGTGGCGTAACGTTTCATGCCCGTGGCGTAACGCTTCATGCCTGTGGCGTAACGGATTCAGGATGAAACGTTACGCCGGAGGCCTCATTCGTTACGCCGCACGGGTGCTGCGTTACGCCGGAGGTGTCCTTCGTTACGCCACAGCGTCCCTTACCAGCCGGTCAGGGCCATTTTCCGGCCGGTCCGGGCTGACCGGGGCGCGGCAGAGGGGCCCTCAGGCCTGTAATGTGTTGCCGGAGGCCCCGGGGGGTGGGGCGGACGGTGGACAGGCCGTAAGATACCCCCGGTGACCGCTCGCCCTTTGGGGCGTGCCTGCCGTGCGATCGCGCCGGCGAGCGTTGCCGCGAAGGTCGCGCCGGTCCGGCCGGATGGCGCCGATGGAGCCTTCAAACCCCGCCAGCGGAGCTTAGCGCATGCCCGTTTACGTCTACGAAGCCATGAACGCCTCCGGCCAGGAGGTCAAGGAAGAGATCGACGCGAGCAACTCGCAGGAGGCGATCGCCAAGATCCGCGCCAAGGGGTATTTCCCCACGAAGGTGCGCGAGAAGGCCGCCAAGAAGAAGCCCGCCAAGAAGGGGAAGAAGGAGGAGGATCAATTCGCAGCCGCCCCGCGGCGCAAGATGCCCTTCTCCATCATGGGCGTGAAGCGCAAGCAGCTGGTGAACTTCACGCGCCAGCTCTCCACGCTCCAGGACGCGGGCCTCCCGATCCTCCGCTCGCTCCAGATCCTGGAGCAGCAGCAGAAGCCGGGCCTGCTGAAGGCGATCATCGGCGGGGTCGCCGACGACGTCGAAAGCGGCTCCTCCCTCTCGGAGTCGATGGCCAACTACCCCCGCGCCTTCGACAAGCTCTACGTGAACATGATCAACGCCGGCGAGGCCGGCGGCGTGCTCGACATCATCCTCGCCCGCCTCGCCGACTTCATGGAGAAGGCGCAGCGGCTGAAGAAGAAGGTGATCGGCGCGATGGTCTACCCCGTGGTGGTCATCACGATCGCGACGCTGATCGTGACGGGCATCATGATCTGGGTGATTCCCAGCTTCAAGGAGATCTTCGCCGACTTCAACGTGGAGCTGCCGAAGATCACGCAGTTCCTCTTGAACGCCGCCGACTGGATGGCCTTCCAGTACGGGTGGGCCTGGGTGCTCTTCTCACCCATCGGCGTCATCCTTTTCTGGAAGCTCGTCCGCATCAGCCGGGGCGGGCGGTACGTGACCGACCTGATCAAGATCAAGATCCCGATCATCGGCGCCATCATCCGCAAGAGCACGGTCGCGCGCTTCACGCGGACGCTGGGAACGCTCATCTCCGCCGGCGTGCCGATCCTGGATGCGATCAACATCACCAAGGAGACGTGCGGCAACGAGGTGTTCGAGCGTGCCCTGACGAAGGTGCACGACGCCATCCGCGAGGGCGAGAGCATGGCCGACCCGCTCCGCGCCACCCGCATCGTCGACGCCTTCGTGGTGAACATGGTGGTCGTGGGCGAGGAGACGGGCGACCTCGACAAGATGCTGATCAAGATTGCCGACAACTACGACAACGACGTGGACGTGCTGGTGAGCTCGCTGGTGAGCATCCTGGAGCCGGTCATGGTCGTGATCCTCGGCGGCATCGTCGGGTTCATCGTCGTCGCCCTGTTCATGCCGATGATCTCGCTGGTCCAGTCGCTGGGCTGAGGCCCCGCGGCCCCCGGCGACGGTGGCGGCAGGCGTTCGCGTACGGAGGAACGACGCCTGCCGCCGGGAGAGAACCGCAAAGCCCCCGCCGCGCCGCCAGGAGGCCGGCAAACCACCCGAACAACCCTGCCGAACACCTGGTCCGCCCCAGGGAGACGACCATGCCCGCCGACGACATCAAACATCCATCCGCCCTGGCCACGCCGAGCCGGCGCGCCGGCTTCACGCTGGCCGAACTGCTCGTGGTCATCGGCATCGTCATCCTCCTGGTCTCGATCCTCGTGCCGGTGGTGGGGCAGGTGCGTCTCAGCGGCCAGACCGCCGACACCGCCGCGCTCATCCGCTCCATCGACCAGGCGTGCGAAACCTATCACCTCGACCACAAGGCCTGGCCCGGCATCCTCCCGGCAGCCATCAACAACGGCGGAACGCTCACGCCGATCATCGGCCCGGGCACTACCGCCCAGTACCGCGCCGCGGGCGGAACGATCGAGGACATCGTCATCGAATCCTCCCAGGCCGGCTTCGCCAATGACGGGGACACGCTGGAGAACGTGACAGGCACGGAAAACCTCGTCCTCTCCCTGCTGGGCGGCCTGCGCTTCAACGCCACGGGCGAACTCGTGTACGACCCGGCGGCGGTGGGGCGCGGCCCGATGAAGCTGGGCGGACGCACCCCGGGCGGCTTCAACCCCTACTTCGACGCCGCTGGCGACAACCTGAGCATGCACGAGACGGGCTCTGCCGACACGAGCCTCGCCGGCGCGGCGGCGACCGGGCTCCAGTCGGGCCGCTTCGTCGAGGAGACCTCCGTCGCCAACGACTCGCCGATCCCCGAGTTCGTGGACGGGTACAGCGACCCGATGCCGATCCTGTACATCCGGGCCCAGCCCGCGGCGCGGACCGCGCCGATGGTCGGCTACGGCCCCGGACCGCTCTTCGACCTGAACTGGATCGCCGGTTACATCGCCCCCGGCACGTCGGGCGCGCCCTACATCGGCATCGGACGCGACGCGCTCAGCGGCGACCACGAGTCCAACGGCGTTTACCACGGCCTGCTGCTCGATGCCGATCTCCCCGCGACCGGCGGGACGATCGACCAGAAGGAGCTTCCCTACTCCGCCGAGGCCTACTTCCAGAGCCCGAGCAGCGCCGGCCCGCGGCAGGGGGACCGGTTCATGCTCATCAGCGCCGGGCCGGACCGCGTGTATGGCACCGCCGACGACGTGACGAACTTCGGAAGCGTCATCCCCTGACGCGCCCGGCACGGACCGATCCCGCTCCCCGGAGCTTGCCCGCGATGAACTCGAGCCCGACCCCAGCCCGCCATCTCCCGCTCCGCCCCGTCCGCCGCGGGTTCTCGCTCGCGGAGATGCTGGTCGTCATCGCGATCATCGGGCTGCTCTTCTCCGTGCTCATGCCCGTGCTCAACATGGTGCGCCGGCAGGGGGAGCGGACGCAGGTGTCGGCCATGCTCTCGAGCATCGGCACGGCGCTCGACTCCTACCGGAGCGACTTCGGCGACTTCCCGCGCTTCAGCCGCGACGACACCAGCTTCCCCAACCCGCTTAACGCCGCCCCCGACCGCGGGGCGCGCCTGCTGGCCCGCGCCCTCTTCGGTCCGGCGCCGGCATTCGACCCGCGCGTCCCGCGCCCGACCACCGCCGGCGACATCCCGGGCTACCAGAACGACGCCAAGGCCGCCTTCCAGGACGGTCACGGCGAGCCGGGGAACCCGTTCGGCCTGAAGGAATCGCTCGCGGTCATCCAGCGTGCGGGCGAGGCGGGGGTGCATTACCCCGGCCCCGTCTTCGAGCCGTACCTCGACGCCGAGCGCTTCGAGCTGCGCCGAATCGGCGAACTTCCCAGCACGGACAACGACGACCTCGTCGCCGCCGACGCTGCGTTCACCTATGGCGTGGATGCGGTCATCCTCGATCCGCTGAACCGGCACCCGATCCTCTACTACCCCGCGCGCCCGAAGCAGCCGGACATCAACGATCCGTCCGCCGGCCTGTTCGTCAACGAGTTCGATCAGAACGCGATGCAGGGCTCGCTCTACAACAGCTTCGACAACCGCGGCCTGGACGACGGGTCGGGTAACCAGTGGCCGGGCCTGAGCCTCGACGATCCGGAGACGAATATCCAGCTTCGGGCCACCAACGGGCAGTTCTCGCTGCGCGAACTGCTTGGGGACATTGACCAGAACGGGGCGATCGACGCCGGCGAGTCCGCTGTCACCACCGCGCCCTACCTGCTCATCTCGGGCGGGATCGACGGCTTCCAGTACGACGCCGCCAACACCTTCTGGTACGTCACCACGCCGATCGCCAACTTCGACGTCAGCCACACCGCGCAGTAGGCTCTTTTTCACACACGCATGACGGGCGCTTCCATGCCAACCGGGGGTGGACCCCGGCGCACCCGCGCCGCCCTGGCGCTGCGCGAGCTGCTCCTCGTCATCGCGCTGCTCACTGTCGCCTTCGGACTCATGGTCAGCCTGGCGCGGCGCGTCCGCTCCGAGGCCGCCTACTCACTCGTCCAGCAGGAACTGCTCGAGCTGGAGGATGCCCTGGCCCAGTACCGCAGGCGCTATGCGCGCCTGCCGGACGTGCCGTCGCTCATCCCGCCGGTCAACCCCATCAACACCGGCGCGGGCGGGGGCCCGACCCCCTCGGCCGCCTCCGCCGCCGGCTCGACCGCGCTGGTCACCAAGCTCGAGCCGCGCCACGAGGACCTGCTCCGCAACGCCGCACGCGTGCAGAACCGGGCGCTGATCAAGGCGCTGGGTGTCGGCATCGAGGAGTCGGCCGCCGAGGCCCTGGGCGGCGTCTCCTCCATGATGTTCGACGGCCTGACGCTGCTGGATCCGTGGGGCCGCCCGATCGCCTACCTGCCCGCCGGGCGCGCCGAGATCGGGACGGCCGCCGGTGATGCCCCGTTCTTCTTCTCAGCCGGGCCGGACGGGCTCTACCTGACACGGGAAGACAACATCTACAGCTACGAGGCGCTGGCGGCCATTCCGCTGGACGATGCCTCCCCGGACGAGTCCTTTGACGAGGAGCCCTGACGTATCAGGCCGCAGAGGCCGCTTCGGGGGTTCCGGGACGCGGCGGGCGGTCGGTGTCGCCCGGCAGCCGGGATGCGTGAATCGGGGTGGACATGCCGTAAACTACGCCAGCCTTCAAGGCCGGAGGGCCCCTGGCGGGCCTGAACCGGCCGATCCCGCGGCGTCCGCCCCGACGGCGGGCCGCCAATGTGACGAGCCTCGCAGACAGCCGCCCATGCCCACGCCCATCCGGCCACGACAGTCCTGTGCCCGCCTCGCTTCGCGACGCGGCTTCACGATGGTGGAGTTGCTGGTGGTGCTGGTGATCATCGTGGTGCTCGCGGGGCTGGTGGTGGTGGCGATCTCCACGGTGAGCGGAACGATGCGCGACCGCTCGACGCAGTCGCGCCTGGAGATGCTCGACGGCTTCATGGCCGCCTACGCCAACGCCGAGAACGCCACCAGCGGCGGCAAGGGAAACACCCGCGCCCTGGCGCTGCCGTCGGCGGTGCGCGTCTCGAGCACGGCGGGCGAGTACTACTCGACGATCGACGGCTGGGTGGGGGGCAACCCTGACGCACCGACCAAGGAAGGGCCGCTCACCAAGCCCACAGGTACTGCCGCGCCCTACGCCGACTTCACGCGATACCCCGCTGCGTACAACGACGAGACCTGGGTGCTGGAGCCGGCGGTGGCGCGGACGCAGGCGGTCATGCGGACGCTGCTGCGGGTGCGCAACAACGCCGACACCTTCGCCACCGTTTCCGACGACGCCAAGACGTCGCTCGCGTCGGTGACGGTGGACGGATCGCCGAGCCTGCTGCTTCACACCGACATCGGCAACCCGGACGCGGGACCGCTCGACCCGCCGCTGCTGCTGGACGGGCACGGGCAGATCATCATCTTCGTCCCGCCGGCGGGCCTGACCGATATCACCTACAGGGACGGCACGGTGCTCGACTGGACCGCCACCGCCTCGGGCGCTCCCCGGCGCCTCGTCGCATCCCACCGCGGGGCGTTCTGGGCCAGCCCGGGCGCCGACGGCGACTTCTCCACCGGCGACGACAACGTCTACTCCACCGAAGTGATCGTCGAGCGTGCTCCCTGAGCGGCACGCCGCGCCAACCGACCCCTTCGCCACACCGCCTCCCACGACGCCCATGATCCTTCCCCAGAGCCATCCCATCCACCGGCAGCAGCCCGCGAGGCGGGGGGCGCGCGCCTTCACCATCGCCGAGATGCTGGTGATCATCGGGATCATCCTGCTGGTGGCGGCCATCGCGCTGCCTGCCTTCACCGCGATCGTGGGAAGCCGGAGCATCGAGTCGGCGCGCAACGTGGTTGCGGCGAGCATCGTCCGGGCGCGCGGGGAGGCGATCCGTCGCGGTCAGCCGTGCGGGGTTTACTTCTTCGTCAGCCCCGACACGGGGCGCACGGGCGTGGCCCTGGTCACGCTCGACCCGCTGAGCGATCCGGATCCGTACGACGAGTACAAGAGCTTCACGCGGTCCAACAGCCCGCCCCGCGACTACCAGGGCGGCACCTACGACCCGCTCCCGGCCGTCGACGACGAGCCGGTCATGACCTCCGACCGCGTCGTCGTGCTCGGCGAGGACCACAACAACACCGCGTACACCGGCCGCTACGCGGC
>JAEZED010000228.1 GCA_023417885.1 Planctomycetota bacterium
GGTCCGGTTCCCGCCACGCGAGCGCGCTCGCGAAACGCTCCCACGCCGGCGGCCCGGGCAGCGCCTCGCGATCGCGCCGCCGACCCGCCGTTGGCCGCAGACGTCATGCGGCCCACACAAGCCCCGGCGGCGGTGCGCACGCGGCGCTCCTGTAGCGCACCAGCGGGCGCGCGATCGCTCTTCCCGCTTTCGAAACGCAACTCGACGCCGCGCTTTCTTTCGAATCGCGCGGTGCGCCGCTGCTGCCGTTTCGCCCGATGGCGGGTCGGCGGCTAATCTCTGGGCGGATGGACGCAAACCTCCGCAATCGCCTCACCTACGGCCCGATGCTGCTCGCCGGGCTGCTGGCCATCCTGCTACTGGACTGGTGGATCGAGCGGGCGACGCAGGTGAAGGGCGTGGGCGTCCTCACCCTGCTCGTGCTCATGCTCCCACTGGCGAACCTGGAGCTCGCCCGCCTCTTCGCGGCCGAGCACGTGCGCCCCTACCGTTTCCTCAGCGCCGCCTTCGGCATCCTCATCGTCGCCCATGCCTTCTGCACGCAGTTCGAGCCGTTCCGGCCGATCGCCGCAGGCACGCTGGCCCTCCTCGTGACGGCCGTCCCGCTCGCGGCGGCGCTGCGCAAGGCGGCGGGCCGGACGACGGAGGATGCGATCCTGAAAATGGCCGGCACGCTGCTGGCGGCGATGTATCTCGGCGGACTCGCGTGGTTCCTGATGGCGCTGCGGGTGAAGGAGGGATTGCAGGAGCCGCGCTTCGTCGGCACGACGATGCACGTCGTGATGATCCTGCTCTGCGTGAAGTTCACGGACATCGGCGCGTTCTTCACCGGCAAGACGATCGGCCGCCACAAGCTGATCTACTGGCTCAGCCCCGGCAAGACCTGGGAAGGTCTGGCGGGCGGAGTCGTGACGGCGGCGCTGGTGGGGGCGGCCTGCTCTCCGTTCGTCGAGCAGTTGGACTGGTGGAAGGGCGCCCTGTTCGGCGCGATCATCGGCGCGGTGGGCCAGGCGGGGGATCTGCTGGAGTCGCTCATGAAGCGCGACGCGCAGGTGAAGGACAGCGGCACGCTCCTCCCGGGGTTCGGCGGCGTGCTGGACGTGATCGACTCCCCGCTGGTGGCGGCGCCGGTGGCCTACCTGCTGTTCGGCCTGCTGTGACAAGGAAAAGGCCCGGCCGAGGTGGCCGGGCCTTCGTGTTTGCATTGCACTGCGTCACCTGGCGCTTCAGGCGCGGCGGCGACGGAGGAGCATGAGCGAACCCGGGGCGAGCAGGCCCGCGGAGGCCGGCTCGGGGATGGGGGCGAAGCTCACGCGGATGGTGGCGGTGGCGCCGCCGATGTCCAGGGTGCTGAGGTCAGCACCGCCGGCGCCGATGAAGCTGACGCCGGTGACGCCGTCGCCGGTGAACGTGGTGAAGAAGTTGCCGTCGTAGAGGCTGTCGCCGTTGCTGTCGAGCAGGCTGAAGGCAGACAGGTAGACGCCCTCGACGGGATCGAACTCGTCGAGGATGCCGGTGATGTCACCGCCGACGCCCTGGATCGGGTCGGGGAGGGCGTTGTTCTCGCCGAGTTCGAAGCCGATCTGGATCACCGGCGAGCCGCCGATGTTGGCCCCGGGGGGAAGGAGGCTGGTGCCGTCTGCCTTGACCCAGTTGATGGTGTACTCGTACTCGGTCGGCGAGATCATCGTCTGCGTGGAGGAGACGAGCACCTGGGAGCCGGCGAAGTGTTCACCGATCGAGGTCGAGGAACCGAAGACGGCCAGCTCCGGGTTGTCCGGATCGGCGTCATCGGCGAGGTAGGCGCCACCGGTCGACGTGAATCCGGTGACCTCGGCCCCGAAGAGATCGCCGACGGCACTGTGGCCAACGTTGGTCGTCTTGGGCTCGAGCGTGTGCAGCGGCACGCGGCTGTCGGTGAGGATGTCGGCCGACGCGACGGCCGGCACGGCCAGCGCGGCCACGGCGGCCGCTGCGAAGATGGAACGGTTCATGCGGTTTTCTCCCTAGCGAGGGACAAGCGGCGCGGTCTGAGCGCGCCAGGGGTGCTGGTGAAAGTGGCCACGCGTCCGCCTCGCGCAGGGCGCGCGGGAACTGGAGCGTGCCGAGAGGCTCGGCAGGATCACGGCGATACCAGCGCTCGCCGGGCCAACAACATGTCTGTGCGTCTTTCTCCCACGGGCCGGACCACGGCGGTACTACGGCGGGTCAGGCCCTTCTCTCCGATCCAAGGAGTCACAACTCAGGCATCACATCACGTCGCGCGATGCTGCCGCCCTGTGCCACCTGCGTTCCCTGGCTGGGCCGGGGTCGAGGCTGGCGACGGGGAAGCATAACGGGGATGCATGGCTGCTTCAACACCGTAAATGGTACTCGTCGGCGGCAAGCTGGGCTGATTGTAACGGCTTGTCGTGCCGGCATTTTGACGTGCACGGTGTCTGCCGTCTGAGCCGGATTTCTTCGTTGACACACTTGCCCGTTTCCGCATGATGACGATGGTCTTGGGGTGGGTGGCTTCTCAGTCCTTCTTCAAAGGAGAGGTCCTTAATGCGGAAGTTCTCAATCGCGGCATTCGCCGCCACTCTGGTCGTCGGAACGGGCGCTGCCCTTGCCGACGACGCGCGGTCAACGTTCGATCCCACCAACTTCTTCTCCCAGTCGTCGGGAAACCCTGCCCTGTTCACCGGCACGGCGCTGGATGAAAACTTCGAAACGTTCACGCCCGGCGTGTTCCCCCAGAACGGATGGGACAGCAACTTCGATCCGAACTTCACGTTCACTGCCGGCCCCTCGATCAACGGCATCAGTTGGCGGCACACGTCGGATGCGAGCGGCTTTGCTGACACCGGCTTCGCTCCGACGATCGCGCCGCCGCAGTTCGGTCTGTTCGAGTACGACTTCCAGATCAACTCCGCCGGCAGTGTCTACGGCAACAGCCCGGTGAACTCTATCGATGGCCTGATCAACACCCGCCTCCTGTACAACGCCGACGGCACGATCGACGCGCTTCAGGCCGTGGGCGGAGTTGGTGTTTTCTCCGATACGACCGGCTCTTGGACGTCGGGTGTGACCATGCGAATGGGGGTCGAGGTGCTCGCCGACGGCACGCTCAACGTCTACCAGAACGGCGCGCTGATCTTCTCGGGTACGGACATCCCGTTCGCGCTCAACGGAGCCTCCACCGGCATCGACACCTTCCAGTTCGAGGGATTCAACGATGCTGCCGGCAGCTCGAACGACTTCGCGCTGATGGATAATTTCATCACCGCAGTCCCGGAGCCCGGCAGCATGGCGCTCCTGGGCCTCGGCGGACTCGCGCTCCTGCGTCGCCGCCGCGCCTGAATCGCCATGGGCTTCCTCCCGATTTCCCGGCCGCCGACCCCGTGTCGGTGGCCGGCTTTTTGTTGCGCCCCGGGTCCCGGACCCGGCGATCCGCCCTGCTCCTGAGGGCGTATATCATCGAGACCGGCATCTGCTGGCACGGGCGCTGCTGTCCCCGGCGTGACACCCGCCTCGGGCGCCAGCGGCCGCAACACCGAAAGGCCTTACAAGCACCCACTTGAATCTCTCCATCACCCTCGATCAGCCGGAAAAGAAGCTGGCCCTTTTCGGGCCGGCCGACCGCAACCTGAGAATGGTCCGCGAGGCGCTGGGCGTCTCCATGGTTGCGCGCGACGATGAGCTGCGCCTGACAGGCGAGAGCGACGCCGTCGGCCGTGCCGCGCGCGTGCTCGAGCAGATGCAGCAGCAGCTGCGCCGCCGGGAGCATCTTTCTCCCGAGGACATCGGCGACGCCATCCGGACCGTGCAGGCCATCGACGACCGCGAGGACGAGACGAGCGTGGAGGTCTTCGCCCGCGGCATGCGCGTGCGTCCGAAGACCGAAGGCCAGCGCGCCTACCTCGGCGCGATCTTCGAGCATGACCTGACCTTCTGCACCGGCCCGGCGGGCACCGGCAAGACCTACCTCGCCGTTGCGGCGGCCGCCCACCTGCTCAAGCGGCACAAGGCCAAGCGGATCGTCCTGGCGCGGCCTGCGGTGGAGGCGGGCGAGCGGCTGGGCTTCCTGCCGGGGGATCTGGCGGCGAAGGTGAATCCGTACCTCCGCCCGCTGTTCGACGCGTTGAACGACATGATGGACTTCGACCAGGTCAAGCGGTTCATGATGAACGACGTGATCGAGGTGATCCCGCTGGCGTTCATGCGGGGGCGGACGTTCAACGACGCGGTGGTGATCTTGGACGAGGCGCAGAACACGACGGTGGGCCAGATGCTGATGTTCCTGACTCGCCTGGGGAACGACTCGAAGATGATCGTGACGGGCGATCCGAACCAGACCGACCTGGAGCCGGGGGTGGAAAGCGGCCTGGGCGACGCCCTGTCGCGGCTTCGTGGCATCAAGGGGATCGCCCACGTGCCGCTGGATCGGGCGGACATCGTCCGGCACCGGCTCGTTCAGAACATCGTGAATGCCTACGAACGGACGGGCGATGCCCGAATGAGCGGTTAACGGGGTGCAAAACGGGCCTTGCGTGCGTTTGCCGCAGCCGGGCTGGTATCGGAGTTGTTCAGATTTGCCGAGGGTTTGAGGGCGGCGGCTGCGTGCATTAGCATTCAGGCCGCCCGGGCCGGGTTTCTATGAGCCTCTTCGAGCCGCAAAAGAACCGCTCGCGCCGCATGGACATCCGCGCGGAAGTGCGAAGGCACGTGCCGACGACGCAGGGCGCATTCCTTGCCGCGTTGCGCAAGGAGCGGACGCACCTCGTGCTCGCCGTGGCGCTGGCCTTCGCGCTGGCGTGCAGCGCGATCCTGATGCTCCGCCCGCGCGTCGTGGGGTGGCGGCCGGGCCACACGCCCCGCGCGGACGTGATCAGCCGGACGGACTTCACCGTCGCCGACGAGCAGCAGCTCCAGCGCGTGCGCGAGGCGGCGCGGGAGGCCGAGCCGCGCATGTACGCGCCGTCGCCGACCGATCCGCTGGCTGCGCTGGAGGCGGACCTGCTTCGCCTGCCGGAGCGCGTGCGCGGCCTGTCGCGCGAGCAGTTGAGCAGCCCGCTGCGCGAGCTTCTGGACGGCGCCTCGCTCGCCAAGCTTCAGGAGGAGGCCGAGCGGCAGGACGCCACCTGGCCCGACGCCGTCCGCCGCTACATCGCCTCGATCCGCGAGATCGACCTCGTGCTCATCCCGGCGTCGCAACGGGCCGACGACTGGCAGAAGAACATCCGCCTCGCCGACGGACGCGTCCTCCCGGTCCACCAGGCGCTCAGCCCCCCTTCCAGCTTCGACCGGCTGGAGGATCCCTCCGCCCGCAGCGGCCGGGCGCGACAGGCGATGGAGGAGGAGCTGAGCCGCAAGCTCGCCCCGCTGGCCACCAGCGCCTTCTCGACCATCGTCAACACCGAGATCCTGGGCTACACCGTCGCGACCCTCGCCTCCACCCACCTGCTCGACGAGGCGGCGACCGCCAAGGCGCGCCTCGCCGCCGCAGAGCGCGTGCCGGAGTCGGAGGGGCTGGTCAGCTACAAGCAGAACCAGGTGCTCGTCCCGGCCGGCAAGACGATCGGTCCGGCGGAGTGGCAGCTCCTCAACCGCGAGAACGCCGCCTACCGCAGCACGCGCCTGGGCGCCGCCGTCTGGGCCGAGCGCGCCGGCCTCGTGGGCTGCGTGCTGATGATGACGGCGGCGCTGGGGCTCTACATCCGGGGCTACCAGCCGCGGGTGTTCCAGAACCCGGTTCGCGCCGCGGGTCTCGCGGCGCTGCTGGTGGGCGCGCTGCTGGTCGCGCAGCTTGCGGGCCTGGGCAGCGCCAACCTCACGCTGCTGGGAGTCACGCCCGTGATGCTCGTGGCGATGACGCTGTGCGTGGCGTACGACGGTCGCTTCGCCCTGGGCGTCTGCGGCATCCTCACGATCCTGGTGACGCTCGCGCTGGGGCAGGGGATCGGCTTCTTCCTGATCGTCTTCGCCGGCCTGGTGACGTGCTCGGCGCTGCTGCACGAGGTGCGCAGCCGCAGCAAGCTCGTGGAGGTCGGCGGCGCCTGCGCCCTGACGCTCGGCGGCGCCGCGGTCGTGGTCGGGATGCTGCGCATGGATCCGCCGGGCTACACGCTGGTGCAGGGCGCCTACGCGGCGCTGGCGGGGCTCGGCAGCGGGTTCATCGTGCTCGGGGTGCTGCCGTTCATCGAGCGCGTCTTCCACATCACGACGGGGATGACGCTGCTGGAGTACCAGGACCATCCGCTGCTGCGCCGGATGGCGCTGGAGGCGCCGGGAACTTATAACCACAGTCTCCAGGTCGCGAGCATGAGCGAGGACGCCGCCAACGCGATCGGCGCCGACGGGCTGCTCTGCCGCGTCGCCAGCTACTACCACGACATCGGAAAGCTGCGCAAGCCCGACTACTTCATCGAGAACCAGACGGGCGGCGAGAACCGCCACCTGAACCTGAATCCGAACATGTCCCTCCTGGTGATCATCGGCCACGTGAAGGACGGCGTGGAGATGGCCAAGGAGTACAAGCTCCCGCGCGCGTTCGTGCCGATCATCCAGCAGCATCACGGCACAACCCTCGTCGAGTATTTCTACCGCGAGGCATGCCAGCGACAGCAGGAGAAGCTCGCCGCCGGCGATCCGGAGGCGCAGAAGCGCGTCGAAGACTGCGACTACCGCTATCCCGGCCCGCGCCCCCGCTCGCGCGAGGCGGCCATCGTGATGATGGCCGATACCTGCGAGTCCGCCTGCCGCGCCATGAGCGAGCCTTCGCCGGCGCGCATCGAGAACCGCGTCAACGACCTGTTCCAGAAGCGCCTGCTCGACAGCCAGTTCGACGAGTGCCCCCTCACGCTCCGGGAGCTCGACACCGTGCGGCGATCCATCGTCAAGAGTCTCGTCGGCATCTACCACGGCCGGATCGCATACCCGGCCGATGAGGAAAAGCCCGCGGCGCCGTCGTCGACGATCGTGGCTGAGCAGGTGAAGGTCGGCTGAAGCGTTCGGGCCGCGCCGGCCCTGGGCGATCGAAGTGGCGACACCACCTCACATCTTCGTCACGGCCGACGTCGGAGAGGCCTACGCCGACTATCTCCAGGCGCAGCTCCTGGCCGCCTGGAGCCTCGTGGAGTCTCCCCCCGCCGCCGTGTCGCTGGCGATCGTGGACGGCGAGACGATGTCTGCGCTGCACGAGCAGTTCATGAACGAGGCCGGCCCGACCGACGTGCTGACCTTCGAGATCGCCCACGACGAGGCCGGCCGCGTGACGGAGGGGGAGATCGTCGTCTGCCTGCCCGTGGCGCAGGGCCAGGCCCGCGAGCGCGGGCACGCCGTGGAGCACGAACTGCTGCTGTACGCGATCCACGGCCTGCTGCACCTGAGCGGTTTCGACGACCGTGACGAGGAGTCTTACCGGCGGATGCACGCGCGGGAGGACGAAATTCTCGCCGAATTGGGCATCGGGCCCGTTTTTGCGCGTCGGACGGACTGAGCCCTGCCCGGCGGCAGGATTCCTTGCGGGGAGCCCTGAATCGACCTAGAGTGTCTCCGCGCATCGGCCGATGGCGTCCAGAGGGACGGATGGCGCCGCCCGGCCCGACGCCCCGGCGTTCGAGTTGGGTGGCGTGGCCCCGGTGCGCAGGATGAATTGCTGCCTTGATGAGCGCTTCGACATTCAGCCGACTGAACCTGATACGGCGCTGCCCCGGCGGGCCGCCTGCGCCCCCTGCTGACCCGGGAGGGCCGGCATGGGCATGATCCTGACGCTGCTGGTGCTCCTGGTAGCCGCCGCCGGGTCGTTCCTTTTCGCGACGCTGGCCTACTCGCTCCGCGACTTCTCACGGGCGGCGCTGGCCGCGTGGTTCGACAAGCGCGGCAAGGCCGCACGGCTGGAGGCGGTGCTGGAGTGCGAGGAGGAGCTGGCGCTGACGGCGGCGATCACCCGTGCCGCCTTCAACCTCCTGGTCATCATCACGCTGCTGCACCTGGTCACGCTGCTCTTTCCGCAGATGAGCGGTACGGGGCTCTATGCGCTGACCTTCATCGCGGGCTTCGTGTTTCTCGGTCTCGTGAGCGTCGTGCTCCCGCTGGTGCTGGCGGAGCACGCGGCGGAGCCGTTCATCGGGATGTTCTCCGGCCTGCTGCGATTCAAGCGGCTGGTGCTGTTTCCGCTGCTGAAGCTGCACGGCCCGGTGGACGCGCTGGTGCGTCGTGCGACGGGCCACGGGCCGGCGGACGATCCGGAGGAAGTCGAGGAGGAGCTCGAGCAGGAGATCCTCGAGATTGTCCAGGAAGGGCGCGAGGAAGGGGTGATCGACGAGGCGGAGCGCGAGCGCATCGAGCGCGTCCTGCGCTTCCAGGATGCGACCGCCGGGCACGCGATGACGGCGCGGCCGGAGATCGTCGGGGTGCCGCTGGATGCGCCGGTGGACGAGGTGCTTCGCGTGATCGAGGAGAGCGGCTACAGCCGCATCCCGGTCTACGCGGGCTCGCTCGACAAGGTCATCGGCGTGCTCTACGCGCGAGATCTGTTCCGCTACGTCGGCAAGCGGCTCAACGGTCACACGAGCGACGACGGCCGGACGCAGGAGTTCCGCATCCAGAAGGTGATGCGCCAGCCGCTGATCGTCCCGCGCACGAAGCCCCTGGCCGACCTGCTGCGCGACTTCCAGCTTCAGAAGGTGCACATGGCGATCGTGCTCGACGAGTACGGCGGAACAGCGGGCCTCGTGACGATCGAAGACGTGCTGGAGGAGCTGGTCGGCGAGATCGCCGACGAGCACGAGTTTGACGAGATGCCGATGTTCCGCCGCATCGACGACCGCTCCGCGGAGGTGGATGCCAAGGTCGAAATCGAGGAACTGAACCGGATGCTGGGGCTGGGCCTGCCCGAGGACGAGGGGTTCGAGACGCTCGGCGGCTTCATCACCACGAAGCTCGGCATGATCCCCCAGGCGGGCGCCAGTTTCGAGCACGAGACCGGCAACGGCGGATCGGCGCGCAAGCGGCTGATCGTGACCGTCCTCGACGCCGAGCCGCAGCGAGTGAACCGGGCTCGGATCGAGGTCGTGGACGTGGATCCCAACTCCGTCCCCGGCGAGTCGCCGGCGCCGGCCGAGCAGGCGGCGGAGGAGCCAATCGGCGCCGCCGACGAGCAGCGCTGAGGGGTGCGAAACTCAGATGAGCATGGCGATCATCGATCGCGCGCCGCTCAGGCCGTCGCGTGGACCGGTGCCTGGAGCTTGCTCGCGGGGCCGTCGCCGCCGGGCGTGCGGGTAACGATCTGGAGTGAGAACCGGTCGTCCACGATCTGGAGGCCAGCCGGGTCGTCCCGTTCGTGTTGATCGAGATCACACAGGCTGCGCACGCGATCGTGAAGCTTGTAGTAGACCTGCTTGCCGCTGCGGCGGTTGGCGATGAGCCGGTTCATGCGCAGCAGGCCGAGGTGGTGACTGACGGTCGGCTGCGGCAGCTTGAGTCGCCGGCAGAGCGCGGTGACGTTCATCTCCCCGTCGCAGAGAATCTGGAGGATGGCCAGTCGCGTCTTGTCGGACAGGAGCTTGAAGAGCGCCCCGACGCGCTCGAGCTGCGCCGCGTCGAGCGTCAACGCGGGACTGGCGTCGGCATCGGTGTCTTCCGTGCGGCCGTGCCGGGTGGGGATGCTGCGGTGAGTCACCCCGTCGATGTGCGTTGCGGGGGCGAGGCGGCCCAGCGGGCGGTCATGCGTGAGGGAATGTCGCGTGGCGACGGTGAGTGCAGGTGAGTCGTTCGCTTCGGCCAGCCGGGAAACCCCGATCCTGGCGTCGGCCCCCGAGAGTTGGAGGTCAGGCGTCATAGCTCCGATACCTTAAGCTGTCGGCGTCCGCACCACAAATGCAAACGGACAGGTGGAAAACAGGCAGTTGATTGGCCGCCGAACATCCAGTCCGGTTTCGACGTCTGGACCAGCGGTGAGGGCGTGTGCCGCCCGCTGCGGGAGGCCGGGAAGCGGCTTGACCGCGCGGCGCGTCCGCCTACACTTCGTTTCGCCCCGGGGGAGCCCCCTGGGGACGCCGGACGGGGCTATGGTCTAATGGGATGACGGCTCGGTCGCATCGAGCAGATCGGGGTTCGACTCCCCGTAGCTCCACTCGAACGCAGGAGGCGGCAGGTTCACGCCTGCCGCCTCTCTTCTTTCCCCTGCTTAACCCGCAAATGGGGAGCGCGCCGCCTGCCGGCGCGGCGGATCCCCGAGACGCAGCGGCGGACGCGGCGCCTCCAGGCCCTGCTTCGTTGCCGCCGCCTCCTCGTACATCTCCAGCATCCGCGGAAGCGTCGCCTGGAGGCTGTACTGCTCGATGATCATCCGTTCCGCTGCCCGGCCCAGCGGGCGCCCTGCTTCCGGATCGGCCAGCACGCGTTCGGCCTTCTGGGCGAAGGCGTCAGGGTCGAAGAAGTCGGCGAGCAGCCCGTTCTCGCCGTCGCGGATCAGCTCGCGCACCGGCGCGGTGTCGCTGCCGAGCACCACCGCCCCGCAACTCATCGCGTTCAGCATGCTCCAGCTCAGGACGAACGGCACGGTGAGGTAGATGTGCAGGTCGCTGGCGGCCATCAGCCGCGCAAGCGCCGGGGGCGGGAGCCGGCCGGTGAAGTGGACGCGCTCCTGCGCATATCCCTGCACGTCCGGCAGCGCCAGCGTCCACTCCCTGAAGGACTTTCCGCCGGTGTACTGCTCGTCGCCTCCGTAGGCGATGCGGTCGGTGCCGACGATGAAGACGTGGACATCCGCGTGCTGCTGCGTGATGCGGCGCACCGCGCGCATGAAGATGTCGAAGCCGCGCATCGACTCGAAGCCGCGCGAGCAGTAGGTGAGGATCTTCGCGCCCGGCGGCAGGGTCACGCCCGCAACCGTGCGCGCCGGCCGCGTTTCCGGCGGCGGGCGGAGCTGCTCGTCGTGGCCGTGCCAGACGGAGCGGTCGATGCCGTCGAAGATGACGCGCAGCTTCCCCTCGTATTCCCTGGGAAACCTTGAGCGCTGGAAGTGAGTGGGGCAATAGCCGAGCTGGCAGTTCTGGAGATCCAGCAGGATCATCGCGTTGCGGCAGCGCGACCGGAGGAACTTTTCGGGCGCGACCGGCCAGTCCAGGTCGTGCCGGAAGGTCATGTCGCTCTGCGGGTCGTGCGGGAGGTAGTAGTACTCGAACAGGTTGATGCACGGCACGTCGGGATAGAGCTCCCGCAGGAAGAGCGTGCTGCCGAAGCCGCTGTGCCCCACGATGAGGTCCGGCCGGATCTCCGGCCGCGCGGCCATCGCGCGGAGGACCGCGTCGCAATGCCAGACGTTGTTCTCGAAGGTCCGCGAGCAGAGATGATTCTGCCGCGATGCGCCTCCGAGCGTCTTGTATTGGATCTTCTCGATGGAGGCCCCCTCCCCGAGTTCCACGCGGCCGCCGGGCGTCTCGCTGAGGAACGTGCATCGCCAGCCGCCCCGCCGCACCAGGTGGTGCGCGATATGGCCGAACTGGGCTGGGAAGTTGGGGTGAACGAAGAGTACGTGCATGACGCCGGCGGCCGAGCGGGGGATCATACCTGCCAGGGCCTGCCGGCGGGCGGGTGCTTTGCCGGGGCCTCATATCGGACCTTGGGCAGGATATGACGCACGCCGCACGTGTACTGAGCGTGGCGTATATTGGATCTGTCTTCAGCTTGAATCAGGCCTCGCGACCCGGCGAGGTGACTGGCCGGGATATCGCAGGAACGTCGTGGTTCCGTCCGCGGAGGCCGCTCAGGCGCTTCTTGAGCGGGAGAGGATCCGTATATGCAGGAGTTGAAAGCGAAGGATGTCCTGACGACCGGCGAAGTGGCGCGCATCTGCAATGTCGCCCCGCGCACGGTCTCCAAGTGGTTCGACTCGGGCGCCCTCAACGGCTATCGCATCCCGGGTTCCAAGGACCGGCGAATCCCCCTCAACGGGCTGATCCGGTTCATGAAGCAGCACAACATCCCGCTCAACGGGCTGCGCACCGGAAACACCCGCGTGCTCATCGTCGACCCGGAGCGCGACATCGTTGACGTCATCGAGAAAGTCCTCGAGGACGAGGCACGCTACGAGGTGGAAGTCGCCGAGACCGCCTTCGCCGCCGGTCTGCTTGCCGAGCGCTTCCGCCCGCACGTCATCCTGCTCGACATGCACCTGAAGGATCTCGATGCCCGCGCCGTGCTCGAGCAGATTCGCACCAGCCCCGATCTCCAGCTCACCAAGGTCGTCGTGATGAGCAATCTCCTCTCCGACGTTGAGGGGGGAGACCAGATTCACAAGGGCTTCGACGCCTTCCTGCGCAAGCCATTCCACGTGCGGCAGGTGCTCGAGGCGATCGAGAAGGCGACGCAGATCAGCTACTGAGCACGTCCTGATCGAATCGATCCCCGTCAACGAAGCAGGCCCGCGCCACGGCGCGGGCTTGCGTCATTTGACGGATCGTGCGAGTCCACCTGAACAGAAAGGCCGGTCCCGTTGAGGGCCGGCCTTCCCGCGTCGGTGCCGCTTGACCGCTCAAGGGGCAACCGAACGCTGATCGTGCCATCGTGCCGCGCCATGGCCCGCCTTGCAAGCGCTTGCGAGCCGGCTCAGCCGCTTCTCCCGATCTCCAGCCCCTCTGGACGGTGGCGGCTAGTCATCGTCGCCGGAACGCCCGTCGCGATCCCCATCCCGATCCCCTCCGCGACCGCTTCCCCGACCTCGATCCCCGCCCGGCAGGCTGCGCTCGAAACGCTCCTGGAGACGTTCCACAAGCTTATCAAAATTCTCCCGATCCTGCTCCAGCCGCCGCTCTTCCCGCGACAACTCCCGCCGGAGCCGGTCGATCCGCGACTCCCGCTCCGAGAGCGTCCCCTCCGCGTACCGGCGGATCGCCTCCGAGGCCGCCTCGCGCGCCCTGGCCTCGGCGGCCTCGTCATTGTCCCGCGCCGCCTGGCGCGCTGCCCGGAGGTGGCTGATGATCTGATCCTCCAGCCGAAACTGATCCAGCGCGAAGGCATACAGCTCCGGATCCCGCTCCTCCAGGTGCCGCAGCATCTCGACTCGGCCGTAGATGATCGTCCGCGCGCGACGGAAGCCGCGGGGAAGCTCCTCCGGGTTATCGGCCGTCGCCCGCCACTCCGAGACCGCCTGCTCGTAGATCTCCAGCCGCTGCGGGGAGTTTTCCCGCAGGAAGGCGACCGCCCGCTCCCACTCCTCGCTCGTCGGCTCCTGCCAGCCCGGCCCGTCGCGCCGATCGCGATCGCGATCCCCGTCGCGATCCGGCTGCGTCGTCGGGCCCGTGGTCGACCTGCGATCCTGCGAAGGATCCGACTTGGTGCTGCCGTCCGGCCCTGCCCACGCGACCGCCAGCGAAAGCCCGACGACCAGTGCCGGCGCGATGCCGGCGAGCGTCAGCATCCGGCGGCGCCCGGCCCGTGCGGAGTCTGCTGGTTCGCTGCAACGGATCATGACGAAGCTCCACGAAAGCCGCGCGCGGCTTGCTTGGTAAGGACAGGGAGCGTCCCCGCCGGCTCGCTGATGGATACAGCGCGAGACGGGAGCCCGGATCGGCGGCTCCGGTGGAATAGTACGGACGGCTCCAGCGCCTTCAAAGCCCTCGGGGCCCCCAGGAGCATGCCTCTCACGCGATTCCGCGCGGCTGGCCGGACACCCTGCTGCCCCGCCGTGCGGCTTCGCGGGTCAGGGTTGCTCCCAGTCCGGCTCGTCGAGAAGCCGGATGGCTGCCAGCTCCTGGAGCATCGCGGTGCCCAGCTCCAACTGGGATAGATCGGTGTCCCCGTCCTCATCCCACCGGCCGGCGGGATTGTCGAATAGGGCTGCCGCCAACTGCTCCACGCGGGTGTCGCCCGTCTGGGCGACAGCAACAGGGCCCTCGGGCGGATCGGCGGGATCCTCGAACTGGAACTCGTTGAAGGCCACGTCCGGCCCGAGGCGGGTCGGCTCGCTGCCGAACGTCCAGAGCATCAGGCCGACAACAAGCGCCGCGGCGGCTGCCAGGGGCCAGCGGGCATAACGCCACGCGGCACCATCTCGCAGGGAGCCGTGGGCGCTCTTCCGCAGCGTGCGGGCATGGGCCTCGGTCTCGACCCACTGGAACACGGCGCTGACCGCCCGATCCCCCGCGCGCCGGCGAACCCGCGCGCTCAGCGGAGCCGCCCGATCCAGGGCCGAAAGCCCCACGTGCGTCTCCGCGAGCATCGCGCGAACCGATTCCAGCGCCGCGCCCGCGGCCGGATTGCGGGAGAGCTCTGCCTCGACCGCGCTGGCCTCCTCGGGCGATAACTCGCCCTCGGCGTACAGCAGCAGCCGGCTCTCCAGTTCGGGAAGTTCTTCGTAAAAGCGATCCATCGGCGTTACCGGGGGCCAGCGACCCCCGCCCTCTCATTGCTCTAAACGTCCTCCCCAGCCTATTTATTTCGGCTGATGATCCTCGCCCCGGCCTGCGAAACCGGCCGGAACAGTCACCCCTTCCGGGGCTCCACCGGCTCCTCCATGAGCCGCTTCAGCTTCGTCATCGCCTTGTGCATCCGGCCCAGGGCCGTATTCAGGGGGCACCCCAGCGTCTCGGCAATCTCCACGAACTTCAGGCCGCTGTAGTACCGGAGCAGCAAAACCTCGCGCTGGGCCTCGGGAAGACGAGAGATCGCCTCCTGGAGCCGGGAAACCTGTTCCTGGGCCTCCGTCGGGTCGCGGGCCTCCTCGTGCTCGGGCGCGATCAGCCGCATCCCCTGCTTGGCCGCCTGCTCGCGACCGCTCCGACGCCACCAGTCGTTGGCCTTGTTCGTGGCGATCCGGAAGATCCAGGCCTTGAACCCGCCGGCGGCGCTGTGGGTAGCGTCGAACTTGTCCAGGTGCTCCAGAACGCCCAGCCACGTCGCCTGGTGGAGCTCCTCGGCCAGGTGCTCGCTTCCGGAGATTCGCCGGAGATACCCCAGCAGCGCCTGATCATACCGCCGCACCAGCTCGGCGCCCGCGGCGCTTTCCCCCTCCTTCAGCCGGCGCACGAGCACCTCGTCGGCCGGGTCGGCGGGCGCGGCCGAGGCGCGTGCCGAGGCCGATGCGGGTGTGGCGGGCTCGGGGGTCTTGCGGGTCAATGTGGGGCTTGGAGAAAGCGCGCGCCCAATGCTAGTCCCATGCGCGCTCCGCCGCAGCGTTCCGCCGCCGGGTCAGTCCGCCGCCGGATTCGCCATCGGCGCCATCAGGTCGATGCCCAGCAGCCAGCCGCCCAGCGTGTACACCAGCAGCGTCGCGACGACCACGCCGGCGAGGTTCAGCAGGAGACCCGCACGGGCCATCAGCGGGATCGTGACATGACCCGATGCGAAGACCAGCGCGTTCGGCGGCGTCGCCATCGGCAGCATGAAGGCACAACTGGCCGCGATCGTCGATGGTATCAGCAGCAGGAACGGGTGAACCTCCAGCCGATGCGAGGCCGCGAACAGGATCGGCAGGAATGTCGCCGTGACGGCCGTGTTGCTCGTCAGTTCCGTGAGGAAGATCATCACGCCGACGACCACCAGGACGATCAGCAGCGGGGGCACGCCGCCGAGGATGCCGAAGAGGGAGCCGATGTAGGCATCGAGCCCGGTCGCCGAGATGGCGGCCGCAAGCGCCAGGCCCCCGCCGAAGAGGACGAGGATCTCGATGGGAAGCCGGCTGGCGTGCGCCCAGTCCATCACGAACTCGCGCCGGCGAGGGTTCACGGGCACGACGAACAGCAGCAGCGCCGCGATCACGGCGATTCCCGCGTCGCTGAGGCGCGTGGAAGCGAGACCGACGAGGCCCGAGCCGACGTCGACCTCGGCACCGGCGCTCCGCAGCACCCACTGCGCGATTTGCAGCAGCGGCTCGCGCACCCACAGCAGCGCCGCCAGGCAGAAGATGACGAACGTCCCCCACTCCCCCGCCGACATGCGACCCAGGCTCCGCAGCTCGCCAAGGATGAACTCGCGCCCGCCCGGCACCTCCTCGATCTGGATCGGAAAGAGCAGGCGCGTCAGGATCAGCCACGTCAGGGGAAGAAAGATGATGACGAACGGGAGGCCGATGCGCAGCCAAAGACCGAACGTCATGTCGATGCCGGCGGTGTTCTTGACGAACTGCGCCAGCAGCGCGTTGGGAGGCGTGCCGATGAGCGTGGCGATCCCGCCGATCGACGCCGCGTAGGCCACGCCCAGCAGCAGGCAAAGGGCGAAGTTGCGCCCCGGGGCGCCGGCGGTCACCTCGTGCAGCGCGCCGCCCTCGCCGACCTCCTCGCCGGAGCTCAGCCGGTTGAAGACGAGCGTGATGACGCTGAGGGCGATCGGCAGCATCATGACCGCGGTCGCGGTGTTGCTCACCCATGCGCTCATGACGGCGGTGGCGAGCATGAAGCCGCCGACGAGCATGTTCGGGCGGGTGCCGACGATGGAGATGGTGATGAGGGCGATGCGGCGGTGCAGCCCCCAGCGCTCCATGGCGATTCCCAGCAGCAGTCCGCCGGCGAAGAGGAAGATGATGTCCGACGCGTAAGGGGCGGCGACGTCCTTGACTGGCATGACGCCGAGCAGGGGCATGACCGCGACCGGGACCAGGGCGGTTGCGGCCAGCGGGAGGGCCTCGGTGAGCCACCAGGTGGCCATCCAGACGGTGACGGCGGCGACGCGCCGGGCCGGCTCCGTGAGCACTCCGGCCGTCTCGGTCTCGGCGGGGGTGAGCAGCGCGTAGGTGAGCAGCGCGAGCGCGGGGCCGGCGAAGAGTCCGATCCATCGCACCGTGTTCAGAGCCGAGCTGGAACCGCCTTCGTGCATTTCCGCATCCTTGGGCCGGGCGCCGTCGCAGCGTACAGGCGTGCGCCGGCAAGTGGGAACGAGGCTGAAGAAGAAGCCCAGCCGGTGAGCGGCTGGGCTTGGGTGGTGCTTGTCCGACGAGTCGGGGTCAGAGGCGCGTGATGAGCATCTCGCGCTGGAAGACCATCTCCTTGGGCAGGTTGCCGGCCATCTTCAGGAACAGCTCCTCCTGGCCGAGGATCTCCTTCTTGAACTCTTCGGGCTCCACGCGCTCCAGGGCGCGGAAGTCGCTCACGTCGAGGTCCTCAAGCCCCTCGAGGTCGATGTCCTCGGGGCCGGGCATCCAGCCAAGCAGGGCCTCGTGGGCATACGCCCGGCCGCGGCAGCGATCGATGATCCACTTCAGCACGCGCATGTTCTCGCCGAAGCCGGGCCACAGGAAGCGACCCTCGCTGTCCTTGCGGAACCAGTTCACGCTGAAGATGCGCGGCGGGTCGGTCATCTTCCGCCGCATCCGGAACCAGTGCACGAGGTAGTCGCGGATGTTGTAGCCGATGAACGGCAGCATCGCCATCGGGTCGCGCCGGACCACGCCGACGGCGCCGGTGGCGGCCGCGGTCGTCTCGCTGCCCAGCGTCGCGCCGATGTAGACCCCGTGCAGCCAGTTGAAGGCCTGGTAGACGAGCGGGATGGTCTGGCTGCGCCGGCCGCCGAAGATGATGGCGCTGATCTCGACGCCCGCCGGGTCGTCGGCGTTGTGGTCGAGTACCGGGTTGTTGGTCATGGGCGCCGTGAAACGGCTGTTGGGATGGGCCGCGGGCTTACCCTTGGCGGGAGTCCACTCCTCGCCGAGCCAGTCGATGCAACGTGCCGGCGGCTCCTTGGTCTTTCCTTCCCACCAGACGTCCCCGTCGGGAAGCAGGGCCACGTTGGTGTAGATGGTGTCTTTCTGGATGGAGGCCAGGGCGTTGGGGTTGCTCTTCTGGTTCGTGCCGGGCACGACGCCGAAGTAGCCGGCCTCCGGGTTGATCGCGCGCAGCCGGCCGCTCTGCGGATCGACCCACATCCAGGCGATGTCGTCGCCGATGGTCGTGATCTTCCACCCCTGCTTGCGGTACTTCTCCGGCGGGACGAGCATCGCGAAGTTCGTCTTGCCGCAGGCGCTGGGGAAGGCGGCGGCGACGTAGGTCTTCTCGACATTCCCCTTTCCGTCCGGCCCCTCGGCGCCGAGGATCAGCATGTGCTCGGCCATCCAGCCCTGCTGCCGGCCGAGGAAGCTGGCGATGCGCAGCGCCAGGCACTTCTTGCCGAGCAGCGCGTTTCCGCCGTAGCCGCTGCCGTAGCTCCAGATGGTGTTGTCGTACGGGAAGTGCATGATCCACCGGTCGTTGGGATCAAGCTCCCCGATGGAGTGGAGGCAGCGCGTGAACTCGTTGGACTCGCCCAGCTGCTCCCAGGCGACATTCCCCATCCGGGTCATGATCTTCATGTTGGCCGCGACGTAGACGCTGTCGGTGAGCTGAACGCCCACCTTGGCCAGCGGGCTGCCGATCGGGCCCATGACGAAGGGGATGACATAGCAGGTGCGGCCGACCATGCAGCCGTCGAAGCGCTCGCGAAGCATCGCGTAGGCTTCCTTGTCCTTCATCCAGTTGTTCGTGGGGCCGACGTTGTCTTCGTCGGGGGTGCAGATGAAGGTGCTCTGCTCGGTGCGGGCGACGTCGTTGGGATGGCTCCGGTGCAGGTAGCAGCCGGGAAGCTTCTCCTGGTTGAGCCGGATGAAGACGCCCTCGGCAATTCCCCGCTCGTAAAACGCCTGCTGCTGCTCGTCGCTGCCGTCGCACCAGACGACCTCGCCGGGTCGCAGGAGCTTGACCATCTCCTCCACCCATGCCGCCGCGTGCGGGTTCTGGCACGGCTTTGCGCTGGGCACCTTCGGAAGGTTCTGGGAAGAAGGTTTGGCGGGCTCGGCGGTCTGCGTCATCTCACGCTCCTGAGAGTGCCGGTGACACGGATATGAGCGGGCCCCCAGCCGCGCCGGCAGGCTCGGGCCCTCGCCACGGACTCAACTTGCAGGATCAACGCCCGGGACGGTGGGAAATGGAGTGTTGGACATGTTTTCGGGTCGGTCAACCGGGGATCGGGCAACATGCCACACCCCCGCGCGCTTCGTACGTGCTCTTTCGTCTCTATCGGATCGGCATCCCTTCCAGACCCCCGCCAGCCGAGGCGATGCTGACCCGTACCGGCCCGATCCTTGCAAGCCGCGACGCGGGGCCTTATCTGCATGCGCCATGCTCGTCCGCCTGATGTGCCTCATCTGCCTCGTCCTCTCCGGATGCGCGGGGAGCGAACCCGCGCCGGCGCCCGTCGAGGCGCCCCACGCCGCGCGCCCGGCCGGCATGTCCCTCCCCCCTGCCGAGGCCGCCGACCTGACCCAGCGGGCGCTGCGCCGCCAGCTCGGCGGGAATGTGCGCGTCGGCTATGTCACCGAGATCCTCGATGAGTCGGGTCACGTGATCGTTACCGGGCTGGACACCTACGGCATGCGCCGCGGAGACCGCTTCCTCTTTCTCGATCCGTCGCGGAAGGCGGTCGCGTACGGCACGGTGGTCGAGCCCTCCGCCAGCGGCGTCACGGCGGCCTTCGACGTCGGGCTGGTCGAGGCGGGCCGCGCCGTGAGGCCGGGCGACCTCGCCGCCTTCAACCTCTCAAGCCCGGAAGACGCGGAGGCCGGTCGATGAGCCAGGGGCCGCGGCTGATCCTCGCCAGCGCCTCGCCCCGTCGTCGGCAACTGCTCGAAGAGGCGGGCTACCGCTTCCAGGTCGAACCGGCAAACGTGGACGAGGAGGCGCTTGCAGCAAATGCGGAGGCCCTCCGCCTGCCGGAGGCGCTCGCAACGGCGAAGGCCGAGGCCGTGGCGGGAGCGCTTGCGAACCGGCCGGTGGTCATCCTGGCGGCCGACACGGTGGTCTACGGCGCCGGGGGCGAGCTGCTGGGAAAGCCGGTGGATCATGAGGACGCCCGGCGCATGATGCGGACGCTTTCGGGCTCGCTCCACCAGGTGGTGACGGGCTTCTGCTGCCTGCGCTCCGAGGATGGCGCGCGGCGATCCGGAATGGTGCGGAGCGACGTCCTGATGCGCGTGCTGACGGAGGCGGAGATCGAGGCTTACGTTGCGTCGGGCGACTGGGAAGGCAAGGCGGGCGGCTACGGCATCCAGGACACGCCGGGGCTTGCCATCGGCGCGGGCGACCCATTCATCGAGGGGATCACCGGGGAACTGACGAACATCGTCGGCCTCCCGATGCCGCAGGTGATCGATGCGCTGGAGGGGCTGGGGGTGCGGCGCGGGTGAGTGATGGGCGCGGGTGGCAGAGTTCCTGCGGCACGCGGTGCCGCGGCTCAATACGAGGGTTTCTGAAAGGGGAGAGGGCCGGAGGGTGATGCCCTCCGGCCCTGGCACTTCTCTCTCCCGACTCCCGACGGGTCAGCCGTTCATCGCCTCGACGCCGCCCATGATCTCCGACAGTTCGGTGGTGATCTGGCTCTGGCGGGCGCGGTTGTACTGGAGCTGGAGCGCCTTGCCCATCTTGTCGGCGTTGTCGGTGGCGCTCTTCATGGCCACCATGCGGGCCACGTGCTCGCTCGTCGTCGCGTCCAGGAAGGTCTGGAAGAAGGCGCTCTTGACCGTCAGCGGCAGAAGCTCGTCCAAGAGGTCGTGGGCGCTGGGGGAGAAGTCGTACTCCGCATGGCGCGCTTGCTTCGTTGCCGTCGTCGTCTCGATCGCCACGTCGTGGCCCGACCGTGTCGCGTCGAGCATGCCCGCGGCGATCTGGGCATCGCGCTCCGCCGCCTGCCGGGCGAGTTCCTCGATCATCTCGCGCACGCCGGCGAGGGGGAGCAGCCCGGTCACCTCCGGCCGCTGCACGCCGGTGCTGATGAAGTTCATGTAGGCCACGTGCACCGCGTCGATCTCGCCGCGGATGAACTGGCCGATCAACTCGTTGGCGATGTCGGTCGTCTCCTCCGACCGCGGCTCGTCGCTGACCTTGAGGATCTGGCTGACGGGCCGGCCGTTGAAGCGGAAGAAGCTCACGCCCTTCTTCCCGTTGACATACAAGTCCACCTTGGTGCCGGCGGCGTCAGCGGCCCGGAGGAACCGCTCGGCGGCCCGGAGCACGCTGCCGTTGTACGCCCCGGCGAGCCCGCGGTTGCTGGTGATGACCACAAGGGCGATGCGGCCGACCTGGTTCTCCTTCGTCACGCGGCGCAGGAGTGGGTGCTCCACGTCACCGCCGACGCTGGAGGCCAGCTCCTCCACCAGTTCCCGCACCTTCAGCGTGTACGGCTTGGTGCCGACGGCGCGCTTCAGCGACTTCTGGAACTTCGCCGTCGCGATCATCTGCATCGTCTTGGTGATCTTGCGGATGTTCTTGACGGCCTTGCGGCGCTTCAGGATGGCTCGTGCTTTTGCCATGGGGGGCGATCTTAGCCCCCTGTTCCGCCGAGGTACAAAGCCCGGAGCCGCGGCGGATCGACCCACGCCCGCCGACGGCTTCAACCCGGGGGCGGGCGCCGGATTATGCTTGGTTCATGCTCCGCCACACGCGCCTGCTCCTGGTAACTGCCCTTGTGGCGCTGCTCACCGCCCCCCACGGGGCGTGGGCGTGGAGCTTCAAGGAGCACATCCTCGTCACCCGCATCGCAGCCCAGCGTCTCCTGGCCGATCCGACCACCCCGCCAGCGATGAAGGATTGGCTGCGCGAGGCGATCCCCACCGCCGGCGACCGGGAGTCGGTCCGCCGGCTGCTCGTGGAGACGTACATCGGCCCGGAGCCGCAGGGGCTGGCCGGCCTCGACTGGTGGGTCTGCTTCCCCGACCTGGCCCGGAAGATCGATGGCGGAAAGCCGGTCGCCCCGTTCGGCGTGCCGGAGTCGCCGATGCACTTCCTGGACGTGGAACTGCTGATGCCGGGGGATGGCGTGAAGCAGTACCGGCACGACCTCTCGAACAAGCCGGGCTTCGAGGACATCCCGCGCAACTGGCGCGACCCGCGCCTCGTCCAGGCGGGCTACCTCCCGTGGCGGGTGGAGCAGGTGTACGGCGACCTCGTCACCGCGATGCGAGAGGGCCGGCTCATGCCCCGGGACGAGACGGATCGGGACAACGCGCTGGTTCTCGCGGGCTACCTCGCGCACTACCTCGCCGACAACACGCAGCCGCAGCACGCGACGATCGACTATCGCAGCCGGAGCTACTTCTCGATCCCGCAGCGCGCCCCCGACGTGCACGGCATGCTGGAATGGGGCATGCTCGACTGGGAAGGGCATGATTTCCCGGAGCTGCGGCAGGCCCTCTGGGAAGACCTGGCGCATCTCGCCGTGCCGGAGGACGGGACCGGCGCCCGCCAGCGCCGTGCGATCAGCCGGCGCGCGGTGCTGGCGGACAACGAACCGTGGGAGAGCACGGTGCGCATCTCGCTCCAGTCGTACGACTACCTGCCGCTGATCGGGGCAGCAGCCCAGGCGGCTTCGGGCCAGGCGGTGCGGGACGGCGATCCGCAGCAGCCCGTTGGCGCCCCCGCCCGAGGGGCGGACGAGTTCGACGTGGAGGCGTTCTTCCGATACCGCGACGAAGGTCGCGACATGACCCTGCTCGACGTGAAGGCGCGCCAGTTGTCCCTGGCGATCGTGCGCATCGAGACGATGCTGCGCCGCGCCTGGCTCGAGGCGCACGCGGAAGCAGAATAGAGGCGCCGCCGCCTGCCCTGGCGTGTCAGGTCATCTCGAGCGTCACGATCGTGACGTCGTCGTCCACCTTGCCGCGCGTCTCGAGATATTGCCAGAGGTCCGCCAGCAGCGCGTCGGCGCCGAGACGACGGCGATCGCGCATGGCGGCGCGGAAGCAGTCCATGTCGGCCGAGCTTCCCGGAGGGACGAAGAGCGTCTCGACGCCGTCGGTGAAGAAGATGAGCCGGTCGCCCGGAGCGAGGTGCAGCGTCACGGGATCGAAGCTCTCGTGCGGCATCACGCCGAGCAGAGCCCCCTCCCCGCCCAGCTCGGTGATCTCCCCGCCTGCGCGGACGAGCATGGGCAGCGGATGTCCGCCGCGTGCGAAATCGACCATGCCGGTGTGCAGGTTCACCCGAGCGTAGATGGCGGTGGCGAAGGTGGTGTGCGCCAGGTCCTGTCCGCACAGCGTTTCGTTGAGGTGGCGCATCGCCTCGTGGCTGGCGAGAAGCTCGTAGCTGCCGTCGCCGCCGATGCGCTTGGTCTGGAGCGCGTTGTGCATGAACATGGCCAGCAGGGCCGCCGGCATGCCGTGGCCGATGGCGTCGGCGAGATAGACGCCGACATGCTCCTCGTCGAGGCGTCGCACGTCGTAGAGATCGCCCGAGACGTGGCTGGCCGGGCGGTAGAGGCGGTTGAACTTCACGCGCCCGTGGTTCGGCAGCTTCTTGGGCAGGAAGTCACGCTGGAGGCGCGAGGCCAGGCGCAGCTCGCGCTCCACCTGCTCCATGTGATAGCGTCGCGCGTCCGAGAGCTCGCGCAGGTTGTCGAGCTCCGCCTGCATGGCGTCCACCTGAGCCAGCAATGCGGCGATCTGCTGCGCCGCGCCCTTGGGCTGCGGCGAGTGGGGTATCGGCCGGACTGGCGTGGTCGTCGAACGCTGCACGGTCTCCCGGCGCACGCGCGTCGTCGCGCTTCGCACGCCATGGGTAGTGTCGGGCGTTCGAATGCCCCACTTGACGCTCCAGGGCCGTTATCGGGCGGCACAACTTCCAATCAACGCGCGGAGGCGCATCCGGTTCATCGCATGACAGAATTGGAAGCCGCCGGCCGCAAGCTGGGCAGCCTGGGGCCGGGTCGATAACCATCGGCCGTCAGTCGATCGCCTCGCGGGCGCTCTCGGGGATGTCGAGCTTCATCCCCGCCTCCAGGCCGGTCTTCTCCGCCACGCCCAGGCCCAGTTCGATCACCCACTTCGCGGGAGCGACGCTGTCGGTGCCCCGCAGGTCGTGGGCCGCCATCTGCTCCACGTTCAGCACCATGCCGCTCTCGTCCACAAACGCGATGTCCAGCGGGATGAACGTGTTCTTCATCCAGAACGAGCGCCAGTCGGAATCCGGGAAGACGAAGATCATCCCCTCGTCCTCCGGCATCGACCGGCGGAACATCAGCCCCGCCTGGCGCTCGGCGTCCGTGTCCGCCACCTGGAGCATGAAGGTCTTCTCGCCGAGCTTCATCTTCACCATGCGCAGGCGCTGCGGCGACTGGTCGTTCTCCCTCGGAAGATCCTCGCTTCGCATCGTCGTCGGCCTCGTCGTTCCCGAGGAGCGCGTCGCCGCCTGATCCTGCCCCATCCCCTGCGCCGCCGACTCCTCGCAGCCGGCGCCGCTCATGATCCCCAGCAGCGCCGCGAGGAGCACGGCCGAGTGTTGCCCCGCACGACCGATCGAGGAGGCGGCGGAGGGCGTGTGGTTCTGCTGGTTGGTCTTCATGGCGGCCTCGCGAAGCAGGTTCCGCTTGAGGGAGCGCGTCAGGCGCACGTCGAGCATGGCCAGCACGAGCATGGCCAGCAACAGCGGCAGTGTCGCGATCCACGCCAGCGGAGCAACCAGTCCCGCCGGCTCGCCCTGCCGAATGTGGAGCAGCCGGGAGACACCCAGGTAAAGGGCAACGCTCATGAGGAGCAGGACGACGCCGTTCACCCGCCTCAGCCGCACGCGAATGCGGTTTACGCCCTGTCCCTCGAGGTTTCCGAGCCAATTCACGGCAGAGGCGTTGACGAGGTAGTACGCCCCGATCAACGCCACCGGCACGGAACAGGCCAGGGCGATCAGCGACATGCGCCGAATAGTAGCGGGTCGTCGCGGTTGTGTGTGGTCGCGCCGTCTGACGCCCGCCTTGCCCACCGGCGTGGGTTCAGAAGCCTTCGAGGACGGCCTGCTGGGCGGTGCCGAAGAAGACCGAGGCAACGCGGTAGCGCCCGTCGGGGAGGCGGCCGGCCTTCACGAGCAGGAAGGTCAGCCGCTCGAAGGGCGGCCGGCTGGCGTCTGCGGGGTTCCAGAGGAGCACGATCGCCACCTGGTCACCCTGAGACGGCTTCAGCGTCGAAGCAAGCCAGCGCGACGCGGTCTGCTCCGCAGCCTGCTGTGCGCCGGGCGGCGCCGACAGGGCGCGTACCAGCACCTCCGGCACCGCCTGCGGATCGCGATCGCGCACGCGCGCCAGGCCGTCGGCGACGTCCGCGGCGATGCGGACGCTTGGATATTCGAACGCCTCCACCGCCAGGACGCGCCAGCCGTCGAACCGGTCGCCGAGGGCTGCCGGCGTGGCCAGCTCGGAACTGCCGAAACGGCGCACCTCGGCGCGGGGGAGGAAGAGCGGCTCCTCGCCCGCCCGCAGCTCGGCGTTGACCAGGGAGTTGGCCAGGCGCAGCGACACCCCTTCCCAACTCTCTCGCGGCGCGGCGGCGGCGCCCAGGGCGCCGAGGTCCGGCTGCGCGGCGGGTCGATCCTGCGGCGATGCGGGCGCGGACGAGGTGGACGGCGCGCACAGCAGGAGTGCTGCAAGCGCCCCCAGGCGGATCACTGCGGGAATGGCCGGGAACTGCATGTCTTCACCATCGGCCCGCCGACGCGGCGGCTGAGATCGAGCGGGATGAAAATGACGCGTCCCAGTGCATTTCTGCCCTGCGTTATCGGCCCCTGAACCCCGCTCGCCCATATTTCACGCCTCCGTGGTGCACCCGTTCCTGCATTAGGCTGCGCACGTGCCCAGTGGCGGAAACGACGACCTTCCCGACAACCTGCCGGAAGACCAGGTTCCGGGCGAGTCCGCCAACACAGCGGCTCAGTCGGCCGGGGGCGTCATGGATGATGATGACGATCGCCCCGGCGCCGCCGAGCCGCCACCAGCGACCGATTCCGCCTCGGCCTACGCCCACGGCACCACGAAGCAGACCGGCGGCGCTTCCGCCCCGCCGCCTACCGGGCCCACGGGCCTGGAGCCGGCGCCC
>JAEZED010000230.1 GCA_023417885.1 Planctomycetota bacterium
CAGCAGCCCTGGGAGTCGCCGTACGAGGGCGACCTGGTGCGCGCCATGACCCGCTCGATCCTCGCCGAGGACGAGGAGGCCCTCATCGCCCGGCTCGTCGAGGCGGGGCATTCACAGCACATGGACCACCTCCTGGCGCCCGACGTGAGCCGGCGCCTCGAGGACTCGCTGAAGATTCGCCGCTCCGTCCTCGCTTCGGGGAACTGAGTCCGGCGCAGACCAAGTCCAAAGCGCCGCCGGGCCGGGGGCCCGGTGGCGCTTCTCTCGTTCAGGAGCGTCCCGTGGTATCGTCTCCCCGGCGGGTCGTGGGGGAGGAACGACCATGACCCAGCAGCGCGGCGCACATTCCCCCGGCGACGAAGCCGCCGTCTTCTACGACGCGACCTACGCCCGCTTCGGCGAGGCGATCAGCCGCGAGATTCGCGTCGAGACGTGGGGGGAGGACATCGGTCAGAACGGCTGGATCACCGCGGCCGAGCAGGACGCTTTCATCGACTGGCTCGGCCTTGGGCCGGCGTCGCGACTGCTGGACATCGCCTGCGGCTCCGGCGGACCAGCGCTGCGGATCGCCGAGCGCACCGGCGCGCACGTCACGGGCGTGGACATCAACGTCGGCGGCATCACTGCGGCACGCGCGACGGCGCGCGAGCGTGGGCTGTCGGACCGCGTGCTGTTCGAGATCGTGGACGCCGGCGACCCGCTGGCCTTCCCGGATGAGTCGTTTGACGCGGTGATGTGCATCGACGCGATCAATCACCTCCCGGATCGCCCGCGCGTGCTGTCGACGTGGAAGCGCCTGCTGAAACCGGGCGGCAGGATGCTCTACACCGACCCGGTGGTCGTCACCGGCCCCGTGTCGCGCGAGGAGTTGGCGACCCGCAGCTCGATCGGCTTCTTCCTCTTCGTTCCGCCCGATGCGAACAAACGGATGCTAGCGGAGGCGGGGCTGCGCCTCGTTAGCCGGGAGGACCTGACCGAGGCCGTGGCCACGACCGCGGGTCGTTGGCACGCGGCGCGGGCCGCGCGGTCAGAGGCACTCGTGGGGATCGAAGGCGGAGAGCTCTTCGAGGCCCAGCAGCGATTCCTGGAAGTCACGGGCCGGCTGGCGCGGGAGAGGCGCCTGTCGCGCTTCGCCTACCTCGCCGAGAGGTGAGCCGGCGGGAGGTTCGGCGACACAAGCAAAACCAGGCTCCCAAGGGGGAGCCTGGCGTGTGTTGTTCATGGAAGCGCGACGACCGATCAGACGACCTGAACGCGGCGGCCGGCGCGGCGCTTGGCGTTGATGATCTTCCGGCCGCTCTTCGTCCGCATCCGCGCGCGGAAGCCGAGCTTCCGGGCCCGCTTGACCTTGCTGATTCGCCTGGGGTAATGCATGGCTGGCTGTTCCGTGTGTCAGTGACCTATCTCGCCGGCAGACGGACTGATTCCCAGGCCAGATTGCCCGAATCGTCCACCGCCCTCAGTCGCAGGATGCCCCCACCGGGCGGAACGTCGCTCAGGGTGAGCGTGTAGCGCTCCTGCGGGGAATCGGCCATCGTATCCACGGGAAAGGCGCGAATCCAGTTGGCCGGATCGGCCGGATCGCCGCTGGGGAGATACTCCAGGCGGGCCACGATCCCGTCTGCGTCGGCGATCCGGAGGGTGACGGTTGTCGCCTGCTCGCCCCGCTCGACCCGGATGTCACCGATCCGCGGGGCCGAAAGGTCGATCTCCACCGGCTCGCTCACGCGGCTCCCGGTCAAACCCGCGCCCGCGGGGTTGCCCCGGGCGTCGCTGGCGACGACTCGGAACTCGTAGATCCCGTCGCCGTTCGCCTGGGCGTCCCAGGCGTAAGCGGGATCCGTCAGCCCCGCGGCAAGAAGTTGAAACTCACCGCGCTGGTCGCGACGCATGTAGAGGTCGTAGACGAGCGGATCGCCGTTCGGGTCTTCCGCCTCCCACTCCACCCCGCGAAGGGCGCTCGGCGGGGCGTTGATCCGCATCGCCTCGTTGACGATGTCGCTCACCTCGCGGCCGGTCAGCTCGCTGTTGACCTGGATCGACGTCACCTGCGGCGGAAGGTTCGGCTGCATGTAGGCCACTCGGACGCGCTCGACCGACGGCGTCGTTGCCCCGTCGCTTTGAAAGGCCAGCTGATACTGGAAGAACCGGGCCTGCTGCGTCTGGATCTGGACGAACCGGCGCGCCTCCACCGGCTCGCTCCAGTCCGTCCACCCCGCGGAGTCGATCTCCGGATCGGCGGTGCTCCCGCTGCGCGTGCTGACGAGGAGCCCGCTGGTCTCCGGCAGGCGCCCGATGAGCTGGATCGTGCCGAACCGGCTGACGGCGCCGGCGTCGAGAACGGGGCTGGTGAAGGTGCCGCTCGCCGCGAACCCCGCGCCCAGTGCCGCCACCCCGCCCGAGTTGGCCAGGCCCAGCAGCACGCGCCCGTCGCGCGCCGGCAGCATCGTGACGACCTGCCGCGCGTTCGGCTCCGCCAGCAGCGCCATCTCATTGGTCGCGGGGTTGAGCTGGATGATGCGGCTCGTCTGCCCCTCCTCCCCGGCTCCGGCGGCGAGCAGGAGCCGGCCATCCTGCTGCACGAGATCGAGAAACAGCGCCGGATCGCGCAGCACGCCGGTGACGAGCGGGGCGCTCTCGTCCGCCAGGTCGATGCGGTAGACGGCGCTGCCTTCGCCCAGGAATTCGGCGACGGTGGGACCATACCCGTTTCCGTTGCCAGGCAGCGCATCCAGTTCCGGCTCATCGGGCAGATCAGGCAGGTCCGGGCGCTCCGGGCCGGGCTGGCCGGGATCCTCCTGCCCCGGGGGCGGCTCCTGTCCCGGCGGGGGGTCCTGACCCGCATCCTGCTGCGGCGGGGCGTCCTGGCGCGCGCTGAGCGGAATCCGATCCGGACCGCGCGGCGGAAGCTCCGGCCCCTCCGGCAGCTCGACGGGCTGGCCGGCGATGCGAGCAGCGGAGCCCAGTACGTCCGGCGTACCGGCGCCCATCTCGTCGTCCGGCATGACCTCCCCCCGGGCGGCGCCGGCGGCGAAGATGGCGCGACCGGACACGACGATGGCCGTGATCTCCGGCTCCGCGGCGTCAAAGATGACGCGCGCCTCGCCGCTGGCCCGGTCAATGTGCCAGATCAGTCCGTTCGGGTCGGTGCCCACGTAAAGGTCGTTGCCGTCGGTCAGCGCCAGCGAGAGCAGGTTGTTCTCCCCCGGCGCCTGGAAGAGGCGGCGCGACGTGCCGTCCGGCTTGATCTCGTACAGCGACGCCGACGGCCCGGTCGCCACGTAGAGCGTGCCGTCGGCGTGTCGCGCGATGCGCCAGACATACAGCCCATCCTCCGCCGCCAGCAGCTCGTCCGTCCGGACTTCATCGCCCTCGAGCCTGACACGGAGCACGCGCGCCTGGTCTCCGCCGGCACCGACGAGGAGCTGCCCATCGGCGTCGAACGCCAGAGCGAAGAGGTTGGTCGCGCCGGGGATCTCGAAGCGCTCGGTGTTCCCGTCGCGAACGCGCAGAAGGACGCCGCGCGGGCCGGTGCCGGCGTAGATCGTTCCGTCCGGCCCCTCGGCCAGCGCGTAGACGATCGAGACGCCCGCGACACCCTCAGCGAGCGTGTCGAGGCGTCGCGTGAGCTGAATGTCGCCGTAGTTCGTGACTACCAGGCTCTCCAGCGTCCCCTCCGAGAAATCGTCGGTGGAACCGTGCGTCCAGTAGGAGACGTCGCTGGCAAGGGTCGTCGTGGCCAGACCAAGAACCATCAGGAGCGTGCAGAAGCGTGTCGATCGCGGCATGAGGGGAGACATTGCTTGGGGAACGTTTTCGGCGGAGCGATGTGCTCAGGGGCGGACGACGGTGATGACCGCCTCCGCCTCGCCGGCGGCGAGCACGTAGGGGAGATCCACCTTCAGCGTCAGCGCCGGCTCGAAGGTGGCGACGTCGCTGCGCCCGCTCTCGGCCAGGAGCAGCGCCCGGCTGCGTGGGAGATCGGGCAGTGCCTGCCTGCCGACAGCCACACGTGGCTCCTGCGGGCGGGCGAGGCTCAGGTAAACGGCGTCAGAGCTGAAGTGCTGCGTCGCGTTCAGCGCCGCAAAGAGGTCGTCGACCGAATCGACCTCGAACTCGTGCGGCCGGTGCTGCACCGCCGCCTGGATCGCCGACACCGAATCGAGGATCCGCAGCGGGTAGTCGCCCGGCTCGAGATCCTCAGGGAGTTGCAGTTGCACAGTCCTGCGTACGCGCTCGCCGCGCCGCAGGGCCATGACCAGTTCGACCGCAACCGTCTCTCCCGGGCGGTAGCGCCGCCGGGGGATGTTGATTTCCTGGAGCGTCGCGATCGAGACGTCGCCCGGCGCGAGGAGATCGACCGTCGCCTCGAGCGACTCCATCTCCACCGGTTCGAACGGGTTGTCCCGGATCGACTGGAGCGGCAGGATCAGCGACCCGACGAACCCACCCATGAAGAACGGATTGGGCGCCTCGTTGGCGACGATGTCGCGCAAGTGCAGCGTCCGGTCTTTCCCGTAGCGGATCGTCGCGTCCCAGCGCGTCGCGCCGTTGGGATCGGGCGTCCCGCCGAAGTCGACCGCGTTCTGCGCCGCGGCGGCGAGGGCGGTGATCGTCATGGTTTCATGCCGCGCCGCCTGGAACTGGTACGTCGCAGACTCCTCCCCCCGGCGCACGGTCAGCCGCACCGGGATCATCGGCGGGGTCGGGCCGATGATCCCCGCGACGCCCGCGACCGCATCGACGCCCAGCGTGCCGACGATCGGGCCGGGGCTCCCCAGCTTGAAGCTGATTTCTGTCGTGGGGATCACCGCGCTCACCTGCCCGCCGGCCAGCGGGAGGTTGCTCGGGCCTTCGCCGAACATCGGGTGCCCGAAGCCGAAGACCCGGTCGCCGATGACGGTCGTGCACGTCCCCGTCGCCACGAGGTTCAGGTCGCCCGTCAGGATCGGGACGATCATGGCCGACCCCGGCGCAAGCTGCGCCGCCTCCGCCTGCCGGGCCTCGCCGCCCATCGCCTGGAGCGGCACGGCCGGTCCGATCCCGGCGGGCGACAGTGCCGCCGAGAGTTGCCGAAGCGCACCGGGCGTGAATCCACCTGCGCCCAGCGGAATCGAGAGCGGGGCGAGCCTTCCCCGTCCGGTGGCAGGAGCCGGGGCGTGACGTGAGTCATGAACCAACTCGGCGAGGGAGGCTGGCGAATCATCCAGCAGCTTCGCGACGGCCCGGGCGGAGCGCAGGTCCCACTCCGCCGCCTCACCGGTCGCGCGGGCGACCGCACGCGGGCGGGGAGCGGGATTGAGCCGGAGCATTGCCTCGATCGGCTGGACGCCGGCGATCGGCTCCTTCGAGCCGGGCCAACCGAAGGCAAAGGCTCCCAGCAGGCGCTCGCGGCCGTCGTCGCAGTGGATGTAGATGGGCGACCCGCTCATCCCGGAGATGGGCCCGGTCTTCTCGAGGTCGGCGCCCGATGCGCGGATGAGCACGACGTCGGTGTCGATCTGCTCGCTGTTGCGCAGGATGGCGAGCACCTCGACTTCGAAGCGCTCGATCCGCGTCCCCTTGAAGACGCTCAGGCCGTAGCCGGTCATCCCGATGCGCACGTCCTCCGTGCGCATGTGGAGATCCGGGTCGAAGAGCGTCGGCGCCGCCTGCTGCTGCGGATCGGCGGCGGGGGCCGACTGGGCCGCACAGGATGGAGCCACCGCAAGGACGAGGGACAGGAACGCGATCGAAAGTCGTGGCGTGTGCATTGAGTGGCGGGAAGCCGGCCGTCCGGCGGGCGATGCACTATACCGGCAAACCGGCGCGTTGCGCGGGCCGCGCGAACCGGGTTGAAACGCGTTGACCGGCGGCGTGTCGCAAGTTAGGGTATTGTATCGGGCCGATGGTTCGGCCCGCGGCTCGGGCGATGCCGAGGATCGCCTGTACCCACCGCCGACCTCCGGTCGTGGTTACAGGCCGTCTCCGGTCACGTTCCCGAGTCGATCACGACGCGTCGGCAAGGCCAGCGCCCTTACCCGGCAGCGGCCGCCGCCGTCGCGTGCGACAGGCGCCCGCGCATGCGTTCATTCTCGCGGACATGCGGGGCGCGGCCCGTGACCAGAGGTGAATCGTGACCGACGACATCCGCAGCCAGGCCGAGGAGCTCATCGGCCACGTCTTCGAGGACGCCTCCCTTCTCGAGGAGGCGCTCACGCACTCCAGCGCCGCCGACACGCGGCTGCGCAGCAACGAGCGCATGGAGTTCCTCGGCGACGCGGTGCTCGACCTCGTCGTCTGCGACGCCCTCTACAAGCGTTTCCCCGACTACTTCGAGGGGGAACTGACGAAGGTGAAGAGCGCTGTCGTGAGCCGCAAGACCTGCGCGACTGTGGCCCGCGAAACGGGGCTGGACGAGCTGCTGATCGTCGGCAAGGGAATCGAGGGCCGGCGCGAGATTCCCCCCTCGCTCTCGGCGGCCGTCTACGAGAGCATGATCGCCGCCCTCTACCTCGACGGCGGCTTCGAGGTGGCGAAGCGCTATGTGCTGGAGACGATGGCCCCGCACATCGATGCGCTGGCGAGCAACCTCCACCAGCACAACTACAAGGCGGTGCTCCAGCAGCACGCCCAGAAGTCGATGAACGGCACGCCGCATTACGAGCTGCTCGACGAGAAGGGGCCGGACCACAGCAAGTGCTTCGAGATGTGCGTGAACATCAGCGGGAAGCGTTTTCCGGGCGCCTGGGGCCCTAGCAAGAAGATAGCGGAGCAGAAGGCGGCGCTGCTGGCGCTGCACGAGCTCCACCTCATCCCGGAGGAGGAGTTCGAATCCTCCCTCGAGGCGGTTGACGCGCTCGCGCCACAGGTGATCTAGCCGTCCAGTTCCAGTTCCGGGAGCGCCTCAGGCGGTGAGGCCCAGGTCCTTCGTCGTCACCAGCGCCGCCATCTCGTAGCCGGCGCCCTCGATGTTCTCGCGCGCCCCCTCCATCCGGTCGATCACGGCGACGATGCGCGTCACCGTCGCCCCGGCGTCCGCCAGCGTCCGGGCCGCCTCCAGCACCTGCCCGCCGGTGGTCAGCACGTCCTCCACCAGCAGCACGCGCTCGCCTTTCTTCAGCTCCCCCTCCATCTGCTTGGCCGTGCCGTACTCCTTCTTCTGGTTGCGGATGAGGACGAACGGCTTCTCCGCCGCCATCGCCGCGGCGGCGGCGAGCGGAACCCCACCGAGCTCCGCGCCGGCAATGCGATCGACGTCCAGCTCGCGTGCGTGCTCCGCCATGAGCCGGCCGATCTCCCGCAGCACGTCGGGACGCGTCGCGAAGCGGTACTTGTCGATGTAGTAGTTGCTCTTGCGACCACTGCGGAGGGTGAACTCGCCGCGGAGGACGCTGGTGTCGTTGATCGCCTGGATGAGCTGCTCGCGCGTCATATCGCCGGCATGTTAGCCCCGGACGCGGCCCCCCGCGCGGATCGAGGCGTCAGGCGTCTTTCCATCGCGGAGGCTTGCCCACCCGGCGCCCTGGCTCACTTCAGCGCGTTGTCCAGCGCCTCGACGATCGCCTCCTGCATCTCGCGGGCCTTCCACGTCTCCGGGCAGTCGTTCACGAGGATGCTGAAGGCGTACCACCGTCCGTCCCGGCCGTGCAGGTAGCCGCTGAAGGTGATCACGCCGTTGATGTAACCCGTCTTCCCGAAGACCCGCCCGCGAAGGTCGCGCCCGCGGTTGCCGAAGCGCTGCTCCAGCGTCCCGTCGACGCCCGCTTCGCTCAGCGAGTCGCGGAACGCCTCCGCCGCCTCGCCGTAGTGCATGCGGGAGAGCACGTCGCACAGCACCGCCGCCGTCACGCGGTTCTGGCGCGACATGCCGCTGCCATCGTCGAGGTTGACCTCCTGCGCCTCGGCGCCGATGCGGAACAGGAAGTCCTTGATTGCCTGCTCGCCGGAACGCCAGGATCCCGGCTCGCCGGTGGCGGCGAAGCCCAGGCGCTTGGACAGGGCCTCGGCGTACATGTTGATGCTGTCCTTGTTCGTGCGCGCCAGCACCGGGCCCATGCCCGTCTGGTGCACGGCGAGCAGTTGCCACGGGACGTGCCGCATCGACTGTGCGGCGAGCATGTGTTGCGACTCCGGCGCCTCGGAGACATCCGGCGTGTCGGTGATCTCGGCGCCCGCGTCCGGCTGGCCCGCGCTCTGCTGCTGAAGCTCCCACCCGGCGCGGATGGTGCGATCGACGACAGGGTCGGCACAATCGATGCCATGCTCCCGCAGCACCTCGGCGAAAACGGTGCCGAAGTAGAGCGCCGGCCCGTGCACCGTCACCGAGAGCGCCTGCTCGGAGGCGTTGGTCTGTCCGGCGAGAATGATCCGGTTTCCTCCCTCGGCACGCGTGAGCCAGACGGCGTTCCTGTCGCCGCGGCGGCAGGAGTGGTCCACAGTCACGTATTCCGTCGGCGGATCGAGCCGGTAGTTCATCAGTCGGCCCGATCCGCGGGTGAGGTAGACATCGAGGCAGTTGACGTTCAGGTTCAGCCCGCCGACCTGGGCCTCGTACCACTTGTGGCGCTGGTCGGCAGGCCAGTTGGGATGGGCGTACTCCTCGTCGAAGACGCTGTCGTCCAGGTGCAGGGCGCTGACCCGCCTCACCCCGCGCTCGCTCAGCACCCGCGCCCAGGTCTCGAAGACCGTCCGCGTGCCCCAGCCGTCCATCTCCTTGAGCAGGGTCGCGTCGCCGAAGCTCGGGTCGCCGTCGCCGACCACCGCCAGTTCCACGTCGCCGGCCGAGGTGTTGGCGCGGACCAGCAACTGCGTGCGGAACTTGAAGTCCTCGCCAAGCGTGTCCAGCGCCGCCGCCGTCGTGATCAGCTTCAGGTTGCTCGCGGGGATCATCGGGCGATCCGCCGAGCGGGTGTAGAGCACCTTCCGGTCTCCGGGCGCGTCCCCGAGTGCGACGATCTGCACGCCGATCGTCGCCTTCTTCGGCGCAGTTGCGGTTATGGCGCGCGCGACACGGGCCTGCACGTCGCCAGCAACATCCGCGTAGGCCGTCGGGACGGCCCAAAGGAGAAGCGCCAGGGCCATAAGGGCCGTGCGGGCACGTGCGGCGGGCGGGAGCCTGCGCCGGGTCGCGGCGGTGGAAGTCGGCATGAAATCGGCCTCCGTGCGGTCGTTGAGCGTCGCCAATCCATCGGCGGACGCGGTCGAGGGAAGGGTACCGGTTTCGAGCGAATCGGCAAGAGGCCCGGCCGGACTTGACGCCAGGCACAGCACCGATTGCCCGGAACCCCACCCGCGAATCGGGGATCCGGCCTTCGGCGGTCTCCCGGCTAGTCGTAAAGCGCGATACCGTCGGCGGTGACGAGCAGGAGCTTGTTGGTCACCTGGTGGGGCATGGTCCGGAAGTCGCTGTTGATCTGGTCGCGCAGGCTGTCGACCGTGTCCCGTTCGTTGCGGAAGCAGAGGAGGATGTCGCGGTTGGGGATCGCCGCGACGAACGGGCTGCCCAGGTGCTCGCGCAGGCGGTCGTGCAGGCTCGGCAGGAGCAGGCGGCTGGCGTCGAAGCCGTCGAGCGTCTGGAAGAGGATCAGATTGATCGCGCCCGACTCGTCCTGCGCCGCGTGGGCGTTCATGCTCTCGCTGCGGGAGACGAGGTTGGCGATGGCGCGCTCGTGGAGGCGCTCCAGGTCCACGTCCCAGCGCTTCAGCGCCGCCCACGGGACGTAGGAGATCGTGCGGTCGCCGTCGATCACGTAGCCGATGCACATCCCCGGCACCAGCGGCTGCGTGGCCAGATGATCCAGCCGGCCCGGCTGCGCGACGCCCGAGGCCGGATCCACGCCGTTCATCGCAGGCGGCTCGGCGAGCTCGTCGCTGGGGAGGATCATCGGGAGCAGGCGGTCGGCGACCTGCTCGAAGTCGGCGTCGCGGTCGGGGGAGCCTTCGCTGGCGCGCAGCAGCTCGACGGCCCAGCGCTCGATCTGGTGCTGGAGGTCCTCGGGCTTGAGGCGGCTGATGCGGTAGAGGTTCTCCAGCGACGCGACATGGCCATTGACGCGCACCGAGAAGGGCTGGCGCGCGCGGGCGATCTTCACGAGCGGAAAGCGCAGGCGCACGCGCTCGATGACGGTCTCGGCGAAGCGCTCACGCGTCATCCGGCGACCACCGCCCTCGGCCTCATTCTCCCCGGGCTCCATGCCTTCGGACATGTCGTCGGCCATAAGCGCATCCTACGACGAGCGGCCTTGTGCGGCTAATGGAATTGTGCCCGCCCGGCACAAGCAACAGGGCCGCCTTCAGCCCTCGCTCCCGCCGAGTTCGCGGGTGCGGAGCGACCAGTGCCCCAGCAACAGGACGAAGGCGACGTAAGCCATGAAATAGAGCCCCGCGGCGCCCACGTAGAGCCAGAGCGCCGGGAGCGAAACGGCATCCGGATTCTCGGCAAACGGCGTGCCGGGCAGCGCGACCGTGCCGTACACGGTGTACTGAGTCAGGTCGAACACCGCAAGGAAGGGAAGCACCGTGTTCACCACGTAGGCCACGGCGCGCACCACCCACCCCTGCGCGTCGGCCGCGACCTCGATGAAGCGCGTCAGGTTTCCCACGAGGTAGAGGATGATCGTCGCAGGAAGATTCACCACGAGCGAGAAGCGCGTGCTGATCGTGACGCTGATCGCGATGAGCACGCCCACCTGCATCCAGAGCAGCACGAGCTGCGGCCAGAGGCCTGCAAGGTGCATCGCGCGCGTGTCCACCAGGCGCTCGGCCACCATCTCGTCGATCGGGTTCGGCGGGAGGTTGTAATCCTCCGGCACCCGCATCCACACCAGCGCCGCCAGCACCACGCCCAGCACCGCCACCGCGACCGCCGCAGCGCACAGCAGGCCGAGGAACTTGCCCAGCAGCACCTGCTGGCGCGCCACCGGCTTGCTCATCAGCGTGAGCATCGTCCGGTCCTCGATCTCCTCGTAGATGCTCCGGCTGGCCGCGAAGAGGGAGAGAAGCAGCACCACCAGCATGATGATGTCGAGGCTGACCGCCTTGAACATCAGCGTGTCCTCGCCCAGCGTGAAGAACGGGAGCGTCTGGTACACGCCCATCACAACGGCGGCGATGATCAGCAGCAGCGCGTAGATCGGCTGCACGACCGCATCGAAGAAGGTGTGCGTGAGGATGACCCAGGTGCGGTACACGTCAGGATCTGCGCCAAAGGGGAAGCGTGGAGGATAGGGGAAGGGCGGCGGGGGCGTCCAACGATAGCGTTCGCCGGAACCCGCCGTCCGCGCTCCGCCTCACGCTATCGCTCGATGCGGAAGTCCGATTGCCCCGCGGGCGGCTCCGCGGCCTCCACCGTCTCGCGGATGTTCCCGGACATGGCCCGCGCCACCTCCGCCAGTACCGCCCGAACCTCGTCGTCGTCCCCCTCGACGACCAGTTCCACCCGGCCGTCGGCCAGGTTCCTGACGAATCCGCCCACCTCGCGGCGGGCCGCGATGGAATGGCACGTCGCGCGGAAACCCACGCCCTGGACACGACCGCTGTACAAAACGCGCATGCGAACCTTCACGCGGGCATTCTAAGCGTCGAAGAACTCCGCCAGCGCCCCCTGCGCCGCCGCCACGCCCGCCCCCGGCTCCACGCGCCGGCCGAGCCCGCGCAGCACGTGCTCCGCCGCGGCGACCATTGCCAGGGCGTCGTAAACATCCGTCCAGCCCATGTGATTGACCCGGAAGATCTTCCCCGCCAGCGACGCCTGGCCCCCGGCAACCTGGATGCCGTGATCGGCGTGCAGGCGCTTGCGGAAGCCGTCATCCACGCCCTCCGGATACGAAAACGCGCTCACCCCGTCGGCGGGCATCCGGCTGAAGAGGGAGATTCCCAGCGCCGCCATCCCGCGCCGCACCGCCTCGGCGTGGGCGCGCGTGCGACGCCAGACCGCCTCCAGCCCCTCCTCGCGGATCATGTCCAGCGCCACCGCCTGCCCCTTCACCAGCGGCACCGCGAGCGTGAAAGGCGCGTCGCCCTGGGCCATCGAAGCCCGGTACTTGCGCAGGTCGAGGTAATAGGCCGACTTCGGCTCGAACGCCTCCGCCGCGCGCCAGGCGCGCTCGCTCAGCGAGACGTAGCCCAAACCGGGCGGGCACATCAGCGCCTTCTGGCTGCCCGTGACCGCGACATCGATCCCCCAGGCGTCCATCTCGAACGGGATCGCCGCCACGGAGGTGATCCCGTCCACGACGATCAACGCCTCGGGCAGGCGCCGGCGGATCTCGCCCGCCACCGATGCCAGGTCGCAGGCCGTGCCGGTGCTGGTCTCGCTGTGGGTGATGACGACCGCGTCGAAGGCGGCGCCCTCGAGCAGGCGCGCCACGTCGGCCGCCGTCACGTGCGTGCCGTAGTCGAAGCCGGCGTCGGTCACGTCCATGCCGTATCGCCGCGCCATCTGCCCCCATCGCTCCGCGAACCGCCCGGAGGCGATGTTCAGCACGCGCTTTCCGGGAGCGACCGCGCTGGTGAGCCCCGCCTCAAAAGCCGCCGTCCCGCTGCCGACGACCGTGTGGACAGGCTGGCTCGTTCGGAAGACGTAGCGCAGCCCCTCCTGGAGCTTCGCCAGCACCGCCAGGAACTCCGGCGTGCGGTGATGAATGACCGGCTCCGCCATCGCCGCCAGCACCTTCGGCGGAACCATCGTCGGGCCGGGCGTGAGGAGTCGGTAGTGCACGCTCCGAGGATACGCCGGGGCGTGACGCCGGGGGCGGCGGATCGCGGCTTCCGGCCGTGCGGCCCTTATCATCGCCGCCCGATGAGGGACAGGATCCATGCCGGGACAATGCCGCGGTTCTGGGCGCCCAGGCCCAGCCGGTTCTGGATGCGCCTGCTCGGCCCGCTGCACCGCCGTCGGCTGCGCGATCACCAGTGCGTGCACGAGGTGCGCGTCGTGGGGATGGAGCGCCTGGCGCAGCTTCCGCCGGGGGATTCGGCCCTCCTCTGCCCGAACCACAGCTACACGGGGGACGGGGAGGTCATGATGGAGGTCGGCCGCCGCGCGCCGCGGCCGTTCTGCTTCATGGCGGCGTGGCATGTCTTCACCGGGCACTGGGGGATCGACGGCTGGCTGCTCCAGCGGGCCGGCTGCTTCAGCGTCGATCGCGAGGGGTGCGACCGTCGGGCGATGAAGACGGCGATCGAACTGCTTTCAGGCGGGAAGTTCCTCGTCATCTTTCCGGAAGGGGAGATCTACCACCTCAACGAGCGCCTCACCCCGCTGCGGGAGGGGGTGGCGTTCCTGGCCACCAGCGCCCAGCGCGAGATCGACAAGTCCGGCGGGGCAGGGCGCGTCTGGATCATCCCGACGTCGATCCGCTACGAGTTCATCGGCGACGTCACGCCCGCGCTGGAAGCGGCGCTGGCGGCGCTGGAGAAGCGCGTCATGCTCAAGCCGCGCGCCGGCATGCCGCTGCACGAGCGCATCGTGCGCTTCGGCGAGGTGATGCTGACCATCAAGGAGAAGGAGAAGCTCGGCCGCTCGCGCGAGCACGAGGCCGATCTGCCCACGCGCATCCGCCGCCTCACCGACGAGATCCTCTCGCGCCTCGAGACCGAACACCTGGGCAGTGGCAATCCGGATCAGACGATCCCCGTTCGCGTGAAGCTGCTCCGCCGCAAGCTGCTGGAGCCGTGGTGCACCGACGACGCCGCGAGCGCCGGGGAGGTGCCGCAGGCGGTGCTCGAGGCGCTGGAGGACGTTCACCTGGCGCTTCAGCTCTTCAGCTACCCGGGCGACTACGTCTCCAGCGCCCCGACCGCCGAACGGATGGCCGAGACGATCGAGAAGTTCGAGGAGGACATCCACGGCGACCACGCCGCCCCGACGGGCCCGCGCCGCGCGACCGTGACGCTGGGGGAGCCGATCGACGTGAAGACGGCCGCCGCCGGTGCGCGGCCCCGCGTCGCCGCCGAAACGCTCACGGCATCGCTGGAAGAGCGCCTGGGCGCGATGGTCGCCGCCCACGCCCCCGCGCCGGCCGGCCGCGCCCCATAACGCGAACATCCCGCCCGCTGGCCTTTGCTCCATCGACACGTGTCAAATCTCTTGTGACAGCTGTCAAATCTCTTGTGGCACGTGCCAAATCCTTTGTGACAGCTGTCAAATCTCTTGTGACAGCTGCCAAATCCTTTGTGACAGCTGTCAAATCTCTTGTGACAGCTGCCAAATCTCTTGTGACAGCTGTCAAATCGCTTGTGACACGCGTCAAATCCCTTGTGACACGGCATGATTCGGGCGTGGGCGCTGCGCCAGCGTTCCGATGGCGTGTTTTCACGGACCTGCCGCGGCCCGTCTGAAATGAAGCAGGGGCCGCCGGCATCGGCAGCCCCTCCTGGTTGATCGGTGCATGGCGAACCGGGGGCGGGTCAGTATCCCGCGGCGACTCGTCCTCGGCGCGGCGGGAGGGCGGCGTCGCGGCCCAGCAGGTTCTCCAGCCGCTCCTCCAGCGGCGGGTGGGTGCTGAAGAGCCTGGCCATCGTCTTCCGCAGGTTGCGCGGCTCGGCGATCAGCAGGGCGTTGAACGCCGGGTTCGTGTCCATCGGGATGCGCTCCGCGGCGTGATGGATCTTCTGAAGCGCCGAGGCCAGCGGGCGCGGGTCGCCCATGATCGCCGCCGCCTCCGTGTCCGCCGCGAACTCGCGACGCCGCGACAGCGCCATCTGCATCAGCCCCGCCGCCAGCGGGCCAAGGATCAGCACGAGAAGGCCCCCCAACGCCCCCAGCGGGCTCTCCTCGTCGTCGCCCCCGCCGAACATGAACATGTAGCCCAGCCCCGACACCGCGCCTCCCAGCGTCGCGGCGATCGTCTGGATCAGCATGTCGCGATGCTTCACGTGCGCCAGCTCGTGCGCCATGACGGCGGCGACTTCCTCGCGACTCAGCATCTTCAGCAGGCCGGCGGTGGCGCACACCACGGCATGCTTCGGATTGCGCCCGGTCGCGAAGGCGTTGGGCGCGGCGTAGGGAGAGATATAGACCTTCGGCATCGGCAGGTTCGCCCGCGGCGCCAGCTCCTGCACCATGCGAAAGAGATCATGATCCGGCCCGACCTCCTGCGCCCGCATGGAGGCCAAGGCGAGCTTGTGGCTGAAGAAGTAGGCCCCGACGTTCATGACCGCCGCGAGGATGATCGCGAATGGCAGGGCGTTGGTGCCACCGATCAGTACGGCGGCGGCGAGCACGAGGGCGGTCATCGCCGCCAGCAGCATTCCGCTCTTGAGGTGATTGGTCAGGTTTCTCATTGGGCAGTAGTGGTACGTCGACCGGCCGAACAAGGTGCGAACGCCGTGCCAGGGGCGCGGGCCTTCCGCGCGCCCGGATGAGCGTGCGGCAGGGGCAGGGTGCAGTTCTGGCAGGCCAGATCCTGGCCTTGGGCGAAAGCGGCAGTTCATCCGCCGAAGGAGCGCGGGTTCAGGAAGAGGTTGTCGTGCCCGGGGATGATCACGTCGGCGATCTCGTACACCTCGCGCATCGCCTCCTGGGCGGCTTCGACGTCCACCGCGTCCGGCAGGATCTGCGCCGCCAGGAGGTGGTCGCGCGTGGGGACGGCGTCGCCGGCGATCAGCGTCGTGCTCGCCGAGTCAGCCACCAGCAGGCCGCACGTGCCCGGCGTGTAGCCGAACAGGGGAAACAGGTCGATCTGCGGCACAAGGCGATCTTCCGCCGCCCGCGTGCGTCCAAGTGTGGCCAGCTCCGCCTCGATGGCGCTGCGGACCTCCGGCTCCTCCGGCTCGCGGTCCAGCAGGGCGCGCAGGTGATCCCCAACGGCCTCCCGCTCCGCCTCGTGAAGCAGGATGCGGGCATTGGGAAACGCCGCGAGCCCCGCGCGGTGGGCGGGGCGGAAATTGGTGAGGAAGATCGTGTCGATCTGCTCCGGCCGGATGCCCGCCCGCTCCCCCAGGCGCGGGCCCTGCACCTGGGCGGGGAGCCCCGGATCGACGAGGATGAGCCGTGGACCGCTCGAATCGCGCGTGCGCAGCAGCGTCGTGGTGGCGTGCGGCGTGCGCACGGCGGAGGTTTCCTTCCACAGGCGATTGCGGGAGAGCGTCCCGATGCTCATGATGTCTACGCGGACCGACATGCGGTAACGGTATGGAGCAAGCAGGCCGAGAAATCGTCAAAGGAGCTGACGCGTCCCGATTCCTCCGCCGGCGGCAGTGCCCGCGGGCGCCGCGGGTGGGCGCGGGGGTCGTCCTGGGCCTCATCCTGTCGCTGTCCCTCCTGGCGGGTGGATGCACGGGGCAGGCGCTCCAGAGCACCGCCTGGCCCGGCGGGCCGGAGCATGGCCGAACCATCCTCACCGAGCACTACGCCATCCACACCACCATCGAGGATGGCCCGTTCATCACCGCCCTCGCCGAGACGATGGAGCGCAGCCACGCGATCTATTCCGAGCTGGCCCCGCTCCCCGATCCGCCGCGCCGGCTGGACGCCTACGTCTACGCCTACCGGGACGAGTGGGCGGACTACACCGAGGCGACGGCGGGGGCGCTGGCGCCGGTTTACCTCCAGATCCACCGCGGGGGGTACGCGCACGGCGAGGTCTTCGCCACCTTCTACCACGGGCACCCGCAAACACTGGCGGTCTGCCGGCACGAAGGGTGGCACCAGTACGTGGCGAGCGGCTTTGAGCGCCGGCTTCCGCCATTCCTGGAGGAGGGGATCGCCACGCTCTTCGAAGCAGGCTTCGAGGGGAACGGCATCTCCCGCCCGCAGCCCAACGGCACGCGCCAGCTTCGCCTCTCCGAAGCCGTGCGCCGCCGGCGCGCCTGGCCGCTCCGCACGCTGCTGGGCATGCACGCGGGCGACGTGATCGGGAGCGATGGCCCGCAGATCGACACGTTTTATGCACAGGCCTGGGCGCTGGCGCGCTTCCTGGTGGAAGACGAGGACTACCGCGACGGCTTCCGGCGCATGCTGGCGGCCTACGCCGACGGCTCGGTCGGCCGCCGCGGCCCGGTGGCGGCGCTGGAGCACTACCTCGACGCGCCTTTCGAGCGCATCGAGCACGATTACCAGCTCTACGTCCGCGACCTCGCGGGACTGTGACGACACCCGCGCAGCGACGCTTGCAGCTCACAGCGCAGGCGTCGGCGTCACGCGCTGAACAGTGGCTCGCCGAGCGCCTGCATATCCACCTCCACCCCCAGGCCCGGCGCCGTGGGGGCCGAGCCGACGCCGCGGACCGACCGCGGCTGGTGCCCCGCGATGTGCTCCTGCGTCCAGTCGTTCATGAACGAGACGGTGAAGAGCGTTTCGGGCGCGGTGCTCGCAGCGAGATGGCTCACCGCCGCCGTCACGAGGTCGCCGCCCCACGTGTCCTCGATCGTCAGGCGCAGGCCCAGGCGATGGGCGAGGTCGCGGATCTCCCGGGCGCGGGTCAGTCCGCCGAAGCGGCTGATCTTGAGGTTGATCGCCTCCATCCCGCCGGCCTGCCAGGCGCGCAGGAGCGTCTGCGTGTCGACGATGATCTCGTCCAGCACCATCGGCAGCGTCGTGTGCCGGCGCACGTGGAGGCACTCCTCCATCGTCGCGCATGGCTGCTCGTAGAACAGACGCTCCAGCGGCTCCAGCAGCCGCGCCGCGATCACCGCGTCCTGGAGCCGGTAGCCCGTGTTGGCGTCGGCGATGATGATGTCCTCCGGCCCCGTCGCCCCCACCGCCGCCTGCGCACGGCGGGCATCCTCGCGGGGGTCGTCACCGATCTTGAGCTGGAACCGGCGGATCCCTTCGGCGCTGCGGGCGCGGATGTAGTCGGCCATCTCCTGCGGCGAGGCCAGCGGCACCGCCTTGTAGAGCCAATATTCCTCCTGCAACCGCCCGCCGAGCAGCGCGCAGACGGGCTGGCCGGTCGCCTTGCCCAGGATGTCCCAGCAGGCGATGTCGACCGGGCTCTTGGCATAGCGATGCCCGCGCAGGGCGGTGTCCATGCGCCGATTGACGGCGGCGATGTTCGTCGGATCGAGCCCGATGAGCGCGGGCACGACCTGCCGAAGCGCCGCGCGGGCCCCTTCGCCGAACGACTCGAGGTAGAGCGGGCCGAGCGGGCAGACCTCGCCGAACCCCTCGATCCCCTCGTCGGTCACGATGCGCACGACGGTGCTCGGCAGCATCCGGATCACCTGCCCGCCGGACATGATGTAGTCGCCGTGGACGTAAGTGAGGTCATAGCCGTAGACATCGATGCGCGTGATCTTCATGGGGCGGACGTTGTAC
>JAEZED010000048.1 GCA_023417885.1 Planctomycetota bacterium
CCCCCCGCGGGGGCGCCCCGGTTGAAGGTCACCACCCCCGGCCCCCCACCGGGGGGGGGCCGGGAGTCAGGGGGAAACGGCGAGGATCTGGTACGGCCGGGGTGCGGCGATCACCGCCCCTTGCGGCCGTGAGAAGCGCCATGCTTGCCGCCGAAGCCGCAATCGAGGTGCTTCATGGACTTGCCGGGGAAGAGGTCGTGCATGTCGGACATGTCACCGTCCTTGCCATGACCATGCTTCTCGTGACCCTTCCCCTTGCCGATGAGATGGCCGAGGCCCTTGCCCTTCATGTGGCCGAGCCCCTTGCCGGGATGACCGTCGTCATGGTCATCGCCGTCGTCACCATCGTCACCGTCGCCCCCGTCGTTGGGGCTGACGACGGTGTCGAACTCGTCGGCCATGACCTCGTTCATGCCTTCGCCGCCATCGAGCAGGTCGGCGCCGCCGCCGCCGTTGAGCATGTCGTCTCCGAGGCCGCCCACGAGCGTGTCATCGCCCATGCCGCCCTGGAGAACGTCGTTGCCGTCGCCGCCGTCGATGTGGGCGGGCAGGAAGACGCCGTCGGTGAGCAGGATCTGGTCATTCCCTCCCATACCGCTGATCTGGAGCAGGTCGAAGCTCTCGAGGCTCATGTTGCTCCAGCGGATCTCCTCGCCGTTGACGTTGACGATGAGTCCGCCGAGGAAGGGGTCGGTGGATAGCTGGATGGTGTCGTCACCGTCTGTGCCGGTGATGAGCATGGTGGTGCCGTCGATCGCGACGGCGAGGAGCCGGCGCGACTCGAGTCGTTCCATTCGCGCCAGGTCGGAAGCGGGGCAGGCGGATGCAGGGCGACGCATGTGCAGTTCCTCCAGGGATTCGCGGTCTCCGGCCGGGTCGGGGTGCCGGAGGCCGCATGGGCCGTGCGGTTCGTCACGCACAAATCGCTCCTGCTTACGTCCAATTTGCGGCATGTTGCGTCAATGTGTTGTCGACCCGAAACGGCCCGATCCCGGCCCCCGCGGGCGCCCTGTCGTCTGGATTTGGCTGGGGCGGCGTGTAGCATCGGGCTATGACCGTGACGGCCAGTTCCCCGATGCCCGGTGCGCTCGATGCCGAGCCCGTTTCCCCTTCGTCGGTCGATGATGCGCTGATCAGCGTGCGGAACCTGCGGACCTACTTCGGCAATCCGAAGAAGCCCGAGACGATCCTGAAGGCCGTCGACGACGTCAGCTTCGATATCCAGCCGGGCGAGACCTTCTGCGTGGTGGGGGAGTCGGGGAGCGGCAAGAGCATCACGGCGCTCTCGATCATGCAGCTCGTGCCGGAGCCGCCGGGCTTCTACGCGGGCGGAAGCGTCGTCCTGCGCGGTGAAAAGGGAGGCCCCTCGCTCGACTTGATGGGGATGGGAGAGAAGCAGATCCGCAGCATCCGCGGGCGGCGGATCGGGATGATCTTCCAGGAGCCGATGACGAGCCTGAACCCGGTCTACACGATCGGCGATCAGATCATGGAGACGCTGACGCTCCACCTTCAGATGAGCCAGAAGGAGGCGCGGGCGCGGACGATCGAGTTGCTGAAGCAGGTGCAGATCCGCGATCCGGAATCGACGATCGACGAGTACCCGCACCGCTTCTCCGGAGGGATGCGCCAGCGCGTGATGATCGCCATGGCGATGGCCTGCGAGCCGGACCTCCTGATCGCCGACGAGCCGACGACCGCGCTGGACGTGACGATCCAGGCGGAGATCCTGAAGCTCATCAAGGAGCTCCAGGACCGCAAGGGGATGAGCGTGCTGTTCATCACGCACGACTTCGACGTGGTCGCCGAGATCGCCGACCACGTGGCGGTGATGCGCTACGGGAAGATCGTCGAGAAGGGGACGCGCGAGGAGGTGCTGCGCCACCCGCAGCACGACTACACCCGGGAACTGCTCGCGGCGCTTCCGCGCAACCTCAAGAAGCAGCGTGACGCCGAACGCGCCGCCCAACGCCTGGAGCGCGAGCAGCGCGAGGCGGAGACCGAACCGGCCGTCGAGATCGTCGGCGACGCGCAGCCGGACGGCCTGCCCGCGATCGGCCATGCCGTGGCGGACGTGCCGGAGACGGTGCTGGCGGTGCGCGACCTGAAGGTGCATTTCCCGGTTCGGAAGGGGATTCTCTCGCGCGTGGTCGATCACGTCCGCGCCGTCGACGACGTGAGCTTCGACCTTCCCCGCAAGCAGATCCTGGCGGTGGTGGGGGAGTCGGGCAGCGGCAAGACGACCCTCGGCCGCGCCATTCTCCAGCTCATCCAGCCGACGAGCGGCAGCGTGGTGTTCGAGGGGCGCGAGCTCGTCGGCTTGCCCGCCAACGAGCTGCGGGTGATGCGGCGGGACATGCAGATCATCTTCCAGGATCCATACAGCTCGCTGAACCCGCGGATGACCATCGGCGCGATGCTGATGGAGATCATGAACGTCCACAACATCGGCTCCAGCCGCTCGGAGCAGCAGGACCTGGCGGCGGACCTGATGCGGCGCGTCGAGCTGACGCCGGACATGCTGCGCCGCTACCCACACGAGTTTTCCGGCGGGCAGCGCCAGCGCATCGGGATTGCGCGGGCCCTGGTGCCGAATCCGCGCTTCATCGTCTGCGACGAGGTGACCAGCGCGCTGGACGTCTCCGTGCAGGCCCGGCTCCTCCAACTCCTTCTCGACCTGCGCGAGCAGCTCGGCTTGACCTACCTCTTCATCACCCACAACCTCGGCGTGGTCGAATACATCGCCGACGAGACGCTGGTGATGTACCAGGGCCGCATCGCCGAACGCGGCCCCACCGAGCAGGTCGTGAACGACCCGCAGGACGACTACACTCGCCGCCTCCTCGCTGCCGTGCCGCGGATGGAGCCTGTGTGAGTCTGACTAGAGTGTGGGATGATTCGGTGGCGTCCGTAGTGGGAAGCATCCGTGCCACCTGGCTGGTGGACTCCTCACCGCGGTGCCGCGGATGGAGCCGGTCTAGCGGGACCTCACACCACCGAGCGCGCGCTTCGTGCCACCCGGGCCTGCGTCGCCAGCGACGGGGACGACACGTCATCGCAGCCCGTTCGACCGCGCTCCCATCGACGCGAGCGAGATCGAGCGCCGCTCATCTTCGACCACCCACGGCATCCCACAAGTGGGCGCCCGCCCCCCGGGCGCCCGGGG
>JAEZED010000079.1 GCA_023417885.1 Planctomycetota bacterium
ACGCGCAGCGCCTCGCCCAGGTCCGCCACATGCCCCGCCCCCTCGCCGAGCGGTATTCACAGCAGATGCTCGACGCGATCGAGCGCGGCCGCTCGGCGCCGCCCCTGCCGACCAGCGCCCGGGCCCCGGAGCCGAGCCTCACCGAGAAGTTCGCCCCCGACGCCGCCTTCAGCCTCCTCCAGACGATGGCAGTCGGCCGCGGGATCGACCCCTCACTGCTCGCGAGCCGGCGCGATATCGAGTCGTTCGCGCGCCTGGCCGCCACCGGCCGCTCACTCGACGCCCACCCCCTGATGCGCGGCTGGCGCCGCGAGGCGGCGGGCGAGCTGATGCAGAAACTCATCGCCGGCGGGCGGCAGGCATGCCTGGAATGGCTCCAGGGCCGCCCGCGCCTCACCGAAATGGAGACGCGCTACGACCCGCCGGACGCGTAGCGTCCCGCCGCCTTGCGGCGCCGGGCGGGGCTACTAGGATCCCGGCGTTATGCCCGTCTACGAGTTCACATGCCAAGCCTGCGGCAAGCGGTTCGAGAAGCTGTTCCGCTCCATGTCCGGCAAGCCCGCGGCCCCCTGCCCCGAGTGCGGCTCCACGAAAACACAGCGCGCCCTGTCGCTGGTCAATGCCGGCGAAAGCAAGGCGGGTGCAGGCAACGCCACCTCCGGGGAGATGCCCTACTGCGGGCGCTGCGGCGGGCCGGGCCCGTGCGGGCTCGATGGCTGACGCATCCCGGCGAAGCCCATGACCCAGCGCCTTTCCTTCCCCAAGGAGAAGATGCGCGTGTACCTGCTCGAAAAGGTGCACGAGTCGGCGCGCGCCGCCTTCGAGAGCGCCGGATACGGCGTGACGCAGGTCGCCGGCGCGCTTGCCGGCGCGGAGCTGCGCGAGGTGCTGGCCGACGCCCACGTGATCGGCGTCCGCTCGCGTACGCAGATCCGGGGAGACGATCTCGCCGCCGCCCGCCGGCTCCTCGCGGTCGGCTGTTACACCGTCGGCACCGACCAGGTCGACCTCGCCGCCGCCCGAGCCGGAGCGGTGCCCGTCTTCAACGCCCCCCGGGGCAGCACGCGCAGCGTCGCCGAACTGGCGCTGGGCAACATCCTCTCCCTCGCGCGCAAGACCGCCTGGCGCAGCGCCCGCATGCACGCCGGCATCTGGGAGAAAAGCGCCGCCGGCGCCGTGGAGGTGCGCGGCAGGACGCTCGGTATCGTCGGCTACGGGCAGATCGGTCAACAGGTCGCGCAGCTCGGCAAGGCGATCGGCATGCGCGTCCTCTTCCACGACGTCATCGAGAAGGCCCCGCAGGGACAGGCCGAACCCGCGGCGTCGCTTGCAGACCTGCTGAAGCGCGCCGACTTCGTCTCCCTTCACGTGCCCGGTGGCGCGGAGACGCAGAACCTGATCGGCCCTGCCGAACTGGCGGAGATGCAGCCAGGGTCTTACCTGCTCAACCTCAGCCGCGGGCGCGTGGTGGACCTGTCGGCGCTGCGTGCCGCGCTGGTCTCGCGCCACCTGGCCGGCGCGGCGCTGGATGTCTTCCCGGAAGAGCCGGCGGGGAACGTCGATCGCTACGAGTCCGCCCTCTCCGGGCTGGAGAACGTCATCCTGACCCCGCACATCGGCGGGAGCACCGAAGAGGCGCAGGCGAACATCGGGCGCGAGGTAACGGACGCGGTGGTGGCCTTCCTCGACCGAGGTTCCACGCAGGGGGCGGTGAACTTCCCGCAGATCCACCTGCCCCCGTTCCCCCGGGCACACCGCCTGCTCTGGATTCACCGCAACGCACCCGGCGCCCTGCGCGACGTCAACCGCCTGATCGCGGACCTGGGGATGAACATCAACGCCCAGTATCTCGGCACGCGCGAGGACATCGGCTACCTGATCATCGACGTCAATCGAGAGTTCTCCGACGACCTGCGGCGCGGCATCGCACGCCTCCCCCAGAACCTCAGGACCCGCATTCTCTACTGAAGCCCGGCCGCCCCGCCGGCGCGCAAAGAGGCGGCGGTCGCGTGCGTCGACCGCCGCCCCGTGGCGCGAGAATCTGTCAGCCGGCGTCACCCTTGCAGTAGCGCCAGCACCTGCTGCGGGTTCTGGTTCGCCTGCGCCAGCACCGACGTGTTCGCCTGCGAGAGAATCTGGGCCCGCGTCAGGGCCGCCGTCTCCTGGGCGAAGTCGGCATCCCGGATCGTGCTCTCGGCGGCCGTCACGTTCTCCATCGCCACCGACAGCGAGTTGATGTTGGTCTCCAGCACGCTCTTCTGGAGCGCGCCCAGCCGGCCGCGAAGCGTCGCGACCTCCTGGATCGCCGCCTTGACGATCCGCTGAGCGCTGGTCGTGTTGCCGCTCACCAGCGAACTGGCCCCGCCGCTGGAAAGCTCGTTCAGGAAGCCGACCGTGTTGTTCCCCAGCCGGCTCGTCGAGATCGACCCGATTCCCACCGCGATCTGGCCCTGCCGCTGCACGCTCGAGCCGATCTGGAATCGCGTCCCGCCGCCCGTGATGTCGAAGTTGCTCGTCGAGCCCACGGCCTGGGCGAAGGCCGCGTCCAGGCGGATCTCGATGTCCATCCCGCCGGTGCGGGCCTTGGCGACGAGACCGTTGGCCTCCGCGACGGCGCCGTTGATGTTCACCGCGGCGTCCTGGCCGTTGGCCTTGTTCTGCGTGGCCGTGAAGCTGCCGCTGACCGCCTCCACCGTCACGAACGACTCCGAGCCGTAGCTGGTGGAGTCGAAGTGGAGGTAGCCGCCGCTGACCGTCGCGCTGACGCCGGTCGCCTGCGTGAGCTGGTTGATCGCGTGCGCCACCGCGCTGATCGCGGTGCCGCTGCCGAAGGAGAGCTGCTCCACGCCCCACTCCCCGCCGAACTCCAGCGTCACGTTCGTGCTGGTGGTCGCGGCGGAGTAGGTGATGCGCGCGGTCTTGGCGCTGCCGGTGACCTCCACCGTGATCTGCTGCCCCGCGTTGTCGGGGAGCTTGGCGGCGTTGACCTTGACGTCGGCGAGTTGGGAGGCGGTCACGCCGGAGAGCTGGTAGTCGAGCTGACCGTTCAGCAGCAGGCGCCCGTTGAACTGGGTCGTGTTGCTGATGCGGTTGATGCTCGTGAGGATCTCGTCCACCTGGAGCTGGTTGGCGGCGATCTCCTCCTTGCTCATGGCGCCCGTGTTGGCCGCCTCGTTGGTGAGCGACTGGAGCTCGAGCAGGAGCGCGCTGACCTCCGCGAGGGATCCCTCGGCGGTGTTGATGACGTTGTTGGCACGGGCGGAGTTGTCGATCGCCTGGCGAATGCCGTTGATCTCGCTCCGGAGCGTCTCGCTGGCGATGAGGGCGGCCGGGCCGTCCTTGCCTGTGTTGATCTTCAGCCCCGTCGAGAGCCGGGTGAGGCGGGTAGAAAGGTCGTCGTTGTTGCGACGAAGAGCGCGCTGCGCCTGGAGCGAAGCGATGTTGGTGTTGATGCGGGTCATTGATCCTCCGTGAATCAATTGGTTGCCCGGCAACGCCGCCGAAATCCGTTTCGGGCGCACGTGCATTGCCGCATCGTGCCTTTCGGAACATCCATTGCCGACGCTCCAACCCCGCGGACGTCTCATAAGCGGGTGCGGCGGCCCGCTTTCCGTCGACCGCACTCCGGTCGCGGCGCCCGGACCATGGCATTCGCGGGCCGTCCCCCGTCTTCCCCGCGGGCCACCCCCCGCTACCATCCTCTCCCAGCCACGCCAAGCCGCACCTTATCGGAATCCCAAGACCATGAAGATCAGCCTCGACTGGCTCAGCGACTTCCTCGGCGCCCGCCCCGACCTCCAGCGCACCGCTGACGCGCTCACCATGGCCGGCTTCCCCGTCGAGGAGACCGAGCGCGCCGGGGATGACGAGGTGATGGAGGTCGAAGTCACCAGCAACCGGCCCGACCTGCTCAGCCACGTCGGGGTCGCCCGCGAGCTGGCTGCCATCAACGCCGCCACGTTCAAGCCGCGCATCGCCCGCCCCGCCGAGTCGAGCGAGCCCGCATCCGGCGCGACAAGCGTCGCGATCGAGCGCATCGACCTCTGCCCGCACTACACCGCCCGCATCATCCGCGGCGTGAAGATCGGCCCCTCCCCGGACTGGATGCAGAAGCGCCTCGCTGCCGTCGGGCAGCGGCCGATCAACAACATAGTGGACGTCACCAACTACGTCCTGCTCGAAACGGGCCAGCCCCTCCACGCCTTCGACTTCGACAAGCTCGCCGGCGGGCGCATCGTCGTCCGCTCCCCGCGCGAGGGGGAGACGCTCCGCACGCTCGACGGCGTGGACCGCAAGCTCACGCCCGACATGCTCTGCATCTGCGACGCCGAAAGGCCCGTGGCGCTGGCGGGCGTGATGGGGGGCGAGGAGAGCGAAGTCACCGCCGGCACGACGAACATCCTGCTGGAGTCGGCGCGCTTCGACCCGCTCTCCATCCGCACGACCTCGCGCCACCTGCGCCTCATGAGCGACGCGAGCTACCGCTTCGAACGCGGACTGGACCCGACCCTGGCGCATTCGGCGTCGCTGCGGGCCTGCGAGCTCATCCTCGAGACCGCCGGAGGCACGCTCCTGGCCGGAAGCTGCGAGGCGGGCGGAACCGGCGAGGTGGCGCCGCGCACGCTGGAGATGCGCTTCGCCGCGATGACGCGCCTGCTGGGCGTGGAGCTGCCGCGTGAGCAGGTGATCGATGCCTTTGTGCGCCTGGGCCTCTCGCCGCAGGCCACCGCCGAGGGCGTGCGCGTCACCGTTCCCAGTCACCGGCAGGACCTGTCGATCGAGGTCGACCTCATTGAGGAGGCGGCGCGCCTCATCGGATACGAGCACATCCCGCTGCGCCAGCGGATCGAGGTGACGGTGCAGCCGGCGGACGAGGGGCGAAAGTCGCTGGACGTCGTCCGCGACGCGCTCGTGGGCGGCGGCTACTTCGAGGCGATCACCTTCAGCTTCGTTTCCGATTCGCTGCGCGAGGCGTTCCTTCCGGCCGGCTCGGCGCTCCAGCGCGTGGATCCGGCGACGCGGCGCGCCGACGGACACCTGCGCCCGAGCCTGCTGCCGGGGCTCTGCGAGTCGCTGCGGCACAACGAGAGCGTCGGCAACGGCGCCGCCCGGCTCTTCGAAACCGGCAGCGTCTTCTTCCGTGACGCAAGCGGCGCCGTCGAGCGCCGCCGTCTCGCCCTCGTAAGCGGAGAGGACTACGCCGCATGCCGCGGAATGCTCGAGGCCATCCTCGCCAAGCTCGACGCGCACCGCGAGATGGCCGTGCGGCCGGCGAAGCGCGCCGGGTACGGAAGCGAGGCCTGCGGCGAGGTGACCTGGGGCGGCGAGCCGATCGGCTTCGTCGGCATGCTCGACCGCGCCGTCGCCGACCGCCTCGACCTGCGCCACCTGCCCGCGATCGCGGAGGTGGATCTGGAGCCGCTGATCGCGGGCTACCAGCCCGTGCCGACGATGACGCCCCTCTCGCGCTTCCCCGCGGTGCGGCGCGACGTGTCGCTCCTCGTCGCCGAGGAGGTTCGTTACGACCAGCTCGCGGGTCTCGCGCAGGAACTGAAGCTGCCGGACCTGGAGGCGATCGAGCACGCCGCCACCTACCGCGGAAAGCCCCTCCCCGCAGGGCAGAAGTCCGTCACGCTCACGCTCGTCTTCCGCAAGCCCGAAGGAACGCTCACGCGCGAAGAAGCCGACGCCGCCGTGCAGAAGGTGATCGCCACCGCCGGACAGCGACTGGGCGCTAAACTTCGCGCCTGAGCGCCGGAGGGGTCACGGATTTTCACAGGTTCGCACAGATTGACACAGATTCAGTCGAAGCTGCCGGGAGCGCGCCAACTCACCGGGGTGCAGGCTCCTTAGAAGGACGTTGCTGCGCGCTTCCCGCAAGGGTGAATGCCCGGGCCGCGCCGTCTCCTCCGGTTCGGCCAGCTCCTGCGGCACACCTCTCAGAGTGACACCGGGAGCTTCGGTGTCGCCCACCGACGGACGCACGCTTCAGCTTCGCAAATGTCGCCTGCACGCTGGATCGACCGCGGATGATCGGCCGCCTCACCCTCCCATCACGATGAACCGGCTTCGCGCCTGCTGCTTCACGTAGGTTCGCGTGATGTCCAGCGTCGCGCCGTTGCCCTCCGGCTTCGCCGCGCCGGGGGCGCCGGTGGGGACGGCCGCGGGGGAGGAAGTACCGGCCGCCTCGTGCGGACGGCCGTGGGTTTGCAGCCACTTCTGGCCGCGGGAGAAGAAGCGATCGAAGCCGTCCACGCTCATCGGCCTGGCGAAGTAGGTGTCGCGGCGGATGGGCATGAGCCGCGCGATCGGCTCCCCCTTCTTCAGGTCGATTCGTTCCTGCGACGCATCGAGCTCGAGCACGACGTGCCACGGATAGCTGGCGGGATACCAGTCGGTCTCAACGATCGCGCTCATCGCCCGCCAGGGGCGGCGGAGATTGGGCACATCCGTCACGAGCAGCATCTCGTTGGGATCGGTCTCCAGGAACAGGAAGCTGCTGACCTTCACCTGGGTTTTGATCTCATTGAAGACGTCGTCGGTGATGACATGCGGCAGCGTCTGGCCACGCTCCCAGAACCAGGCGTAGCGCTGCGACAGCGGGCGGCCGGGCGACTCCTCGGTGGCGGACCAGTCGAAGTCGCTGGCGATCTCGATATCCGGCTCGGCGGACCACGTGCCATCGTCCTGGCGCACGAAGCTCACGTCGAAGTTCGCGAGGATGTCGAAGCCGAACGCATTGGCCGCACGGATCGGCGGGCATTCCTCCGGCCAGCCCCGGCCGGTGGGACGCTTGACGTAGACATCCTTCCCCGGCTGGGGATCGAACAAGTCATCGCGGAACTTGTAGAAATGGAGCATGGGCGGATGTTACGTGCCGCCACGCGCCGGCCCGGGAGATGGCGCAAAGGCGTGGAAGAGCCGCCGGGAAGCGGCCTACGCTTGCACGAACCTCGGCCCCATCGTCTAGAGGACTAGGACACCGCCCTTTCACGGCGGCGACACGGGTTCGAATCCCGTTGGGGTCACTGCGATTCTGAGTCAGAAATGCCGCCGCGACGGCCATCTGCCCAGGCCACGAGGCCGGGGTGCTAGGTGAATCCCGTAGCCGCGTGCAAGTTACTCCGACGCCACTTTACGGGCCGTCGCTGATTCTCCGTCCCGCGCGGCGGGCGGATACTGGATTATCCGGAGATGCCCGCGGCCCCAGAGAGGACAGGCGTCATGAGACGGGTTGATCAGAAAGTCGCGATCGTGACCGGCGGCGCCATGGGAATCGGTCAGGCCTGCGCAGCGCTTCTGGCGCGGGAGGGGGCAACGGTGGTGATCACGGACATCGAGGAGAAGCAGGGCTCCGCCGCCGCCGCGGAGATCAGCGCCGGCGGAGGAGAGGCGATGTTCCTGCGTCACGACGTGGCCAGCGAGGCGGATTGGCAGTCGGTGGTGGCCCGGACCATCGGCAAATACGGGCGGCTCGATGTGCTGGTGAACAACGCGGGCATCTACCTGATCCGCGAGCTGGAAAACACGACGGTAGAGGAGATGGAGCGGCTGTTCCGCATCAACGTCCTGGGAGTGTTTCTCGGCATGAAGCACTGCGCGCCCATCATGGCCCAGTCGCGGGGCGGATCGATCATCAACCTCTCCTCGGTCGCCGGGATCTGCGGGTTCTCCGGCCACACCGCCTACGGGTCGACGAAGGGGGCGGTGCGCACGATGACCAAGGACGTGGCCATCGAGTACGCGCGGCGCGGCGTCCGCGTCAACTCAGTGCACCCGGCCTACATCCGCACGCGCATGGCGGAGCTGGGCGCCCAGACCCGCGGCGTGCCGATGGCGGAGCTGGGGGAGGCCTTCCCGACCGGCGAGATCGGCGAGCCGCTGGATGTGGCCTATGGGGTGCTTTATCTGGCCTCGGACGAGTCGAAGTTCGTTACCGGGGCGGAACTGGTCATCGACGGCGCTCTGACGGCGCAGTAAGTTGTGCCGGAAGCGCATGGGGCATGAAGCATCGCGCCGGTGAGCACGCAGCGACGGGATTGACCTATGAAATTCGTCCGCCAGTTCTCGGAGATCGGCATCGGCGATCTGGCGAGCGTCGGCGGGAAGAACGCCTCGCTCGGCGAGATGGTGCGGGAGCTGTCGGGCAAGGGGATCCAGGTTCCCGGCGGCTTCGCCGTCACCGCCGACGGTTACCGTCACCTGCTCGCAGAGGCGCAGCTCGAGGAGGTTCTGCGCGAACGGCTGGCGGGGCTGGATCCGCACGACGTCGCTGACCTCCAGAAGCGGGGCGCGGAGATCCGCCGCGCGATGCTGGCCGCCCCGCTGCCGGCGGACCTGGCCGAGGAAATCCGGCTCGCATACCGCCAGCTCTCCGGCGGCGAGGCGACCCTTGACGTTGCAGTCCGCTCCAGCGCGACGGCGGAGGACCTGCCCGAGGCGAGCTTCGCCGGCCAGCAGGAGACCTACCTGAACGTGCAGGGGGAGGCGGCGCTCCTGGAGGCGGTCCGGCGGAGCTTCGCCTCGCTGTTCACGGACCGGGCAATCTCCTACCGGCAGGAGCGGGGCTTCGATCACCTGACGGTGGCCCTTTCGGTGGGGATCCAGCGGATGGTGCGGTCGGACCTGGGCAGCAGCGGCGTGATGTTCACGATCGACACGGAAACGGGCTTTCGCGACGTGGTGCTGATCAACGCGGCGTGGGGCCTGGGTGAGAATGTCGTCCAGGGGGCGGTCAACCCGGATGAGTTTCTGGTATTCAAGCCGACCCTGAAGCAGGGCTTCAAGCCGATCTTGAGGCGTCGGACAGGGACAAAGGAGTTCAAGCTCATTTACGACACCGGCGGCGGCCGGATGACGCGGAACGTGCCGGTGCCGCCGGAGGACCGGGGGCGCCTGTGCGTGAGCGATGAGGATGTGCTGAAGCTAGCGGGCTGGGCGTGCGTCATCGAGGATCATTACTCGCAGAAGCGAGGCGAGCCCACGCCGATGGACATCGAGTGGGCCCGGGACGGGCGCAGCGGAGAGCTCTTCATCCTCCAGGCGCGGCCCGAGACAGTCGTCCGCCACCGCGCCGCGGATGTTCTGGAGCGCTATCGCCTGCGCGACAAGGGCAATGTGCTCGTGCGGGGCCGCAGCGTCGGCGAGAAGATCGCCAGCGGCCCGGTCCGGATCGTCCACTCCGTGCGCGACCTTGGGGATTTCCGCGAGGGAGAGGTCCTGGTGGCCGAGAAGACGGATCCGGACTGGGAGCCGACGATGAAGAAGGCGGCGGCCATCGTGACCGATCGCGGCGGCCGGACGTGCCACGCCGCGATCGTCAGCCGCGAGCTGGGCCTTGCGGCGGTGGTTGGGGCCGAGGGAGCGACCGGAGCGCTTCAGCCGGGGCAGGTCGTCACGATCTCGTGCGCTGAAGGGGACACGGGGAATGTCTACGAAGGCTCGCTGGCTTTCGACGTGGAGCGGACGGACCTGTCGCGCCTGCCGCGACCGCGGACCAAGATCATGATGAACGTGGGCAACCCGGAAGAGGCGCTGAAGCACTCTTTCATTCCAAACGACGGGGTGGGGCTGGCGCGCGAGGAGTTCATCATCACGGGGAGCATCGGTATACATCCGATGGCGCTGATTCGCTACGAGGCGCTGGAGGATGCGGAAGCCCGGGACCGGATCGCGAAGCTGACCGCGGGCTATGACGACAAGCCGCAGTTCTTCGTCGACCGGCTGGCCGAAGGCGCCGCCGTCATCGCGGCGGCCTTCTACCCGAAGCCGGTCATCCTGCGTTTCAGCGACTTCAAGACGAACGAGTACGCCAACCTCATCGGGGGCGGCGCCTTTGAGCCACGGGAGGAGAACCCGATGCTCGGCTTCCGCGGCGCATCGCGATATTACCACGAGCGTTTCCGGGAGGCCTTTGCGCTGGAATGCCGGGCGGTTCTGAAAGTGCGCCGCGACATGGGGCTGACCAACCTGATGGTGATGGTACCGTTCTGCCGCACGGTCGAGGAGGGACGCCGCGTTATCCGGGAGATGGCCGGCAACGGCCTGGAGTGTGGGATGGACGGGCTCGAGGTGTATGTCATGTGCGAGATCCCGAGCAACGTCCTGCTGGCCCGGGAGTTCGCCGAAGTCTTCGACGGCTTTTCGATCGGATCCAACGATCTGACGCAGCTCGTGCTGGGGGTGGATCGTGATTCCGCCATCGTCGCGCCGCTGTTCGACGAGCGGAATCCTGCGGTCAAGTTGATGATCGCGGGCGTCATCGAGACCGCCAGGGAGGCCGGGCGCAAGATCGGCATCTGCGGCCAGGCGCCAAGCGACTATCCCGAGTTCGCCGCCTTCCTCGTCGAGGCGGGGATCGACAGCATCTCGCTCAACCCGGACGCTGTCCTGAAGACGACCATGACGGTGCTCCAGGCCGAGTCGGGTCAATCGCAGCCGCCGGCGCCCCGGAACCCCGATGCGGCGGCACGCTCATGACTGCGTCGGACACCCATGTGGCCGGCCCTCAGTCCCCCGATCGGCTGGATCGGCTGTTTGCCCCGCGCGCTGTGGCGGTGGTTGGCGCCTCGCGGCGGCCGGAGGCGGTGGGCCATTCGGTGGTACGGAACCTCCTGGATGGAGGTTTTACTGGCCAGATCTACCCGATCAACCCGTGCGCGCAGTCGATTGCCGGCTTGCCCTGCGCCCCCACCATTGCTGCAACCGGGGCGCAGATCGACCTGGCCGTGATTGCCGTGAGGGCCGAGGGCGTCCTCGAGGTGGTGGATCAGGCGGCCGACCATGGCGTCAGGGCGTTCGTGATCCTCTCGGCCGGCTTCGGTGAGGCGGGCGGCGAGGGCGTCCAGCGGCAGGCAGCGCTGGCGCGGCTGGCGCGCAATCGCGGCTTGGCGCTGGTGGGCCCGAACTGCCTGGGCGTGATCAACACGGCGGCGAACGTGCGGCTGAATGCGAGCTTCGCGACGCGAATGCCGCCCGCGGGGCCGCTGGCGCTGATCTCGCAGAGCGGCGCCCTGACCACCGCCCTGCTCGACTACGCCGGCACCCGGGGCCTGGGCTTCTCGAAGGTCGTCAGTTTTGGCAATCGGGCGGGCCTGACCGAGGTCGAGCTCCTGGACGCCGCCGCCGCTGATCCGGAGACGCGGTGCATCCTCCTGTATCTTGAGGACGTCTCGGATGGTCAACGCTTCCTGGAGGTGGCGGAGCGGCTCTGCCATGGCCCGGGGGCAAAGGCGATCCTGGTCCTGAAGGCCGGCCGGACGTCCGCCGGAGCGCAGGCGGCGGCCTCTCATACGGGGGCTCTCGCGGGGTCCGAGGCGCTTTACGACGGCCTTTTCTCCCAGGCAGGGGTCATGCAGGTGGAGAGCGTCGAGGCCCTCTTCGACGCCGCCGTGATATTCGCCAGTTCAAAGAGGCCGGCGGGCGGGCGCACCATGATCGTCACCAACGCCGGAGGTCCCGGCATCCTGGCGACCGACGCCTGTGCGAAGGCTGGCCTCCCGCTGGCGCAGCCTTCCCAGGCCTTCCTGGAAGGGATCGTGCACCACCTGCCGGACACGTCCCGGGCCGCCAATCCGCTGGACCTGATCGGCGACGCGCGGCACGACCGTTATGCCGCCGCCGTGTCACTTGCGATCGCCGACCACGAGGTGGACCAGATCCTGGTCATCCTCACCCCCCAACGCGGCACCGGCGTCGAGGCGGTGGCGCAAGATGTCGGTCGCCTGGCCGCAGGGACACCCAAGCCGGTCGCCGCGTGCTTCATGGGCGGCGGCGACGTCGCCGGCGGTGTCGCCACGTTGCGCCGGTGGGGCATTCCGACATATGCGTTTCCCGAGAACGCCGTGCAGGCGCTGGCCAGGCTGGCAGGCTGGGCCAGCGAGTCGCGCCGTCCCCTGGGTGCACAGGTCGACGCGGTCGCGGTTGACGCCGCCGGCGCCCGGGCGCTTGTGGACGCCGAGCTGTCCGCCGGGCGGCACGAGCTTGTCGAGGTCAAGGCCCTGGAGCTTCTGAGCCGCTATCGCCTGCCCGTGATCCCCTGGCGCCTCGCGGCGGACGAGGATGCCGCGGCAATGGCTGCCGCGGAGCTGGGGTATCCGGTGGCCGTGAAGATTGCCAGCCCCGACGTCCTGCACAAGACGGAGCTGGGCGGCGTGCACCTTGGACTGGGCCAGGAGCAGCAGGTGCGCAACGCCTTTCGCGCCATCACCGCCGCGTTCCGCGGTCATGTCCCAGGCGGTACGCTCTGGGGGGCGATCGTGCAGAAGATGGCGCCGCAGGGCCGCGAGCTGATCATCGGGTTCAAACGCGATCCGCGATTGGGCCCGATGATCATGCTTGGCGCCGGCGGCATCTGGACCGAAGTGCTGCGCGACTCGGTCTTCCGGCACGCACCGCTGCGTCGCGGCGAGGTGGAGCGGATGATCGCGGGCCTTAGGACACTGCCGCTGCTGAAAGGCAAGCGTGGCCAAGGTCCGATCGACTTCGCTGCCCTGGCTGATGCCCTGCGTCGCACGATGCAGCTTGCGCTGGACGAGCCCCGGATCGCGGAGCTTGACCTGAATCCGGCGATCGCCATGCCCAGTGGCCTGCTCGTTGTCGACGCCAGGATCCTGCTGCGCGCTGGCGAGGATCAGCATGGGCACGCCTGAAACCGGCGGGCGTTCGCGTGGTCTGCGGCGCAGGGGGGCGGCAACTGCGACAACAAGATCCCCGTGGTAGAGGATCAGCATGCCTTGCCTGAAAGTGATCACGCACACTTCGGGAGGGCGTGGCGATCGGGACAAGCCGCCACCATCACCTTCGATCGTGAATCAGTAGGGGTTAGGGTGCAGTTTACTGTTCGATCGCGGTTGACACACGCCCGCCTGGCATTAGGCTCCGCCTGTCTGGGTTGGCCCGCTGGCCGATCGCGACGAGGTATCCTGGCGCCGCCGGCGAGGGATCGCATGGCTCAGATTGGTGGCGTGTCTCGAGCGCGCTTGGCGACCATTTTCCAGAGGCACATCATGCACCGGCCGTTCTTTCTCGCAAGGCGAGCGATTGTCCCTTGTTTGGCAGCGGCGCTCGCCCTGATGTTGGTCGGCTGCGCCAGCACCAGTGAAACGGCCGCCGTTGACCGGCTTACGGCGGACGTCGGCAACTACCCCGCGCCACCAACGAACGTCCAGATGCCGGCGCTGGGTGTGCCGCAAATGAGTATCCAAGGCTCCGGCGGGGCATTCGGGTTCAATCCGAGCGGCAACGCCCGCCTCGAGGAGATGGCGGCGGACCAGTTGACGACGCTGTGGATGCAGACCGATCGGTTCAGGGTGATCGAGCGCGCGCAATTGGAGCAGTTGTTGAGCGAGCAGGGCCTCGAGGGGATTGTGCGCCCCGACGAGTTGGCCGCCATGGGACAGGTGCGCGGGACGGACTACCTGTGCCTGGGCCGTGTGACGAATTTCGAGGTTCGCGTCGACCGCCGCAAAAGCGGCATGCGGGTGGGCAGCGGGGTAACTGACCGGATGCTGGGTCGCGACCTCAGGGGCGTGCGCGGCGGATTCGACAAGCAGAACACCACGATCACGATCAGTTGCGGCGTGGACCTGCGCCTGGTTGACCCGGCATCCGGCGAGATCTGGGTGGCGGAGCAGAGCGACTTCAACCGCGAGCTGCGAGCCGACGCCCTCGGTTTCGACCTGGACATCTTCAGGACGCGCGCTGACGCCGACATCCGCGTGACCGAGAGCGACGCCGGCAAGCTGCTGCGCCTGGCACTGGACCAGTCGATCCGGGAGATGCTCCCGGATGTGGATGCCAAATTGCGGCAGCAGTGGCGTGAGGGACCGGCAGCCGACGTCGGCGGCGAGGGAGCGGACCGGGAGTGAGGGAGTGAGGCCTCTCGTCACATGTCCCTTTTTGGGCAGGCGACCGAGCAGATCATGGCCGGCAGCTAGAAACGGAGAGAACCTTGCGACCTCGTGGCATACATCCGCGGACGTCCGTGCTCATGATCTTGGTGTACTTCAGCTGCTGGGGTCTGCTTGTTCCGCCACACCTGGCGCCGCAGGTCTGGGGGCAGGACCGGCAGGGTGAAACCACACCGGGCGAAAGATCCGAGCCTGCACACGCGCGGCTCAAGCTCCTCGCACGTGAGTTTGCGCAATTGAGTCGGGAGGCTCGCGATGCATTTGCGGCCATGGACGCCAGCTCCTATGACCCGGAGTACATCGTAAAGCAGGTGGGTGACGATCCTGAGACTCTTCGGCGGTGGGTGACCGAGAACACTTTCCTGGTCCCGTATCAGGGAATTCTGCGGGGTCCGCGCGGCGTACTGATGGATCGTCTTGGGTCGCATGCGGACAGGGCCTTCCTTTTGGCGGAGCTCCTGAAGCAGGCGGGCCACCAGGTCCGTCTCGCCCGTTCGACGCTCGATCGAGATCAGGCGTCACGGGTCCTCTCGCAGCAACGAGTTCCGCACGATCGAAAACAACATCTCGCCGCTATGAGGGATGTTGAGCCAGGACGAGAGCAGCCGCAGGTTGGCAGCGGTGAAGCAACCGGGATGGAGATGCTCGAGGAGATGGTTGCGCGAACAATAACCCAAACTGAACAGCTGGCGGATATGCTGGCCGAGGCGCAGATCGAGCAGACAGTGGACGCCGGAGCAATGTACGAGCGGCGCCTAAACGCCACAGCCGATTACTGGTGGGTTCATGTGGGCGAGGGCCCGGCGTTGCAGGAGCTTCACCTGCTTGAGCTCAATCCGGAACTTCAGGACACGCATGCTCTTGATGCCATTCCAGAGGATGCCCTGCATAGGGTCACGGTACGAGTTCTGGCCAACGTTGTGCGAGGCGATGAAGTATCCGATCAAACGGTTTTGGAACATACCTACCGTCCGTACGAGCATCTCACCGACTCCGTTCGCCTGACGTTTGTGCCGCTTGACTGGCCGCAGCACTTCCTCGGCGAAATCGCTCGGTTGGACCAAGGTCAAGCCACCAAGCGATTTCGTGAGGTCGTTCTCGCTCAAGGCGAGTGGCTGCCGACACTGAAGCTTGGCCAGAAATCGATCGACCAAAGCAGTGTGCTCGTCAATGGGGAGGTCAATCCTGAGCCCATGAAGGCGGTGGCGAACAGGAGGATCGGCAAGGCGGCGACCGCGTTAGGAGAACTGGGCCGAGCCCGCGCCGAGGGGGGAGCATGGCTCGGCGCCTCCCTTGAAGTCGACGTGAACAGTCCAGCAACGGAGCTCAGGACGGTCAGGCGAACCATATTTGACATCCGCAACGGCCCGCCAGCCGCCGGCTCCGCCGGTCAGGCCGTCTCCGACGATGCGGCATTCTCTCGCGGGCTAGGGCTTCTGAGCGCGACGGCCCTTTTGGCGCAGACTTGCGACCTGTCGCCGCAGTTTCTGCAGGCGCTGATGCTGCGCGACGTCGCGAACTACGGACCAGTCACCACCTCAGCCATAACGACGGTTGCAACGTCCCTTGAGTCCGAGGACAAGGAAGTAGACCTGCCTCGAGTGTTCGAGTCGACCCTGCGGCGCGCGGATCCAAGTCCGTTTGAGCTTTATGCGCTGGCATTTGCCAGGCGCGCGTGGGTACCCGAAGGCACGCAAGTCTTTCTCGATGAACCAAACCTTCTGGCTTTACACACTCGCCCTACGATGCTCAGAGACAGGCCGGCCCTCACGCGATGGTTTGATGTCATGAGCAATCATGTGTCGTACATGGGCGACCTCTCGGAGGACGTAGCCGATACATTTGCACCCGCTCAGATCGACGAAGTATCAGCATTTCGCGCCAATTTGCGGCAGGGAGTCGCGGATACGGCCGCCGAGTCGATCATAGCGACAAGCACTAGGTCGTCGGAGGCAACGGTGGTCGGCACTGCCTCTTCCACGAGCGACCTCATGCGTGCAACGGGTGGTGACGGGTGGGTCGTTCTCGATCCTAAGCAGCCCGGACATCTCAAGGTCCTCGACGATCTCCCGGTTTCGGAAGACCACAAGAATCACATGCGAAACGCGTTAGCGGCAGGTGCAACGGTCGTCGCGCCACCATCTGTGAGAGTCGCCGACAGTGATGAAAATCAGTTTGGCTGGTGGCGAATCGAGCCTGGCGGCACATCACTTGGAATCGGCCTTGATGGGATGGGCTTTGCTCAGGACATTCCTGCACGTGTAATGTTCCAGGCGATTGCGGCCGGTATTGCGGCAGCTGTTCTTGGGTTCATGGGTTGCTACAACATGGGTGACGATTCGGGGGACAAGCTGTTCCTGTGTGGCCTTTGCGCCTTGTGGGCTGGTGCCGTTGCTTTCTATGCGGTTCTGATTCCGGCCACTTTGGCTGGGGTCACGGTTGGCATCGGCGACAAGGTTCTTGCGAAAGCGGTCCAATTGAGCGTGGCCTTGTGCTTTGTAGGAATGACGCAGGCCGACGTCTAAGCACTGCAACTGGTCGGCGGTTAGTCCCAGCGGTCAGACTTCTTTGCTGTCATGGCGCCTCCGATTCCTCCAGCATGCTTGCGTTTCCGCGGAATTGCGATTGCCTGGACTGCTCTGGTGATCGCGTGTGGAGTTGCCGCTGCGCGCGAGTGCCCGGTAACGTTCACCGCCGACACGGCGGGCCACCTCCACGCCTGCCACGCCTGCCCGGGGGCCGCCGGACTCGGCGGGATCGAAAAACGGGCTTCTTTCGCCATTCAGCTCCGCGCGGAGCACGGCCAGATCCTCCTCCTCGACGCCGGTAACGCCCTTTTCGGCGCTGAGTCCCTCCCCAGCCGGGGCCTTGTCATTGCCGAGGCTTATGCCGCCATCGGCTACGACGCCCTGAACCTCAGCTACCGCGATTTCCGCTTCGGCCTCGAGCACACACGCGCCCTGCTGCGTGAAACAAAGCTTACCGGCCTGTCCGCGAACCTGCTCGATGACCAGGGCAGTCCGGTCTTTCAGCCCATGCTCGTCAAGGAAGCCGGTGGCGAAAGGGTCGCCATCATCGGGCTGACCGAGAAACCCGCCGGCATGGAGTATCTTCCCCATCTCATAGACCAGCTTGCCGGCATGACCATCGCCGACCCGGTCGAGACGCTCCAGGCGCTGCTGCCAGAGGCGCGGCAGCAGGCCGATCGCGTGATCGTGCTCTTTTACGGCTCCCCGGCCGCCGTCTCCGCCATGCGGGCCGCGGGTGCCGGCCAAATTGATGCACTGCTCGTCGGCGGAACCCGTCCCGCAGAGCTTGGCGGGGGAGAAAACCCGCGCACCGCGGCCAGCAGTAAGCACGGGCAACACCTGACGCTGGTCTCCCTCGGCGAGGCGGCCCCCCCGCGGCTCATGGAGGTGACGCCGGATCTGCCGGAGGACGAGGCGATCCTGGCCATCGTGAAGAAACACGCTCCGCCGCCCGCGATCAGCGCAGAGGAGCATTCGGGCCCCGCGCACGAGCCCGAGACCCTGCCGGAGGATCTCGGCGGGCTTCGCGGCGAGCCGCTGGCCCTCAACCGCGCCAGCGGCGAGATGGCGGCGGGGAAGGGGCTGCGCTTGGAGATCGAGCGCGGGCGTCTCGCGGATGCCTGGCAAGGCGAGGCGGCGGGTCCGGAAAGGGCCTGGCTGATCCTGGACGCGCGAATCGAGAACGACATTCCGCTGGCCATGGCCTTCAGCGGCGATCGCGAGGCGGGCGAGGCGGTGCGTGTCGCCCTTCGGCAGAACCTGTACCTGGTCGGTGGCCCAGACGGCCGTGTGGTGCTGCCGGCAGGCGAGATTCGTGCACGCGATGAAGCAGTCATGCCAACGTCGTTCACGCTCGAGCGACTGGACAGCGTGGCGAGTGGCGAGATCGCCTTTTCAATCCCCACGGACCTGTCCGGGCCGCTCCAGGTGCGGCTTTATCACGATGAGTTCGAGCCGGCGGTGGTCGATCTGCGCGGTCGGCTTCCCGAGAATGCGAGCCTTGAACCGGCCGCCGAGAACGAATACGCGGCGCTGGCGCGGCCGGCGGTCCGGTTTCCGGAGCTTGTGCGCGGCGAGGCAGCCCCCGCGGGCTCGCGCTGGGTCGAGGTGGACCTCTATGGCCAAAGTCGGTTCACGCTGAGCCCGAAAGCGGCCGCGGGCGGTTCCGCACCGGCGCAGCGCCCGCGCGGCCCCCTGGGAGGGCTTGGCGGTGCCTTGAATCAACAGGAGGAGCCGGCTGAGGACGCCCCCACGGCGGAGGGGGGCCGGCCTCGCCCCGCGGTGTATCTGGAGGCACCGTCGCATCTCCAGGTGATCGCTGACGGACATTGGGCCCATACGCCGATGCTCGCGCTGGGCAGCCTGCCCGAAGAACCGGTCTTCCTGCCGGATCGCTTCACAGGCGGCACCGCCGTTTTCCTGGTCCCGGCTGACGCCGAGTCGCTGGAGTTGGCCTGCTATTTCCCGCAACTGCAGGGGATGGATCCACCCCTGAAGCCGGCGGTATTGCGCTTCGCCATCGAGGGTGACCCGAAGCCTGTGGCCGGGGAAGAGGCCATGGCCGTCGTCAACGACGCCCCGCTTCCCCTTGCTGTAGTCGGTGCCCGGGCTGCGTCCACACACGGCGAGTTTCAGGCACAGGAAGGCCGGGCCTTGTTGCTGCTCGACTGCCGGATTCGCAATGAAGGGGAGGCGGATGGCCTGTTCGCGGCGACCGGGCGATTCAACATCGACGGCGGAAAGGTGCTGTCGTTGACCAGTCGATCCGGGACGAAAATCGAAGAGCCGATGCTGCTGCCCGCCGGTGAGCGGCGGGCTTTTGTGCTGGTGGCCGACGTGCCCGCGACGTTCGCCGGCGAACAGCGGGTTGGCTACAACGGCGTCGCCTTGGCGGGGGCTTTGCCCCTGACGGTCGATGCCGCTGGCCCTGCTGTTGCACGAGCCGATGAGGAAGATCCCGAGGCGGCTGATCCGGGCAAAGAGGCGGCGATGGCGCCCCGATCCGCACCGGGAGGTAGGGCTGATGCTGAAGATGCCGAAGGGAAGGCCGGAAGTCGGGTTGCGTGGGCTCGCCCCGGCTCCCTTGACCGCATCGGCAATCTGGAGGGGGAGTCGGCGCTGTCCACCGGTGCGCCGCTGGCGCTCAAGGTCACGGGGCAGAACGACGGGGTCCGACTACATCTGACCTCGATCCAGCTCCTGGATGAATTTGCGGGTGCGGAAGCTCCCCAAGGACAGCAGTACCTCGTCCTGCACACGCGGTGGGAGAACCTCCAGCGGGCCCCCGAGCCGACAGAACGGGTGCCCAAACCGCTACCGCCAACTTATGAGAGCAACCTCGAGGAGCGCCTTTTCCTGGTACTGAACGGTCGCCGGATCGTACCCCGGTACAACGCGCGTGATTCGCTTCCGCGGAACCTGAGCGTGCCTCCTGTCGCTGAGCTGCGCGAGTGGCAGTTGGCGGCGCAGCAGAACCCGGCCGCCGCGGGCAACGCACCTTCGACCGTCGAGGGCACACTCGCCTACCGGGTCCCGACGGGGGAGGTGCGACAGGTCCAGTTGCATCTGCTCGACGCCGCCTTCGGAAACATCGAGTTGGACGTCCTGGATCCTCCCGAGCCGCTGGATTGGGAGCCGCTGAGCGAGGAATCGAACCGGATTGCCCAGGTAGGGGTTTTCGGGTTCGATGTGGTTCCGCTCTTCCAGCGATCGGGGCCGGGCACGGGGATGACCTGGCTGGTCATTGATTTTCGCGGTCGCAGCCTGCGAAAGGCGGACCCCGCCGATCCGCAAGTTAAGGCCGACACCCCACTCGATCATGTCGCTCTGCGCTGGAATGAAGGCTATTGCCATCTCCTGATCGACGGTCGGTATCCGATTCATCCGGACAACAGTGAGATCGCTGGAGCCTTACGGTTTCTGCCCGGAGCCATGGTGGGAGGACAGGTCGGCTTCAGGGTTCCGCAGGAGTTACTGATCGGAGCGCAGCGAATCGAGCTGGTGTTTGACTATCACGAGACGCCGGTTGCTGGCGAGGCGCTGCTGCGTCCAGAGCCTGCCACGATCGTGCTCAAGGATGGTCCCGTCCCCGCGAGGCCGGAGTCGGCCCTGACCATCGATGACATCGGCATTCGGCTGGATGTCACCGCCATTCGGCGCGAGGCCGAGGCGGGGCGCGCGGCGCCGGAGGGTCGGGAGTGGCTGGTGCTCGACGTGGACGTGACCTCGACGATGGCAACGGGCGAGTGGTTTGAGCCATGGGGCCGTTTGCGGCTGTCGGGGGCATCGTTCGACGCGCCAGTGGATATCGACCAGCGTGCGACCAACAGCCTTGGACGCCCCGGGCCGCCACGCAACCGATCCTGGTGGATCCCGGCGGGGGAGACGAGGTCGATGCAGTTGGCCTGGGAGGTCGATGCCGGCGTGCCGGCACCGCCCTTGCGGTACACCGGCCTGGCGTACGAGGGGGCCTGGTCGCTCGAAGATGGGCAGATGCTCCCTCCGCCGATGCCGGAGGTGGCGGGACAGGCGGTCATCGACGCGAGCCGAAGCGCCAAGGGGATCGAATCCGTCGGCCTGAAGCCCGAGCAGGTCAACACAGCGATCGAGCGTGGGCGGCTTTGGCTGTGGGAGCAACTCCAGCAGGACCTTGGTCACAGCAAGCTGGGCGACAACAAGTATCACCTGGCGATGCTGCTCGCCCTGGTGCACACGGAGGCCCACAAGGAGTTTCCTGAGTTCGATTCGGAGCTGCGAGAGTACCTGAGCACCGCCCATCCGACGACGGTCGGCTCGAACTCGACCTACAAGAACGGCCTGCTGGCCATGGTCGTGGAAGGGTACGGAGACCCAGCGTTCCGGCCCCTGCTCGAGGAGGTCGCCCGCTACCTGATCGAAGACCAGGGATATGGTGGCAGCTGGAACTATAACTCTTCTACGCCGCTTCATCACTACGCAAGGCCGCCCGGCCCGGAGGCGGCGGAGGATGATTCGGATCCGGAGATGCTCCCGCCCGGGCCGCTGCAAATCTCGGGAGGTGATCCTCCGCCGGCGGTAGCGCCGCAGGGGGCGCCGGACTTGGCCGCCTCGTTCCGGCGACATCAGGCCTGGGAAGCCAATGGCGACGGCGACAACAGCGTCTCGCAGTTTGCCGTGCTGGGCCTTTGGAGCTGCCAGCGCGGCGGCGTGGAGATCGACCCTGAGGTATGGCGTCGCGTCCTGCGGGCGACCTGGTCGCGGCAATCGGCCAACGGTGGCTGGCCTTACCACAGTGGCAACAACGCCTACGGAAGCATGAGTTGCGCCGGGCTGGGAATGGCCGCAATCGCCACCAAGCAGCTCAGGCCCGAGCTGGAGTTGCAGGCGGATCCACGCATCCGCGAGGGCTTGGCTTGGCTCGCGGAGCACTGGGAGGTCGGCAAGAACTTCGAGCACGGCACCGGCAACGAGTGGGCCTACTACTGCACGTACGGCATCGAGCGCGTCGGCCGCATCCTCGGAACGGAGTTCATCGGGCAGCACGAGTGGTATCCGCCGCTGGCGAAGTGGCTCGTGTCCCAGCAGGCAGCCGAGGGAGCCTGGCCGGCTGGCGGAGATCAGAACGCTCGCCTCTCCACCACCTTCGCCCTGTTGTTCCTGGTGCGGGCCACTCCGACGCTCGAGCCGGATGTCGATCATGCCGCCCGCGAGGAGCCCACGACCGGTACCCTGCGTGTCGAGGCGCAGGCCGTTGCCCCCGGCAGCCTGGTGATCATCCTGGACGCCAGCGGTTCCATGCTCGCGGAGCTGGACGGGCGACAAAAGTTCGAGATGGCCCGGGATGCGGTCAGCAGACTGATCGAGGCGCTACCCGAGCGAGCCAACGTCGGCCTCGTCGTTTATGGTCACCGACTCCGCGCCATCGAGCCCGGGGCGGATGAAGATGTCGAGGTGCTGATTCCGCCAGGGCCGCTGGACAAGGCGGCGTTCTCGGCGGCTCTGGCGCAGTTGCGCCCGCGTGGTCGGACGCCTTTGGCGTTGTCGCTGGACAAGGCCGCGGGGATGGTCGGACGAGGCGGTGAGACGACGGTGGTGCTCCTGACCGACGGCGGCCAGGGCCGGGAGCCGGGCGACCCGGTCGCGGCGGCGCGTGCCCTCGGGGCCCGAGCACGCGTGCAGGTCGTAGGATTCGACATCGGGCGGGTTGCGCAGGCCCAGGAATGGGGCCAGCAGTTGCGGGCCATGGCCGAGGCCTCCGGGGGACGCTACCTTCCCGCCGACGATGCGCAGGGGCTGGAGGTGTCGCTTCAGTCCGCATTGTCGCTGGCGCCCGCCTCCTTCACTCTGCTGCGGCCCGATGGCAGCGTTGTAGCCGAGGGGGAGTTCGGGCAGACGCTGACGCTGGATCCGGGTGAATACCTGTTCCGCACCACGCTGAACGGCGAGCCCTTGGAACAGACATTGTGGATCGCCCCCGGCAGGACAACGCTTGTCCGGTTCGACGCATCGCGAGCGGACGAACCTTGATTCAGCGGAGATGCTTCCATCGGACCCCGAGCGGGCAACATGCCTACCACCGGTGCCTTCGCATCCGACCATGGTTCCGACCACTGTGGATCGGCAGACAAGCTCGTCCAAGGCGCCCGGCGTGTGGCGGGCGACTGCGAAGTTCCTGCTTCGAAAGAACTCGGAGCCGGCCGGCCAGAAGGATCCTGCCCTCTGATCGGAAGCCACGGCATCACTCGTCGTAATCCCATCTGCCAGACGTGCTGTAGTACGCCAGCCGACGCCGAGGTCCTCCTAACGGAGCCACGTCTGTCATCAACTCTATCTCGCCCGCCGCAGAGCGATAGTACCAGTCAAAGCCGCCATGAAGCGCGTGCCAATCATCGATCCGGGACAACTCGGATGGCCAATCGCCCGTTTCCTCTCTGTAGACCTCAAGTTGGCGCACGATAGCTTCGCCAGCTTTCCTTGCCGCGGCGTCCCTCGTGGCGCGATCCTGCTCACGGGCGACAAAGAGTGCAACGAGAACTGCGGACAGGAGGACCACTCCGCCAACCCGGAAGCCTCTCCGACGTTGTTCCTTTTTCATGCGGGCTCCATCTAAGCGTCAGGGACTGAGAGAGGGGGAGACAAGGGACGGTTGACGTTCCTGTTGTCCCAATCACCACATTACTCTTCATGCTTCCATCTGTCAGACGTGCCATGGCCTGGAGTGGGCAGTTCAAGGGCACCAGTACGGAATCGTTCTAGACTAGCCAGCTCCGCTGTGGTTTGCCTCCGAACGGTGTACCGCGCGCTGCCGAGTGCCGCAACACCGCCAGCTCCGCCTCCCACATGTGAGCGCGATTACCGGGAACCGGAGCGCTACTGGTGCGTCGAAGGTCGCGCTGGTCCGCACCGGATCGGGAAGCGGTCAAGGCCCGATGAGCGGCGGGCATTGCGGCACATGAGCGAGTCTCGGCGGCGCGCTTGCTCCGTGGAAGGCGTTCGATTCCGCGGCGGTCCGGTTACACTTCGCGAACATGCATCTTCAACGGGAGAACAATCCATGACGAGCAGGTTCTTCGCGACAGCGGTCGCCGGGTTTCTTCTTCTTTCGGGCCAATCGGCCGCGGGCGCCGAGCAGGATCGCCCCGCGCCGCCCGGGCTGGCGCGCCAGGGGCAGGAGGTGGTGACGAAGGTCTATTCGCTGCGCGACGTGATCCACGCCACCGCGTTCGGCGCGGCCTCGCCCGGCGCGCCCGCCGGCGGCCCGGGCGGTGGTGGCGGTGGTGGTGGTGGTGGCGGTGGGTTCGGTGGTGGGGGTGGTGGTGGTGGTGGTGGCATGCCCGCGCGGAGGGTGGATATGGCCGAGCAGCGGGCCGAAGACATCATCGAGCTGATCCAGGAGACGGTCGATCCCGACAGCTGGCGCGACAACGGCGGGACGCTGGGCACCATCGACTACGTCCCCTGGACGCGGTCGATCATCGTCACGCACACGCCGACCACACACAGCCGCATCGCGCACCTCCTGGAGGCGCTTCAGCCCGACACGCGCCTGGTCACGCTCCAGGTCCGCCTCGTCGAGCTGGAGGACGCGGCGCTGCGGGAGCAGGTGAGCATCGAGGAGGGCGCGTCGATATTCAGAGGCGACGTGGACGCAGTGGCGGCGCACTTCAACGGCCGCTCGACCGGGTTCGACGGCGAGGCGCAGACGCTCTCGAACGCGCGGGAGATCACCTTCATCGCGAACATGGTGCCGGTCGTCTCGCAGAACATTGTGGGATACCAGCCGACGCTCGGCAGCGCGCGGGACGGCGTGACGATCGAGGCCACGCCCGAGCTGGCAGACGACGGGGCGTCGGCGCGCCTCTCCCTGCGCGGCTCCGCGCAGAGCGTGCGGGCGACGCCGGGCCCGACGACCCGGCCGGCCGGCCTTCCCGGGGGCGCCGCGATGGTGTTGGTGGTGGAGCGCCCGGTCATCGAGCCCCAGGCGCTCGGCACGCGCCTCCGCGGGGCCGGG
>JAEZED010000085.1 GCA_023417885.1 Planctomycetota bacterium
CGGCAGCAGCCACGGGGGGGTCGGGCGCGACGTGGGCGAGATGGTGAGCGGAGAAGGATCTGACGGCGGTGCGGGTGGCGCGGAGCCGTCGTGGTCCGACGGCATCTCGGTCATGGTTCCCCCTGCAGGTGATCAGTCGGTTCAGGTGAGGTCTTCGGCAAGGCGCTCAGCGTCCTTGACCCGGAGGGCGCCGGACATGAGGGCGGGGAGAAGCGCGTCGCGCATGGTGACGAGCTTCAGAGACTCCTGTTCAGCCGCGAGGGCTCGGTCCCAGAGCGCTGTCATGAAGCCGTCCTGGCTGGCCGCTGTCTCCGGTGCGGGCACAACGACTGTTTCGTCAAGGTGGCGGCGCTGGATGTGGCCCATCGTCGTCGCCTTGTCCGCCGCGACCCCCTTGAAGTACTCGAGTCGATCTGCGATCGCGCACCAGATGAGCCACTTCGGGACGGCTGCCTTCGGGATGACCTTGAAGATGTGCTGGTTGACGATTCCCTCGGGCCGGTACCAGCGGTGCAGTGTGAGCGAGCCGGACCAGGCGAAAAGGATGTCGCCCGGGCGTGCAAGGTAGCGGTCATCGACTTCTGCGTCGCTGTAGACCGTGGAGCTGCCGACTCCAGAGTTCAGTTCCGCGATCCGAATCACCACCCGCCCAGTGCCGCTCGCCCCCTTCGTGAACGCCTTGCCGTTGATGAAGTCCGCAAGCGCCGTCAGCGATGTCTCGAGCTGGCCGGAGAGTAGCGATCTGTAGGTGGCGGAGGCGAGCTCATCAGCGTTGTGAATCACACGATCGTTGGCGGCCATCTTGTCGTCGAGCGCTCCGAGCACCTCGACGATCGCCTTCTGGTCCCGCAGCGGCGGAACGCGTACGGGCATAGAGTAGAAATCGTCGCGTGATGTAGAGGGAATCGCGGAACCTGATTCGAGACCATTGATGTCCGCGCCCCGAAGGGCGTGATAGGCCCATAGCGGGTCGATGCCGCTTCGCGGCTCCAGCCAATATCCAGTGTCGATAACCCATGCATTCCCCCGTGCGAGGTGTACGCCGCGGTAGGCGCCCTTGCGCCCGATCACCGGTCTCGGGCCAGAGAAGAGCGGCGGTTGGTCGGTCCAGCCGATAGGGCCATTGGTGCCGAACACCTCGGTGCTGCCGTCGGCGCGTTCGCCTGGAAGAGCCTTGCCGTACTTGAGCGTGGATACCGCGCCCCAAGTCGTGTCAGTCCACTCATCCACGGACCCGCTCCAGCTGCGCGCGCACGACCTTCTCCAGGCGTGCGGACTCGTCGAAGGCCGCGAGCAGCTCGCCGCGCAACCGCTCGATCTTCTGGTCGAGGGGCTCGCCGTCGTCCTCGGCCTCGGCGGCGCCGACGTACCGGCCCGGCGTCAGGGCGTACCCGGCTTCCTTGATCTCCGCGAGCGTCGCGGAGCGGCAGAAGCCGGGGACGTCGTCGTACGTCAGGTCCGCCTCGACGGCGGACGGGGTGCCGCGCCAGGCGTGGAACGTGTCGGCGATCCGGGCGATGTCCTCGTCGGACAGCGCGCGCTCGGCGCGGTCGACCATGTGCCCGAGGTCGCGGGCGTCGATGAACAGGACCTGCCCGGTGCGGTCGACGGCGCCGCGGGGGCCGGCGGTCTTGTCGGTGGCGAAGAACCACAGGCACACCGGGATGCCGGTGGACCGGAAGAGCTGGGTCGGCAGCGCGACCATGCAGGAGACGAGGTCGGCCTCGACGATGCGGGCGCGGATCTCGCCCTCCCCGCCGCTCGTCGTCGACATGGAGCCGTTGGCCATGACCACACCGGCGGACCCGCCGGGCGCGAGCTTGGACAGGATGTGCTGGATCCAGGCGTAGTTGGCGTTGCCGGCCGGCGGGACGCCGTACACCCAGCGCGGGTCGGACTCGGCGCGCGCCCAGTCCTTGATGTTGAACGGGGGGTTCGCGAGCACGTAGTCCATCTGCACGTCGGCGTGCTGGTCGCGGGCGAACGTGTCGCCCCACCGGGACGCGAGGTTGGCGTTGAGGCCGTGCACGGCCAGGTTCATCTTGGCCATGCGCCACGTGCGCTCGTTGGCCTCCTGCCCGTAGACGCTGATCGCCTGGGTGTCGGCGTCGTGGCGCTCGAGGAACTTCTCGGTCTGCACGAACATGCCGCCCGACCCGCAGCACGGGTCGTAGACGCGCCCCCGGTACGGCTCGAGCACCTCGACCAGCACCCGGACCACCCCGGGCGGGGTGTAGAACTCGCCGCCGCGCTTGCCCTCGGCGGCGGCGAACTTGCCGAGGAAGTACTCGTAGACCTCGCCGAGCAGGTCCCGCGCGCGGGTCGCGCCGTCGCCGCGGAAGCGGGCGTCGTTGAACAGGTCGATGAGCTCGCCGAGGCGGCGCTGGTCGACGTTGTCCCGGTTGTAGATGCGCGGCAGGGTGCCGGCCAGCGACGGGTTCGAGCCCATGATGTGGTCCATCGCGCCGTCGACGAGCTCGCCGATCGTCTGCCCGACGCGGCCCGGCTCGGCGGGCAGCCCCTTGGCGTGCTCCGCGAGGTACCCCC
>JAEZED010000111.1 GCA_023417885.1 Planctomycetota bacterium
AAGCAACTCGCCGGCGGCAACTATCCCGCCGCGTGCGGGAGTTGTGGCTACGACCTGACCGGCCTGCCCGGTACGACGTGCCCTGAATGCGGGAGCGACCTGGAGCTGGTCGGACGACTCTCGCCGCAGTTCCACCGCTGGGCGGCGGTGCCGGTGACGGCGCGGCTGATCGTGTGGACGGTGGCGGTGGGCGCGATGGGCGCGGGGCTGGTGTTCATCGCGATGCAGAGCCTCCTTCCGCAGCGCGTTCATTTCGAGGTTACGGGGACGTGGGCGATCATCCAGCCAAAGCCTCAGTTGCCCGGCGAGAATTCGCTCTGGACGCCGGTGTTGGTCAGCGTGAACGGTAGTTTCACCCGTTTCATGGGCGCGAACGATGCGCTGACTACCTTCACACCATCCCCCAGCGCTTCAACGCGATGGACTGCTGCCTCTCTCGACCTCACCACCACGAGCCCCCCCGCAGTGGTTGAACTTGCGGACGGAAGGCGAGCGTCGGTACAGGAACGATACGGAAAGGCCCTGGCACACTTGGAGCCGGACCTGTCATCGAACGCGAGACTTGCCGCGCTAACCAGGGCCGGGCTCGCCGGTGCCCCCGCTTCCGCGCTGTCCGACGGCGATGATCTGAAGGCCGCCCTGCTGTACGCGCTCAACCAGGCGGGATACGACGGTTCCCAGGGCAGTATCGATGAGCTCGTAGGAGCGCTCGCGCCCGATATCGATGCATTCCTGCGCTACGGCGCTGTCGTCAGTCAACCTGGCGCAGGCCCCTGGACGCCGACACATTCGCAGGCGCGTACGACGCATCGCTCTTACGAGCCGTTCCAACTCGTCGGCGTCAGCGGCTTCTGGCTCCTCGTCTGGGCGCTGGGCCTCCCCTTCATCCTCCGCAAGCGGCCCATCAGCATCCGGCGGGAGCGCGACGAAGTGCCGGCTGAACTCGATCCCTCAGCCGCCGCGGGTCGCACTCGCGAAGCACTGATGCGCGCTCCAGTAACAGAGTCGGGCGCGTTATGATGCGGCCGTGGCTTCCGCCGTTCACTTCTGGATCGCCTTCTTCGGCACGGGCTTGCTGCTGGTCGTGCTCGCGTGGGCGGGAAGCCGGCGGCGCAAGCTCGGGCCGAAGCAACTCGCCGGCGGCAACTATCCCGCCGCGTGCGGGAGTTGTGGCTACGACCTGACCGGCCTGCCCGGTACGACGTGCCCTGAATGCGGGAGCGACCTGGAGTTGGTCGGACGACTCTCGCCGCAGTTCCACCGCTGGGCGGCGGTTCCGGTGACGGCCCGGCTGATCGTGTGGACGGTCGCAATCAGCGCTTTCGCGGCGGCGATGGTTTACATCGGGATCAAGGAGATACTGCCAAGGACGCAGGCGTTCGACGCGAGAACCACCTGGACTCTGCGGCACCGGGAAGAGGGGAAGTCGCTCTCCTTGACGGTGCGCGCCTGGTTCGAGCGATCAGTCGCCGCCGACGACCTCTACGCCTACAGCACCAGCATCCCGAGTCGCTCGTCGGCCTGGTTGGGAAGCCATGTCGCCGGCAACTACTCTGAGGTGGACGATCTTCCCGATGGCACACGCCGTGTTCGGATCAGCGGCGGCTCCAGCATTTACCTGGTGCCCGGTGAGGGGCAGGCGCCGGAGGTATACGACCAAGGCCTCCCCGCCGACCGGACAAAGGGCAAGCTTGCCACCGAGAGCGACGCCCGGGCGGCGATCGTGCACGTGCTGGGGAATCTGCCGCACGGCCTGACCCCGGAAGAGGTCGAGGCGATCGCCGACGAGCTGACGCCGCAGGTCGAGCAGTTCCTCGCGCACGGTGCGCTTGCGACGAGCGGCGGGCAGGGGCGGATGGTGACTTACGGGACCGCACCCGGCGCATTAGAACCGCCCGTCGTCGAGCCGCTGGCGATCGTGCTGGCGGGCGGCTTCTGGCTCCTCGTCTGGGCGCTGGGCCTCCCCTTCATCCTCCGCAAGCGGCCCATCAGCATCCGGCGGGAGCGCAACGAAGTGCCGGCCGAACCCATGATCCCTCAGGCAGGCGCCGGCGTCTTAGAATCGGCCCATGCAGGTCAGGCGTGAGTTGATCGTGGAGCCGATCGCGGTGACCGAGGAGTCCCTCCCCCGGCCGGTGAGCTGGGCGACGCTCTTCGGCAATGACAATCCCGTCGAGATGGAGATCGGCTGCGGGAAGGGGACGTTCATCACGAGCCAGGCGAAGGCGCGGCCGGACACCAACTTCTTCGGCATCGAGTGGGCGCGCTTCTTCTGGCGCTTCACATGCGACCGCCTGCGTCGCAACGGCTGCTTCAACGCCCGGTGCATCCGGGCCGACGCCCCGTTCTTCCTGCGCGACTTCGTGCCGGACGACTCCCTGGCAGCGCTTCACATCTACTTCCCCGATCCGTGGCCCAAGGCGCGTCACCACAAACGGCGGCTGATCCAGCCGGCGTTCATGGAGCAGGCGCACCGCGTGCTCAGCCCCGGCGGACGCGTGCAGATCGTGACCGATCACCCCGACTACTGGGCCCACATCGAGCCGGTCGTGCGAAGCTCGGCGCTGCGGGTGACCGAGTACGAAACGCCCGCCAGCGCCGGCGAGGGGGAGGTCGTGGGTACGAACTTCGAGCGCAAGTACATCGCGGAGGGGCGCGCCTTCCACGCCATCGCCGCGGTGAAGGCCTGAGCGCCGCGGCGCGCACCACGGAATCCGGGTATAAAACGCCCATGGCAGTGCCGGAACCGATGGCGGTGCGCGCCGGGGATCGCCGCGGCGCACCAGGGGGCGCCAGGGTGTGCAGGCACTTCCTCGCAATTGTCCCGCTCCTGCTCGCCCTGCTCCTCGCCGGGTGCACGACGGTCACGCCGCCTCCCGACCCGCAGCGCGCGACGCTGCCGCGACCGATCGTGGTGATCGGCGGCTACCTCGACCCCGCGATCACGGCGACGGGCCTGGCGCGCTGGCTGCGCGATGCCTCGGGCGAGCAGCGCATCCTCGCGGTGCACCCCGGGCTGGCGCTGAGCTTCGACGGCGCCGCCTCGCGCGTGGTGGCGGAGGTGGAGCGTTACTTCCCGAACGACGATCCGGCGTGGACGGCGGAGGTGGACGTGATCGGCATCAGCATGGGGGGGCTGGTTGCGCGCCATGCGGCGGCGCCGAACGACGCGGGGCGCCGGCGCCTGAGGATCGGCCGGCTCTACACGATCGCGGCGCCCCACTCGGGCGCGCAGGCGGCGGACTGGTTCGGCTTCATCGGCACGGGCCTGGCGATGCGCAGCCGCAGCCCGTTCCTGAAGCGCCTGGCGGAGCGCGAGCGGCTGACGGATCAGGACGACTATCCGATCGTCGCCTACACGCGCAGCCGGGACTACACGGTGGGATACGGCGCATCGCTCCCGGATCACCTTGCGGGCGAGACGGTGCACTACGAGGTGCCCTGGTACACCTCGGGTCATCTCTTCGCGTTCCGCGACGCGCGCCTGCGGGCGGACCTGCTGCGCAGGCTGCGCGACGTGGGGGATGGGCCGGTGACGCGGGTGAGCGCGCCGTCGACGCGTGCAGGGGCGTCAGCGACGCGTGCCAGCGTGCCGTCGATGATCCAGATGGATTGACGCCCGGGAAGGCGTTCGTTGGCGCGTTCTCGGGCGCGGTTGGTGATGCTGTTGGATCCGCGGCTGCCGCCGCGGCGTGGGGGCTATGGGATGCGGGTGTAAGTCATCGTGGTCGTCTTCGTCATCTCGCCGTTCTCGCCCGGCTCGTACATCTCGAAGAGGTAGTGGTCGTCCCCTTCGATTCTCAGGACGTGCCGGAACCGCTTCATCTGGTTGGTCAGCGGGCACATCGATTCGCCCGTGAAGCTGATGACGTTGCCCCCCTCGTCGACCTCGCCCTCGGTCATGAACATCGCGCTGCTCATCGAGTCGAGCCAGACGCTCTGGTACTGCCGGCCCGTGTTGTCGTAGCCGGTGTAGCCGATCCCCTCGAACTGCCGGCCCATCATCTCCCCGTTGAACTCCTGCTTCAGGAAGCGATCGCCGAGCACCATCTCGTTCGTCGCCTGCCCGCGGCTGGTCATCGTGCCGTCCGGCCCGGCGAACTCCGCCGTCACCTGCCACTGCCCGGCGAGGGACTTGAGCTTCTCGTGGAACTCGCCGGGGCGCGCCGCCTCCTCGTACTTCCGCATCATCTCCGCCATCTGCTGCGCGTCGGGCTGCGCCTGCCCCTGCTGCTGCTGGCGCTCCTGCCGGAGCCCGACGGCCGAGGCGCCGGTGAGCCACCAGAGGGGCGCGCTGGCGGTGACGCCGAAGACGCCGGCGACGATGACACGCCGGGTCCAGCGCATGCCCGCTTCGCGGGAGGGAGAGGACGCACTGACATTGTGGGGATGCATGGGATGCTCCTTCGGTCGTGTGTGTACGGCTGTTCGTCAGGCCCCGGCCGCGGTGGCTCCGCGCGCACGATCACTCAACGCGGCGGCGGCGTGGGCCTCGTGTGGTCGCTGTGGTTCTGTTTCGTCTCGCAAGTGAAGCTGCCGCCGAAGCCGACGGCGAAGATTGATAGGAGCACCGCGACGAACCCGGCGCGGCGGAGCAGCAGCACCCACGCATGGCGCGGTGCTGCGGCGGATCTGGAAGACAGGACAGGCCGGGGCATCGGGATCACTCCTTCTCGATCAGCCGATCAGACGCCAAACAGGCTAGATGGTTTGCGCCCAAAATCCAGACAATTCATGTCGCACCCCACCGTGCCGGCGTGCTGCCATTTACGACGGCAGGGGCAGGAGGCGAACGACCTCCCCGGCACGTCGCGGCGGATCGTCGGCCGGACGCTCCAGGAGGGCGTCGGCCTCGGCCAGGCCGAAGACATCGGCGCTGCCGCGCCACCCCATCGGCACCACGCCTTCAGGCGTCAGGGCAACGGGCTGGTAGAACTGCCGCGGCCCGTTCGCCCCCAGCGGGCGCGCCAGCGGGCGTTCGATGAAGCGGGCATCCGCCTCCCGCGCCTCGCCGCCGGCGAGGCGCACGAGCAGTCGGTGTGCGAGCACCAGCGTACAGACGTAGGCGCTGACCGGGTTGCCCGGCAGGCCGAAGACGTACGTCGTGTGCCGCCCGCGCGCCGCCCCGCCGCCGGAAGCGCCGGGAGCCCCGGCGACGAACCCGCCCCCGCGCGCGCGCGTGCCGAACAGGAAGGGCTTCCCCGGCTTGATCTTCAGCTTCGTCACGTGCATCTCGACGCCCAGCTCCGCCAGCACGCGCGGCACGTAGTCGTGCTCCCCCATGCTCATGCCGCCCGTGATGAAGAGGCAGTCCGACGTGCTGCCCAGCCACTCCGCCAGGTGCTGGCGCGTCGCCTCGAGCGTGTCGGGCACCCGCCCGCCGTCCACGGCGTCGCAGCCGCACCCGGCAAGCAACGCCAGGAGCGTCGGCGTGTTGGAGTTGCGAATCTGGTGTGCCGCGGGGGCAGCGCCGGGCGCCACGAGCTCATCCCCCGTCGCCAGCACCGCGCAGCGCGGCGCCCCGAAGACGCACGCCTCCTGCCGCCCCACGCTCGCCAGGACGCCGATCGCCGCCGGCGTGAGCCGGGCCCCGGCCCGGAGCACGACGGCGCCCGTCTCCCGGTCGCTCCCCCGCCGCGCGATGTAGCGATCCGGCGCAGGATCGACCAGCAGGCGGACGCGGCCGCCATCGATCCGCTCTGCCTGCTCGACCGGCACGACGCCCACGGCTCCGTCCGCATCGGGAACGGGCGCGCCGGTCATGATCGCCACCGCCTGCCGCCCGCGCAGGGGCGGGCCCTCCCACGTCGAGCCCGCGGGCACCTCGCCGACCAGCTCGAACTCCCCCGCCGGCTCGCCGACGCGGGCGGCGAAGCCGTCCATCTGCGACTTGTCGAACGGGGGATAGTCGCGATCGGTGACGACCTCCTCGGCGAGCCGCCGCCCGGCGGCATCGGAGAGGGCAACGACCTCCTGGCGCGGCGTAACGGGGATGCCGTCGATAATGGCGGCGGCCTCGGCGACGGTGATCAGCGATTCGAGTCCCGGCTCCTGCATGTCACGACGATCCCGCGAAGCGCCCGTGGCGTCAATGGGAAGTGCTGGCGATCACGGCTCACGGAGCGATTTGCCGGCGCCCTCGCAGATAGCGCGCACGGCCGGGTGGAGAAGCGTCTCCTCCCTGGTGATCGCGTAGAAGCGCTCCTTCACCTTCGTGGCGCGCCCGACGACACGGACGCCGAAGTTGCGCTGGATCTCCGTCTCCATCGCGGACGGCCCGGGGAAGGCGCCGGCCCCGTTCTGCCCGAAGGAGAACATGAGCGCCGCATCGTCGAACTCCCCCGCCACGAGCGGGTGGATGCGACGGGCGTCGAACCAGAGGTTGAGGGAGCGGCGGAGCTGGGTGTGATCGGTCGGCAGGAGCAGCGGGGCGCCGTCGAGCGACTTTGGAAAGCCCTTCTTCAGGCGCGTCGCGGCGCGCGGGGTCGCGAAGAAGCTGATGCCCGTCTCGCCGAGCAGGTGGTTGTATCCCTGCAACTGGACGGCGGTGCCGATCGGCGCGTCGCTGAGGACGACGTCCGTCCGCCGCGCCGCGAGGTCGGCGAGGAGGCGGTCGGACTTGTCCTCGCGACAGATCAGGCGGACGGGCTGCTCCAGGCGCGTGGCTGGCGCGAGGAGCCGGCGCGCCATGGCCTTGGGGATGACGTCGCTGATGCCGGCGGCGAGGCGGAGCGTGGGGCCGGAGCGCCGGTGCTCGAGGGTGTTGAGCATCTCCTGGCCAAGCGCGAACATCTCGTTGGCGTAGTTGAAGGCGACACGGCCCGGTTCGGTGAGCCGCAGGCCGCGCCCGGCGCGCTCGAAGAGCTTGTGCCCGAGGGAACGCTCAAGCTCCTTGATCTGCGCGCTGATGGTGGGCTGGGAGACCATGAGCTCCTCGGCGGCGCGGGCGACGCTGCCTTCGCGGGCCACGGCCCAGAAATAGTACAGGTGGTTGTGATTGAGCCACTTCACGGATCATTGTATTCATCGAGATTTCCTATGCTTCCCCTCGTGACTTCGTCTTTTGCCTATGGGCGGGCAGGCCGTATGATGCTCGTGAAGTAAGGCGACCCGCGCGCCGCTGCGC
>JAEZED010000148.1 GCA_023417885.1 Planctomycetota bacterium
GGCCTCGGGCATGCTTGCGCGGATGGTCGGGCGAACGACCGGCTTGTCCGGATCGAACTTGCCAGGATCGGCCGACGCGCCGCCTGCCAGACGCGGCCCCCTGCCGCCCGTGGCGGCGGGATCCAGGTCTTCCGGGCGTACCTGTGCGGCGGCCCGGTTCTCGCGCTTGATGGCTTCGTAGACTTCCTTGCGGTGGACGGTGACTTCCTTCGGGGCGGTGATGCCCAGCCGGACCTTGTCCCCGCGGATATCGACGACGGTCACCTCGACCTCGTCGCCGATCATAATCGTCTCGTCGCGCTGACGTGACAGTACCAACATCGTGTCGGCTCCTTCCTGGGAGCGGCGGGGCCGCACGCACTTTGCGGGCCGTGACGCCGGCGACTCCGTTCGGCGGTGCGCAGCAACTGGGCACCCTTCGACGAGATCGGCCGGACATGCTCCAAACGTTCAGCGTCACCGGGCCCGCTCCACCGCCAACGACCAGGGTCGAGGGGGATGAAACGAACCGGACGGCCGGGTGCGGGGGCGTCACCTCGCTGAAAACGCCACCGACTCCGACTCGCCGCGCGGTGCCGTGCCGCGGAGCACACCGACAAGGCCTGCAAGGCGGCATTCCGCCTTGGAGCTTGCACGCGCCTGGGTGTCCGAGCTCGTCCGACCCGGTGCCGGCCGACGATCGACGCCTGGCGCGTGCCTTGCTCACATATCTTAGCCGGAGCATCCGTGCTTCCGGCAGGTCAAAATCCTGCTTCCAACCACTGATTTACCTCTTCGGCCGTCCGGCTCCGCCGGCTTGAGCCGGTTGAAACGGGCAAACTTGGCGACCGGATGACGCGCAGTTCGTGCGCGGCGCCGCCCGGGAGGGGGTGAGGCGGGTCACGAACCGAAGTCGTCGTCCCAGACATCGTCCGTTGCCCGGCTGCTTACACCATCATCGAACATGCGCAGCTCGAGAGCGCCCCGGCGTATCTCGCGAACGGAGCTATCGAAGAACAGCAGGTTGGCGCGTCCCGCGTGACGATCGTCGCTCAGGCGCTGACCCGTCTGGCGCGGCAGGTGCCCCGGTCGGTAGGCGTCATGAAACTCCGCCCGGTAGATGAGGTCGATGCGATCGCCCGACTCGCCGAAACCGTCGGCCGCCTCGGCGACCAGGACGACCTGGGACGGATTCCGCACCCGCGCAAGCTTCACGACGCCATCCGGGTCCCATACAGGCTCGCTCTCGAACTTGAAGGCGTTGACCACGTAGGTGCCGGGAACTTCGCCCATCAACGGATGCTCCGCGCAGTGGAACTGCCGGACTCTCCTCATCATCTCGAGGGCGACGGCGTCATCTTCCAACGCCTGTTCCCAATCCTGCCCCCCGGCGACATACGGGCCCAGCAGTACAAGCCAGTTGGGCCGGCGGTCGGGGCGCCAGGGCGAGTGATCCCGCGGCACAAAGCCACGGTTGTCATTGGCGTACATGACGAATCCGCGCCCGATCGCGCGGAGCTGCGACGCGCATTCCATCTTTCGGGCCGACATCCGGCTCCGCGCGAGAACCGGCAGAAGCAATGCGATCACCAGCGCGATGATCCCGATGACGACGAGCAGCTCCACGAGGGTAAACCCATGCCGCCGGGGCGCTGACGATGTGAAGAGCGCGCCGTTCATGATCCGGGTCATTGCGTCGCGGCGTCCGAAGCGACCGCGGGGGAACTGGCAAACGCGACGACTCCTGCCACGAGTGCGAGGAATCCGGTGCGGGCAATCGTCCATGGCCCGACGAGGCTGCCGCCGGGCGCGGTGTCGCCGAAGCAGCCGCAGTCGATGGCGAGCCCGCGCTGCCAGGCGCTCACCTGCGCCAGCGTGAAGATCACGAGCATGACCGCGGCGACGACGGCGGCCACCCGGCTGGTCCGGGCCAGCAGGGTTCCTCCGACGGCGAGCTCGATCACCGGCACGACGAAAGCCAGCGCGATCCCGGTTCCCTCTCCGACCAGTCGATACTTGTAGAGAGCGTCGAGGAAAGTCAGCGGGTCATACAGCTTCAGGAGCGCGCTGTAGACCAGCAGCATGCCCAGGAAAAGCCTCAGCCCCCAGCCGATCGCGCGGATGATCGTCCCACGCTGCTCCGCGGCACGGGGGATGTCGGGCTCAAGCGAAGCGGCGGTCATTCGGCGCCCCCTCCGGTCGATACGCCGGCCCGCCATTCACGCCACCCCTCGTGGTAGATCGCCATACGGGTGAATCCCATGGCCCGCAGGCGGGCGGCGAGCCTTGCCGAGAAGCTGCACTGGCTGCTCTGGCAGTAGATCACCAGTCGCTTGTCCTGCCCAAGCTCGTCGATGAGCGCGCGGAGCTGGGCGTCCTCGGCGTACACGGGAACGCTGCGCGCGGTTGGGATGTGGCCCCCTTCGAAATCGTCGGTGCTGCGCGAATCCACGAGGATCACGCCTTCGGACCCATCCCCCCGTGCCAACGCGCGAACCTCCCCGAACGACGCGCGAGGGAGAAACTGGTCAAGGTGGCGATCCACCACCGCCTGCCTGCCCTGGCTGTTCCAGACGGCCTGGTTCCGATCCATTCCCGCGCAGATCGCGCCGACGAGCAGCGCGATGCATGCCAATGAACCGATCTCCGCGAGCGATCCGCGCCAGCCATGCCCGCCAAGCCTCGCCGGCGGTCGGCCCAAGACCCGGGCCAAGGCAATCAGCAGAAGGACGGCAACGACTGTCAAAGCCACGGTCGGCCATCGCACGGAGGCCGGCACGGGGTCCCGGCTGACGACAATGGCGGTCCCGTCCCATCGGCCAGCAAGCAAGCCCGTGGCCTGGTGGATCGGCACGGGCGCCTCGTCGATGATCACTGTTTGCGTGGCGCCGCACGACACCATCAACAGCCAATGGTCGTACGTCATGTTCTCTGGATGCGACTTGACGTGGAGAATCGCGGGGCTGGCCAGCGCCATGAGGTCCAAGCGCGTCAGCCCGCTGAAGGTGCGGGCGTGCATCTCCAGGGCCTCCGCGGCGGCCTCGAGCTCCTCGGTCGACGCGCCCGCGCGCGAGCCGATGTACTGCGGGCTGAGCAGGCGCTGGATCCCGTCGGGAAGGGGCTGCATCCCGTTCAGACGCGCCGCAGCGTACACGGAGTACAGGCCGCAGTACGGCCCGTCGAAGCCGGTGGGATTACCGCCGCGGGCGGATCGGGCGTCGGCGGACGGGGCGAGGGCTTCGATGCCGATCCATACCGACAGCAGGATGCAGGCCACGCACCAGGCCAGAACTCTGCTCATGTGCCGGCGATGCGGCGATGTTGGCGAATGCAGCCAAGTCACGATGAGAGTCTTGTCCGGCGGCGATGGATCACGAACGCCCCGGCGGCGATCAGGATCACGATCACGCCCGCGGCGCTCCAGAGGATGACGCCGGTTCGCCCCGCGCCCAGCCCCGAGGCGCCGGCGACGGCCTCTTCAAGGTTCTTCAGCGCAGTCTCGTTCGACGCGGGCACGATCTCGCCGTCGCGCCATTCGAACATCACCCCGCCGAAGTCCTGGTTGGCGCGGGTCACCTGCGCTCCGTCGTCGAGGCCGGCGACGAGCTGGTCCGCCAGGCGCCGGGACGAGGCGGCGTCGACCTGCCCGGCGTCAAAGGTCGCCGAACTCCAGATGACGGTCTCTCCGTCATCGTGCCGGTACTCCAGCCGGCTGTGGCCGCGCGTCGGAACCGGCACCGATCCGGCGAGTTGCCATTGCGTGGCGCCGATGTCGTAGCTGACGCTCTGCAGGGTCAACTCGGGCAGGTAGCGTTGAAGCGGCCGGGATTCCGACACCGGCTTTCCCCTGAACAGATCGGAGGCCCCCTTCGTCATCCGCATGCGGACAAGCCGGGCCGGGCCCGTGCGATCGCGACCGACCCAGAGCTCCAGCTCGCCGAAGCTCCCCCGGTAGCGCCGGAACTGGCACGTCAGGCCGCTCTCGGGCTCCACCACCTCGCGCTGCTCGATGAGTTCCGCCGACGCAACCAGCTCGGCCAGCGGACGGGTGTCGAGCCAATTGCGCTTGGCGAGCAGCCCCGCCGGCAACGTCAACGTAAGCAGGTCCTGGGTGCGCCCGTCGCTCGCGACCCATTCCGTGATGCCGTGGATCGATTCCTTGTCGTGTTGAAAGACAAGGATCTGCGGGCCCCGCCAGATGGCCGCCCCCACGGCGAAGTCCGACTTGCCCAGCGCCAGGAGGCGCTCGGGGTCGAGGTCGGCGGGGGTCAGCGTCCGGGCGTCCCTGGTTGCCGATTGCGCTGTCACGACCAAGGCTCCTGCGGGCCAGCCGCTGACCAGGAACGCCTGGTTCGACCGGGCGTCGAACAGCGCCTTCACACGATCCGGCGCGCCGGGCGCGGTCAATCCGTGCCGGCTCGTCAACAGGCCGCGGAGCGTGTACTCACTCGCGTCGCCGCCGGACGGGAAGGCTTCCTCGAGCGCGGCCTGAAACGCGGATTCGGCCCCATCCTGACCGGACGGGACCGCGCCTGGCGCAAGCGCCAAACCGACGAACAAGACTGTCGTGCAAAGAAACATCATCACCCGTGCCCTTAGCCGCTATTCGCACTTCTCGTCGTTGACGTCGCACAAGGGGTGGTATTGCTGGAGGAGGCACGGCTTGGTGTTGTGCCATATCCCCCCGGCCACATGCTGCCGGACGTGGCACCATTTGAGGACGCCCGTCTCGATGCTGCATTGCCCGACACTGGACATGGCATTACATGCCGTGGGATGAAACGTGGTGCATGCCGCGGTCACAAACCCATTGTTCGGGGGATATCTCACGTGGGCGGGATGGCACCACATGGCCCGGCCGCGACTTGGCCGCCCCGTTGCACCTGGGGCTGGCCATTGTCGCCCCCGGGAAGAACTGCCCACAGTGCGCTCGCGCACGCGAACGCCAGCAGGCAGATGCCCAGCGACTTGAGCTTGTCCGACATGGTGCCTCCCATCTGGCGTGACCGCAGTGGAACCAAGGCCACCCTACCCCCCCCCCGGGCAGCAGTCAAGCAAAAAAAATGAGGGGGGGTCAGGCGCTTTTGCGCAGTTCCGGCGTGTCGGCGGCGAGCTTCAGCAGGGGCTGCCGGGTGCTCCACTTCTTTTCGGTGAGCACGATCTGCCGGGCATGGCAGTTGTCGAGGTTGACGACGATGGGGCCGAGGAGGTTGCCGGTCAGCCACTCGCCGACGCGGTTGCAGATCGTGAAAATCTGGGTGACCTGGGCGAGGTCGGCCTCCGGCTCGATGCCCAGCGACTCCCGCGCCTCGTCGCGCACGGGCACCTGGTCGATCGTGTAGTCGGGCAGGAAGACGGCCGGGTCGCAGACCACGAACGCCAGGTTCGCGTCCTCCACGCTCTGGAGCCAGAAGAAGTAGTTCTCCTCGCCCGTCTGGATCAGCGCGAAGCGCGTGGCCCGCGGGAAGCCCAGCAGGCCCCCCACCACCGTGATGATCCGCGACTCGTCCACGTCGATGGCGCCGAAGCGCGAGGTTTCGATCTGCATATGGCTCTCGGCCGGCGCCACGTGTCGAACAGCACGACACATCACCTGGCCGCTCCGGAAAATCCCGTTTCGAATGTCGCCACCGCCTCCACTGGCGGCGCGACGTCCCGTCATTTATCGGCCGCTGCCGCCCCATCGCTGAACTTTCACGGCAGCTCTTTCCACGAAATCCGTCAGCCGCCTACCGCAGGAAGTCGAAGAGCGACAACCCCATGAACTGGCCCGTCGTCTGGAGCGACGCCTGGAGGCTCGTCTGAAGCGCCTGGTACCTGAGAATCGTCTCCGTCAGGTCCGCATGCTCCAGCTTGCTGAGCATCTCCTCCGTCAGCAGGTTCTGATCCTCCAGCCGCTCCAGCCGCCCCTCCGCCTCCTGGAGCCGCGCCCCCGCCTCGCCCCGACGCAGCACCACCCGGCTCTCGTCCGCCTCCAGGTCCGCAAGCGCGGCTTCCGCCGACGCCATGTCGTTCGACTCGAACGCCCCGATCAGCGCGTGGAGGTGGCCAAACAGGCCCTCGCTCGTCACGGGGTTGACGTCACGCCCCGCGAGCACGCCCGCGGAGACGGCGGCGTCCAGCCCGAGATCGACCCGCGCGCGCGACGTGCCCACGTCCACCACGCGCTCGACGTTCGCCAGCGCGATTCCGGGACCTGCCGGATCGAACGAGGCGACGAGGGCCGATCCCGCAGTCGCCGCGGCGGCGTTGATCCGGTCGATCACGTCCTGCGCCGTCCCGGCGCCGTCGAGATCAACCTCGAAGCGGATCGCCCCGGCATCGGTGAACGCCAAATCCGGCCCCGCCGGATCCAGCCGGACGCCGCGCCCGCCGTTGAACTCCGCCAGCGCGTCGTCGGCGGTGAACGTGAGCCACCCGAGGTCCTGGGCGGCGGTGCCGGTGGCGTCGCGGATGTGCATGTCGGTGCCCTGCACCGTGTTCTGGACGAGCAGCGACTTCCCGTCGTCGCTGATGGCGGCGCGCACGCGTGTCGGGCTGGTGTTGAAGCGGTCGAGCAGGTCGCCCACCGTCGTCAGTCCGGCAAGATCGACCGTGTCGGTCTCGGCGCCGTTGGAGATGGTGAACGTGCCGGCAAGGTCGATACCCGCCCCGCCGCGCAGCGCCGACAGGGGCGTGAAATGGCCCAGCCGGGCGCCCAGGTCATCACCCGTGACGATCGCGCCCGGCGGCTTCAGCAGGCCCAGGCTCGCCGCCGTCGTGCCGCCGGCCTCGCTGACGGTGACGGCGGCGCCGGAGATCTGGATGGCGTTGCCCCCGACGATCGACGCGGTCACGCCGATGCCGCTGGCGTTGATGGCGTTCAGAACATCGTCCACCGTGTCCGCGGCGGAGAGGTCGATGACCGCGGGGCTTCCGGCGTTCACGATGCGGATGCTCCCGCGCGGCACGCCCTCCCCGCGCGCACCCGCAAGGTCGGCCAGGCGGGTCGCGCCGGTGACGGTCGGCGTGAGATCGGCATCACCCACGCGCAGGCTGGCCCCGCCGAAGATTTCCGAGCCGGCCATGAGCAGGCCCAGCTCCGCGCCGTCCCCCACGGCGTTGGCCAGGGCCCGGTCACTCCCGAAGAAGCGGACGCCGTCACCGGCGAGGGCGTACGGGTCGCGATCGGCGTCGCCGCCGAAGAGGGATAGGCCGCCCGAGCGACTGTTGGCGATGTCAATGAGTCGCCGCTCGATCTGCCGGAGCACGACGGCGGCCCCTTCGCGCTCGGCGTCGGAGACCTCGGTGCCGAGGTTGGCCATGGCGATGGTGCGCGCCTCGCGGATGAGATCGGTCGCGCCGGCGAGGGCTTCGTCGATGTCGGCGAGGAAGCGCCGGCCCTGCTGGAGATTGGTCTCGTATCCCTGACGCTGCTCGAGCACGCGTCGGAGCTGCTGCGCGGCGGAGGCGTCGCCGGCGTCGTCGCTGGGATTGATCAGCCGGCGCCCGGTGGAGAGCTCCAGCTCGGTGCGCGCCATGTCGGCCTGGGTGCGGGCGATCTGCGAGCCCGCCCGCATGGCGCGAGCCAGGTCGCTGATCCGAACGCTGCCGTAGCCGCTGATGTTCATGGTGATTCTTGCCGGTGCTACACGAGTTGGAGGACCGTCTGCATCATCTCGTCGACCGCGGCGATCAATCGGGCCGCGCCCTGGTAGCTGCGCTGGTAACGCATCAGCGAGACTGCCTCTTCGTCCATGCTGACGCCGGAGAGCGCCTGCCGCTGGGCCGCCAGCGCCTCCTGGACGGCGGCGGACGCTTTGGCTTCGGCCTGCGCCGACTGCGTGCCGGCGGCGACCTCGTGCACGAGCGACTCGTATCGCCGCGCAAGCGACGCGCCGCCCAGCAGGGCCGACGGCTCGTCCTGGAGGGCGGCGATCAGCTTGGCGGTGCCGTTGTCGCCGGGCTGGCCGTTCCGGGAGGCGGCGAGGCGACGCGGATCATCCAGCGAAGATGACACCGCGATGTCGCCCGCCCCCTCGCCGGAAAAGAATCCGCCGATCCCCAGTGAAGCCAGGACGCCGCTGGTGTCGTCGGCGAAGCTGATGTCCTGCCCGGGCGAATCGGACGCCAGGCTCAGCCGCCCGGCGCTGATGCTCGCGGTGACGCCGTCCACGGCATCGAGCGCCGCCGCGAGGTCGTCGAGCGACATGCCGCCGCCGGCGCCGTCGAGCGGGACGTCGATGAGCGTGCGCGTCATCTGTCCCGTGGACTTGTCGCGCACGTTGACGACGAAGCTGCCGTTGGTCGGCGTGAAGCGGAGCCCTGCCCCCGCCGAGTCGAGGGCGGCGGTAGTGTCGGTGGCGCCATAGCTGGCGGTGATGCTGTCGTAGCCGACGAGGCCCTGGCCGGTGGAGTGGAGCCGGTTGAGCTCGTAGATGAGGCCGGCGGCGAGCTCGTCGAGTCCCTGCCGGGTGGTGTCGATCACCTGCCGCGCCTCGCCGGTTCCGCCGATGGCGCCGGTGCGGGCGTTGAGGGGGGTGCCGTTGTCGGCGAAGCGCGGCGTGAAGCGCGTGACCCCGTCCACGACCGTGCGCTCGAGCTGCAGGCCGTGGCTGTGCTCTCCGCGCACCAGCGGTTCGCTGCCTATGTAGACGGTGACGCTGCCGCTCTCTTCCTCTATCGAGTGGAGGTTGACGAGGCCGGCGAGTTCTCCGAGCAAAGCGTCGCGCTGGTCGCGCAGGGTGTTGGCGCTGGGGCCGTTGCCCGCCTCGGCGCGCACGATCTCGCCGTTGAGCTTTGCGATCTGCCGGGAGAGGCCGTCGCCGGCTTCGGTCAGGTTCGCCAGCCGCTCGCCGGTGCCGAGGGCGAGGTTTTCGAGCTGGCGATCCATGTCGTTGAGCTTCGCGGCGAGGTTCTGCCCCTCGCGCAGGACGACCTGGCGCAGCCCTGCGTCGGTCGGCCGGTTGCCGAGCTCGCTCCAGGCGTTGAAGAACCGGCTCATGGCGCTGGAGAGGTCGTCGTCGCCCAGTTCGTTGAAGACTGCCTCGACCTGCCCGAGCCACTGGGCGCTCGCGCTGCTTCCCTCGGCGTCGCCGATGCCCGCGCGCAGGCGCGTCATGAGCGCCTGGTCGATCTGCCGCTCCACGCCGACGAGGCTGACGCCCGTGCCGAGCTGGATGCCGGGCTGGAAGTTGCGCCCGGGCATCGACTCGATGCGCGCCACCTGCCGCGTGTAGTTGGGGTCGGCGGCGCCGGCGATGTTGCTGCCGACGGTCTGGATGGCCGCCTGCGTGGTGGCCAGCGCCGTCTTGCCGATCTGGAGCGTGCCGGTGAGGGACATGAGCGAAAGTCGCGGGGACAGGGGAAGGCAAACGCCTCAGGCGACGGCCTGGAGGCGCGACAGTGGGCGGGTCATCTCGAAGCCGCCGGTGCGGCGGTAGGTGGAGCCGTCGCCCAGGAGGCGCAGCGCCAGGTTCAGGTGGCCCAGGACGCTGCCTGCGACGCGCGAGCAGACGCGGCTGCGCATCGCCGCCGCCTCGACCGCCTCCCGCACCTGCCGCCGCATCTCCAACAGCGCCGGGCCATGCTCGGGCATGCGCTCGGCGAGCTCCATCAGCGTCGGCATGGGGCCCAGGCCCAGCGGGCGCGCCAGGTGAGTCACCTGCCGGCGGCGATCCTGCTCCAGGCGCAGGATGCGCCGGTGGATCGCCTCCTGCCGGCGTGCCGCCTGCTGCATGGCGCCGGCGTCGAATGAGCGCATCGCGGCGTGCTGGGCGTCGAGGATCTCCGCGAGGTCGCGGTGGGCCTGGGCAAGCGTGCCGAGAGTGCGCATCAACTCGGTGAGCGCCGGCGGGACGTGGTTGGACTGGGCGGTCGGGTTCATCGGTTGCCTGTGGCGCTGCTAGCGGTTGCCGGCGATGCGGGAGACGAGGGCGTCCACGAGCTTCTCGCCCGATCCGGCCCCGGCATGCTCGGCGAGATGCTGGTCGAGGAGGCTGGCGAAGGCGGTTCCGCCCCGTCCGCCGGAGAAGGGGCTGGACTCGTCGGCCAGCGGGTTCTGGTGGGCCTGCTTCAGGAGGGTGCCGAAGAAGGTCTGGCCGACCCACTGCCTGGCCACGGGTCTGAGTTGCTGCGCGAGGTGGGACTCGCCGATTCGCACGTCCATCATCAGCCTCCTGCTGCTATTCCACGATGAGCTTGGCGTGGAGCTTGCCGGTCTTGTGCAGCTCCTTGAGGATCGCGATGCGATCCTCCGCCGGCACCTTCAGTTGATCCAGGGCGTTCACCAGGTCGCGCAGCTTTGCGCGCTGGGCGTCGCCCACGCGGCCGACGGCGAGCGGAACGAACTCCTGCGTCCTTCCCTGGGGGGCGGTTCCGGCGCCGGCGAATGCGTCGCCCGCGGCGTCGGGGATCGCGCTGATCGTCAGCCCGCGCATCGAGATGACGACGGGGCTGATCTCGACATCGCCGGTCAGGATGATCGTCCCGAGGCGCTCATTGATCCGCACGCGCGCCTCCTCCTCCAGCATCGGCACCGGAAGGCGCTGCACGCGAGAAATGAACCCGTCGGGACGCGCACGCTCCGCCGGCGGGATCGTCACCGCGACGTTCTTCGGGTCGATGGCGATTGCCCACTGCTGGCCGTCCAACCCCTCGCTGTCGTTGATCATCTGCGCGATGGTGCTGGCGGTGGTCCAGGAGGCGACGGCGTCGTTCAGCACGAGCGTGAACATCCCGTCGCGCACGAAGCGCTTGGGAAGGTCGATCTCCATCACGCACCCGCCGCTGATCTTCGCGACCGTCGGGATCTGCTCGTCCTCGATCACCAGCGCCCCCTCGGCCAGGGCGAAGATGCCGGCGCCCGGGACGGGGCCGGTCAGCGGGGTGACGAAGAGCCGCCCGCCCGCGAGGCTCTTGGCGGCCCCGATGCTCGTCACCTGCACGTCCAGCTTGTCCCCGGCGCGCACCCCGTTGGCCGGGACGGTCACGGTGAGCGCGACGACGGCGACGTTGTTCACGTCGGAGAGCTCGGCGACGCTGGCGGCGTTGGAGAAGTTGCCGAGCATCTGTGCCAGCGGCCGGATGGCGGGGGCGAAGTCGCCGCCGTCGCCGGTGCCGCGCAGGCCGAAGACGAGTCCGAGGCCGGTGAGCCTTTCCTCGCGCGCCGCGTCGAGGCGGGTGATGTCGCCGATCTTCGAGGCCGCGGCCGGCGTAGCCGCCAGGAGCAGGAGCGCGATGATGAGAAGCCGGGATCGGGTCATGAGTCGGGTCGTTTCGTGGCGTTCGTTGCGGAGGCGTTGGATCAGAAGGGGTTGAGCTTTCCGAGCAGCCGTGGGATGAGGCCGCGCTTCGTGGCGTCGCGCACGGCGCCGGTGGTGTGCTTCTCGAGGTTCAGGTCGTGGAGCTGGGTGGAGAGAACGGAGTTGTCGGCGGTGATGTCCTGCGTGCGGCAGGTGCCGGTGAGGATGAACACCTGCTCCTCGTCGTCGTTGGTGATACGCTTGCGGGCCTGGAGGACGAGCGTGCCGTTGGGCTTCACGTCCAGCACCTCGGCGGTGATGCGGGCGACGAAGCTGTCGCGGCGGTCGACGCTTCCCTTGCCCTCGAAGTCCGCCTCCGCCTCGGCACGAAGGCGGGCGTTCGCGTTGCGGCTCTCCAGGTCGAGGCTGCGCAGGTCGAGCCGGACGTAATCGAGCAGCGCCGCGTCGAGGCCGGTCTCCTTCTCGAGCTTGGTGTTGCCGCTGCTGCGCGCGGTGCTCTCCTCGCGCACGATGACGGTCACCAGGTCGTGCTTGCGGATGACGGTCGGCTCCGGCTCCGGCACGGCAAAGAAGCTGACGTTCGGGTCGATGCCCGTCTCCGCGAACGGATCCGAGCGCCGCGACTCGAGCTGCGCCTGGAGCAGCGAGCGCCCGCCGAGGTACATCCGCGCCGCCGCATCCTCCGCGGACGCCATCGGCGTGGGCGGGGGCGGCTCTTCCACGGGCCGGCCCGTCGCCGGATCGATCGCGGGGGCCTCCCGCTGCGCCGGCCTGGTCGCCGGGGGCGACGACTGCGCGTGCGCGAGCGCCGGCGTGGCGATGAGCAGGAGCGTGGTTGTTGCGGCGGTGTGCTTCATGCGTCGGCGATCCCGTCTCTGCGTCCTCGCTGCGTTGTTCATTGCCCTGCCGGCTCGGCGATCATGCCGGACTGCGGGGCGATCATGGTCACGTGAAGAATCTCCCCGTTCGACTCGCTGCGCGCCTTCACGATCTGCCCGTAGGCGCCTTCCTCCATCGCCTTGGCGAGCGTGCGGATGACGATCCCGCCGCGCACGAGCTGCACGGTGATGAGTTGTCCCCGACGGACGAGCATGCGCGGGCCGAGCCGGTCGGCGCTCAGCACATCGCCCACCGAAAGGGCGCGGGAGGCCTCCTGCCCGACCGCCTCCGCGGGCGCGACGCCCCGGTCGGCCAGGCGCGAGATGCGCGCCGGCTCGGCGATGATGTCCTCGGCGCGGATCACCTGTCCCCTGCCGACCGGGCGGGCCAGCACGGCGCGCGTCACCGTTGCGTACGCCTCGGCGTGCACGGTGTGCGACTGGCCATCGACGGAGATGGTCCATGCCACAGAACCGAGGTCCGCGGTGCGCGCCGGTGTCACCTGCTGCGCACCAAGGTCGGTCCGCGACACCAGGCGGGCGTCCTGTGCGCGGAAGTTCAGGAACAGGTCCTGCGCCGGAAGTCCAAGCCGCTGCGAGAGATCCTGCCGCAGGACATCCGCGAGCGTGCCACGCGTGGCGGTGAAGGCGGCCTCGGATTGGGTGGTGCGTCCCTGGGCTGCGGCAGGAACGGCCGGTGCGGGGTCGGCCGGCTCGCCTGCCCACTCGAGCAGTGCCGCGTCGTCGTCCTGCCGGGCGCGAGGCTCGGGCGCGACGACGCTCACCTGGCAGCGCAGGGGGCCCTGGATGTTGATGCGCCCGGGATGAACCTTCGCCTCGCCCAGCACGCGCAGCACCTGCTCGATGCCGACGACGAAGCTGGTCTCTCCCGGCTTGGCCTCCGCGACGACTGCCTGGCTCGCCGGGCGACCATCCTCCAGCGCGGGCTCGCTTGCCAGCCACTGGAGCTGGGCCACGTCGGCAAGCGTCGCGCTGTCGCTGCTCACCTGGGCGGAGGCGCGCATGTGGACGACGACCGCCGGCTGCGCTTCCTGGGCCGCGCCATCGGCCTGCTGCTGCGCGCCGGCGGCCCATTGCGTGACGAGAAGCTGCGTTGCCCAGGCGAGGATGAGCGCTGCGACGAGAAAGCGTCGTGCGCGGCGGATCTGCGACCGCGACGGTCCGCCGGGCCACTGCTGTTGCGGGTTCTGCTGCACGGTTTCGACTCCGTTCGTAAAACCCGGGTGGTCCGAAGCCGGGCAATTCCGGCTTCCCTCGCCGGCGGGGGCGCATGGGCCGCCGGGCGGGGGCGGGGGG
>JAEZED010000166.1 GCA_023417885.1 Planctomycetota bacterium
CTCGCGGCGCGGCGTGGGGGTCGCGCTTCGGGGGGAGACTCGATCCGGGCGGGCGTTCCCCTTAAGGTGCCCGGGCATGGAGGCTTGCGCATGAGAATGGAGGCCCCAAGCGGCTCAGCGACTCCGCGGGCGCTCCCGGCGGCAGGGGCGACCGGCGAGGAGGTGACCCTCGTCGTGGAGGAGCCCTCCCCCGGCTGGCTTGAGGTGTGGGTGGCCGAGCGCCTGCCCGAGCACCCGCTCTGGGCGATGGGGCTGTCGCTTGCCGGGGTGCTGGCGGCGGCGGTGCTGGCGTTTCTGCTGGCGCGATACCTGCTGCTGCAACTGGCGGCGCGGGTGATCCGGCAGAGCCGGACGGGCTGGGACGACGCGATCGTCGCTCGGCGTGTGCTGCACAAGCTGGTGCCGATCGTTCCGACGCTGGTTCTCTACCACGGCTTCGCGGTCGTGCCGGGGCTGGGGGATCATTTCCGCCTGCTGCTCCAGCGGGTGGCGATGGCGACGATCCTGGTGCTGGCGGCGCGGTCGGCCAGCGCGCTGCTGACGGTGGTGAACGACATCTACCGGCGTTATCCGATCGCGCGGGGGCGTCCGATCAAGGGGTATCTCCAGGTCGTCAAGATCCTCCTGTTCATCGCGACGGGGATCATGGTGGTCTCGCTGCTGCTCAACCGCGAGCCGTGGATCCTCCTGGGCGGCCTGGGCGCGATGACGGCCGTGCTGCTGCTGATCTTCCGCGACACGATCCTGTCGCTGGTGGCCGGGGTGCAGTTGACGGGGAACGACCTGATCCGCGTGGGGGACTGGATCGAGATGCCGCAGTTCGACGCCGACGGCGACGTGGAGGACATCGCCCTCAACGTCGTGAAGGTGAGGAACTGGGACAAGACGGTGACGGTGATCCCCGCGCACAAGTTCCTGGAGCACTCGTTCCGCAACTGGCGGGGCATGTTCGAGACGGGCGGCCGGCGCATCAAGCGGTCGGTCTTCATCGACATGAACACCATCCGCTTCCTCACGGAGGAGGAGATCCGGCGCTTCGGGCGCTTCGTGCTCCTGCACGATTACATGCAGCAGAAGGCGGAGGAGATCGGCCTGCACAACCGGGAGCAGATCCCCGCCGGCGCGGCGGACATCCTCGCCAACCGGCGTCACCTCACGAACATCGGCACGCTGCGCGCGTACGTGGTGGCTTACCTGCGCCGGCACGCGAAGATCCACCAGGAGATGACGCTCCTGGTGCGCCAGCTCCAGCCGACCAGCGCCGGGCTTCCGCTGGAGATCTACGCCTTCACGAGCGACACCGCATGGTCCGCCTACGAGGGGATCCAGGCGGACCTCTTCGACCACATCCTGGCGATCCTGCCGGAGTTCGGCCTGCGCGTCTTCCAGGAGCCGGCGGGGACGGACCTGCGCAGCCTGGCGGGGCGGGAGCACCCCGACGCCGACGGGCCGCGGACCCGTTGAGGTGGGCGCCGGTCGCGAGCCCGTCATGCCCCGACGGCGCGCTCGAGCTCGTCGCTGTCGATCTTCACCATGCCCATCATGGCGGTCATCGCCTTCTTCGCGCGCTCGGGGTCGGGGTCGGAGATCAGCTCGATCAGGAGCTTCGGGTTGATCTGCCACGACACGCCGAAGCGGTCGGTGAGCCACCCGCAGGCGACAGGCTTGCCCCCGCCGGCGAGCAGGCCCTCCCAGTAGCGATCGACCTCCTCCTGCGTGTCGCACAGGACGGAGATGCTGATCCCCTGGCTGAAGGCAAAGTTCGGCCCGCCGTTGAGCGCGACGAACGGGCGGCCGTCGAGCTCGAAGGTCACGGTCATCACGGTCCCCGCGGCGATCGGGAAGCCCTCGCCGAGCTCGGGGTAGCGGGTGATCTGCGAGATCCGCGAGTTGGGGAAGATCGACGTGTAGAAGCGCGCGGCCTCCTCGGCCTGGTCGTTGAACGTGAGGAAGGTGGTGATCTCGGGCATGGGGGGCGATGGTACCCCGCCGCGCCGGCACGTCACAAGCAGGCGCGGGCGCGCGGCCGTCACGCCGCGCGCGGGTAGGCGCGGTGCGCATCGGCGCGGCGGCGTCGCCCGCGGGCGCCTTCGCCCCTGGCGCGGCCTGCCGCGCGGGAGGTTTCGCGCCTACGGCAGCGATGCGCGGCCGATGGTGTGGGCGTCGGTACCGAACCAGATGGAGCGCGTCATGGCGTGGTAGACCATGTTCCGCACGCTCCCGCCGCCGGAGGGGATCTCGTTGATGCTCACGATCCGCTCGGCCTTCGTGTCGAAGCCGATGATGCGGTTCGGGCGCGGGCCGGCTTCGACGAACCAGAAACGATCGTCCTCGTCCACCGCCGTCGCGTACAGATCCGCCTCCGCGCCGGCCGGGCTGCGCCACTGGCGCATCTGCTTCGACGCGGGGTCGTAGACGCCGAAGCAGCCGGCGGCGGCGTCGGTCCACCAGACGCGGCCATCGCTCGTGAGGCTGAGGCGTCGGATGCGGCTGGCGTCCGTCGGGGTCTCGATGATCTCCAGCTCCATCGACTGCGGATCGACCGTGCCGATGGCGTTGTCGCCCATGAAGGCGATCCAGGGGCGATCGTTCCCATCGACCACGATGCCGTAGGGGCGCATGCGCGCGCCGGGCACCTCGATCACCTTCGTCTCGCCGGTCGCGGGATCGAAGAGGCCGACGCGGCTTGCCCGCTGCGCGGTGAACCAGATCTTTCCGTCGCTCGTCCACGCCATGGTGTGCGGATCGTCCACGCCCTCGGGCATGTCATGGCGCGTGACCTGGCCGTCGGCCGGATCGAGACGGCCGATGTGGCGATCGCGGTTGCCGGCGTACCAGGGGAAGCCCTCGTCATCGACGATGACGGTGTGCGGGCCGGCGCCCTCGGGAAGCGGGAATCGCTGCATCTCGCCGCTGTCGGGATCGAGACGGCCGAGGTAATCCCCCTGCTGGCCGACGAACCAGACCTTGCCGTCGGGCGCGACGAACGGATCACGCGGGCGTGTGCGCTGCCATTCGACGGGCCACTCCGTGATGTCGAGCGCGATCCGCTCCGACTCCGGCGCGACGCGCGCGGCATCGCGGGCGCGCTCGCCCTGCGGCTGGGCCCGCTCCTGCGCGGCGGCGGCGACGGCGAGGGCGAGGGGGACGAGCAGGCCGAGCGTCGCGACGAGCATCGTGCGAAGGTTCATGGGCGTCTCCCGGTTGGTGGGCGACCCCCATGATAAACGGCCGAAGCCCGCGGTGGACAGCATAATCCGGCCGCCGAGCGCCACGTTCAGAAGGGCAGCACGGGCTGCCGGAAACGAGATGCCCGCGATGACAATCTTCGAAGGTCATCGCCCGCCGCGCGTCGCGATGTCCTGCCGCGCCTGCGCCTCCTGCTCTGCCGGGATCGGGCGGAAGGGCCAGTACCCACCGCTCCCGCTCGGAACCACGAATCCGCCGCGGTTGCCGACGACGATGCCCTCGCCCTCCTCCTTGGGCACCAGCAGCAGCGATCGATCGTCCTTTAGAAGCGACATCGTCGGCCATGCGTGGCCGAACGTCGGCAAGGTCAGCTTGATGGTGCCTTCCGCATCGATCGCGTACGTCCCGCGGTAGCCAAACATATCGTCGCTGTACTGGAACATGTGCGCCTGGCCGCCGGGGAGGAGGGTGATGTCCGTGTCACGGTGCATGCCGATCCACTGGCCGTTCCAGGAGAGGAACGTCAGCGAGCCACGCTCGGCGATGAGGGAGTCGAGGTCGGTGGCGGAGGCGGGGATGACTTCGCCGACGAATGGCTGAGTTGCCGCCGCCACCTTCTCGTCAACGGGCGCCTCGCGGGAAGTCTCGTCATCCCTGCACCCGCCCAGCGCCAGCAGCAGACCGAGCATGAGAACCGATCGGAAGCTCATTGTGACCTCCTCATGTTGAGACGCACAGCTTGCCGCGTCCCTTAGTCAGGCCATCGGCACCTTCAGGCCCTGCTCCCGCGCACACGCCACCGCCTCCTCGTACCCCGAGTCGGCGTGGCGGAAGACGCCCATCGCCGGGTCGTTGGTGAGCACGCGCTTGAGGCGGCGGGCGGCTTCTTCGGTGCCGTCGGCGACGATCACCTGGCCGGCGTGCTGGCTGTAGCCGATGCCGACGCCGCCGCCGTGATGGAAGCTGACCCAGCTCGCGCCGCTGGCGGTGTTCACGAGGGCGTTGAGGATCGCCCAGTCGCTGACGGCGTCGGTGCCGTCCTTCATGGCCTCCGTCTCGCGGTTGGGCGAAGCGACGCTGCCGCAGTCGAGGTGATCGCGGCCGATGACGATCGGCGCCTTCACGCGGCCGGACTTCACGAGGTCGTTGAAGAGCAGGCCGGCCTTGTCGCGCTGGCCGAGGCCGAGCCAGCAGATGCGTGCGGGCAGACCCTGGAAGGCGACGCGCTCGCGGGCGAGCTTCAGCCAGCGGTGCAGCGACTTGTCCTGCGGGAAGAGCTTCATCAGCTCCTCGTCGATGGTGTGGATGTCGGCGGGATCGCCCGAGAGCGCCGCCCAGCGGAAGGGCCCGCGGCCGAGGCAGAACTGCGGGCGGATATAGGCGGGGACAAACCCGGGGAAGGCGAAGGCCTCGGCGTAGCCGTGCTCCCTGGCGCGCTGGCGGATGTTGTTGCCGTAGTCGAAGGTCTTGGCGCCGCGGCGCATCAGCTCGACCATCGCGCGGACGTGGCGGACCATCGTGTCGAGGGAGCGCTGCTCGTACTGCTTCGGATCGCGCGTGCGCAGCTCGGCGGCCTGTTCCACATTCAGCCCGACCGGGACGTAGGCCAGCACGTCGTGGGCGGAGGTCTGGTCGGTGAGGGCATCGACCTCGATGCCGCGCTCGAGGAGGCGTTCGAGCAGCTCGACGGCATTGCAGCAGACGCCGATGGAGACCGCTTGCCTGTTCTTCGCGCATTCGAGCGCGCGGTCGATGGCGGCGTCGATGACTGCCCTCTCCGCCTGCTCCGCTCCGCTGCGGCTCCGCTGCGCAGCCACCTCTCCCGGGGGGAGAGGCGTTGAGGGCGTCGCTCCGGCACCCTTCGTGCCTTCGTGCCTTCGTGCCTCCGTGCCTTCTGCCGCAATCTCATCCAGGTATTGATGATCGACCCGTCTCTTGAGCTTCGCCTCATCCACGTCCGCGATCAAACACACCCCGCCGTTCATCGTGACGGCCAGCGGCTGGGCCCCGCCCATCCCGCCGCACCCCGCCGTCACGCAGAGCCGCCCGGCGAGCGTGCCGCCGAAGTGTTGCCGCGCGCACTCGGCGAAGGTTTCGTAGGTGCCCTGGAGGATCCCCTGCGTGCCGATGTAGATCCACGAGCCGGCGGTCATCTGGCCGTACATCATCAGGCCCTTGGACGCCAGCTCGTCGAAATGTTCCTGCGTCGCCCAGTGGGGCACGAGGTTGGAGTTGGCGATCAGCACCCGCGGCGCGTCGGCATGAGTGCGCACCACCCCCACCGGCTTGCCCGACTGGACGAGCAGCGTCTCATCCGCCTCCAGCTTCTTCAGCGACTCCACGATCGCATCGAACGCCTCCCACGACCGCGCCGCCTGCCCCCGCCCGCCATAGACGATCAGGTGATCCGGGTCCTCCGCCACCTCCGGGTCGAGGTTGTTCATCAGCATGCGCATGGCGGCCTCGGCCTGCCACGTGCGGCAGGTCTTCTCCGGCCCCCGCGGCGCGCGGACGGGGCGCGGGCCGTGTCGATCCAGTTGCGACGAAGCCGACGGATAGGCGGTCGTTGTCATGTCGCTGACAGTTTAGCGGCGAGGCATGCTGGAACGCACCTTGCTACGGACTGGCGGCTCACACCTGAAAGGCGTTTCCATGGAGACTCCGATCTCGACCCGCACGCATGCCATGCTCGACTACCTGACCGTCGGCACCATGCTGGCCATCCCTCGCCTGCTGGGCAGCAGCGAGCGCTTCACCCGGGCGGTCACGATGCTGGCGCTGGGCAAGCTGGCCTATGCCATGCTGACGCGCCACGAGGGCGGGATCGTCAAGGCGATCCCGATGAAGACGCACCTGGCCCTCGACATCGGCGGCGGCGCGGCGCTGGCGGCGCTCCCCTTCCTCATGGACGAGGACGACCCGGCCACGGTGGCGGCCTGCCTCGGCCAGGGCCTCTTCGACATCGCCGCCGCCCCGATGACCGAAACGACCCCCAGCTTCGACGAGCCCGATCACGACTGGTCGGAGCAGGCGGCACCAATGCGCTCCGTGGAGCACGCCAGGGCGAACTGATCGCCGTTGTGCGCTGCGGTGGGAGGCATCATGCCGGCCCGGCGATTCGTCCCGCGACGATCAGCCGCTCGATCGCCGCGATGTCGGGCGCCGGCGGGCGGTCGGCGGTGCGGCGGGTGACGACGCTGCGCACCGCCGCGCGGGCGCGCTCGACCCCGTCGCCGCTCTTCAAAGGCCGCTGGTATTCCAGCGCCTCGGCGGCGCAGAGAAGCTCGATCGCCACCACCTGCCGGCAGCGCTCGATGGCGCGGCGCACCTTCAGGGCGCTGGTCGCCCCCATCGAGTTGTAATCCTCCATCCCGGCGCTGGTCGGGATGTTCGCCACGCTCGCCGGGTTCGCCAGCCCGATCAGCTCGTTGCAGCACGCCGCCGCCACGTACTGGGCGATCATCAGCCCCGAGTGCAGCCCCGGCGCCGGCGAGAGATGCGGATTCAGCGGGTTCTGCGCGTCGGAGGCGGCGAGGATGTAGTAGACGCGCCGCTCCGCGATGCCGGCGATGTGCGAGAGAGAGATCGCCAGCACATCCAGCGCGATCGCCAGTGGCATGCCATGGAAGTTCCCGGCGGAGACGAACTGGCGCGGAGAAGCGACGGAGGGATCGGAGCCGGAGGAAGCGCGCGTGCGCGCGACACCGTTGTCGCTTCGTTCTCCGCCCGCTGAAGCGGCCTCGCCTCCAGCCTCCTCGTCGTCGGGTCGCTCATCGCGCGCCGACCCCTTCGTGCCTCCGTGCCTCCGTGCCTCCGTGCCTTCCGCTCCAAAGACCAGCGGATTGTCCGTCACCGCGCCCAGCTCGCGCTCGATGACGGCGCGGACATACATGATCGCGTCCCATGCCGCGCCAAGCACCTGCGGGGCGCAGCGGAGCGAGTAGGGATCCTGCACCCGCGGATCGTTGTGGAGATGGCTCGGGATGATCTGGCTCCCCTCGATCAGCGCCGCCAGCCGTCGCGCCACCTCCGCCTGCCCCGCCTGCTGCCGCGCCGCGTGCACGCGCTCGTCGAGGAACGCATCCGTCCCGCGGCAGGCGTCGATGCTCATCGCGGCGCCGCACAGCGCGGCGGAGAAGATGCGATCCACGTCGCACAGGCCCAGGGCCCCGATGCCCGCCATCAGGTGCGTGCCGTTGATCAGGGCAAGCCCCTCCTTGGCCTCCAGGGCGATCGGCTCGAGCCCCGCGGCCGACAGCGCCTCGCCGCCGGACATCCTCCGGCCGCCGACCGTGGCCTCGCCTTCGCCGATCAGCACGAGCGCCGCGTGCGCCAGCGGGGAGAGATCGCCCGAGGCGCCGACCGAGCCGACGGACGGCACGACGGGCGTGACCCCGGCGTTCAGCAGGTCCACCACGCGCTCGGCAACCACCGGGCGGACGCCGCTCATCCCGCGGCAGAGGCTGGCCGCCAGCAGCAGGAGCATGGCCCGCGTGACATCCTCCGGCAGCGCCTCGCCCACGCCCGAGGCATGGGAGCGCAGGAGGTTCGTCTGCACCTCGCGCAGCCGGTCTCCCTCGATCCGCTGGCGCGCGAGCGAGCCGAACCCGGTGTTCACCCCATACACCACCTCGCCGGCGGCGATCGCGCGCTCCAGCGCCCCGCGCGACTCGGCCAGCCGCGTCCGGGCGGCGTCATCCAGCTCCACGCGCGCCCCGAGGCGAGCGACGCGCTCCACGTCGGCGGGCGAGAGGGGAGCGCCGGTGAGCCGGAGCGTCGTGGCATGATCCGTGGGGGCGTTGGTCATGGGTGGCGGAGGTTGATCGGGCCGGCGGGAGCGGGCGCGGGGTAACGCCGGCTCGTCCGACCGCACATTGCCCCGCCGGGCGGCGTAATGTCAAGACCCGCCCGGCCGAGGTGCCGCGGCGGGTTGCCCTCTCTTGCCCGGGCCCACCGGCCCGAAGGAGTCCCGGACTTTCGATGAAAGACACCCGCCAGATCATTTCGCGCCTCCTGACGAATCTCGGCAGCGCCCGCGAGGTCGAGCAGTACCTGCGCCAGTATTCCAGCGTGGATGCCGTGACCTTCGCGGTGATCAAGGTGGGCGGCGGGATCATCGAGCAGAACCTGGACGGCCTGGCGAGCGCGCTCACGTTCCTGCACCGCGTCGGGCTGTTCCCGATCGTGGTGCACGGCGCCGGGGAGCAGCTCGACGAGGCGCTGAAGACGGAAGGGATCTCGAGCGAGAAGGTCGATGGCATGCGCCTGACGACGCCGCAGATCCTGGAGGTGGCGCGGAAGGTCTTCCAGCGCGTGAACCTCCGGCTCGTGGAGGAGCTGGAGGAGATGGGCACGCGCGCGCGCCCGATCACCTCCGGCGTCTTCGAGGCGCAGCCGATGCAGGAGGGGCGCTTCGGCCTGGTGGGCGAGGTGGTGCGCGTCCACCGCGACGTCATCGACGCCAGCATCCGCTCCGGGCACCTGCCGATCATCGCCTGCCTCGGCGAGACGCCCAGCGGGCAGATCCTCAACGTCAACGCCGACGTTGCCGCCCGCGAGCTGGCGGAGGCGATCCAGCCGCACAAGATCATCTTCCTCACCCCTACCGGCGGCCTGCTGAACGAGCACCAGCGCCCGATTCCCGCGGTGAACCTGACGGAGGACTACGAGGACCTGCTGAGCCAGCCGTGGGTGCATTCGGGGATGCGGCTGAAGCTCCAGGAGATCAAGCAGCTCCTGGACGTGCTGCCCGACACCAGCTCGGTCTCCATCACCTCGCCCGAGCGGCTGGCGCGCGAGCTGTTCACGCACCAGGGCTCCGGCACGCTCGTGCGCAAGGGTGAGCGGGTGCGCGTGTTCGACTCCTTCGACGGCGTGGATCGCCCGCGCCTTCGCGCGCTGCTGGAAGGGTGCTTCGGGCGTGAGCTCGTTCCCGACTACTTCGAGAAGAAGAAGCTGGATCACCTCTACCTCACCGACTCCTACCGCGCCACCGCCATCATCACGCGCGAGGGGCCGGTTCCCTACCTCGACAAGTTCGCCGTGACGCGCGAGGCGCAGGGCCTTGGGCTGGGCGCCTCCCTCTGGGGGCGCATGCGCAAGAACGTGGAACAGCTCTACTGGCGATCGCGTGCCGACAACGCGATCAACAACTGGTACTTCCAGCAGAGCCAGGGATCCTTCCGTTCGGACAAATGGATCGTCTTCTGGTACGGAATGAAGTCGTACGACCAGATCCGCCAGTGCGTCGAGTCCGCCCTGGCGCTGCCGCCCACCTTCCGGGACACCGACGCCCAGGGCGCCGCCTAGCATCGGAAAATGAAACAGAAGTCCGTCGCTCTCGTCGGCGCCCGCGGCCACACCGGGGCCGAGCTGGTTCGCCTGCTGCTCGGTCACCCGGCGCTTCGGCTGGCGGCCGCCTCATCGCGCGAACTGGCAGGCCGACCCGTGGCCGACGCCGTGCCCGGGGCCCGGACCGACCTGGCCTTCACGACCCTCGGTCCCGACGACCTGCGCCGGCAGGCGTTCGATGTCGTCATCCTCGCCATGCCCAATGGCGCCGCCGCTCCGTTCGTCGAGGCGATCGACGCGGCGGCGCCCGAAACGGTGATCGTCGATCTCTCCGCCGACTATCGGTTCGACGACGCCTGGGAGTATGGCCTGCCGGAGAAGCGGCGCGCGAAGCTCGAGGGGGCGCGGCGCATCGCCAACCCCGGCTGCTACGCGACGGGAATCCAGTTCGCCGTGCTGCCGCTGCTGGATCTCGCGACCGGGCCGGTGCACGCCTTCGGGGTCTCCGGCTACAGCGGCGCCGGCACCACGCCCTCGCCGCGCAACGACCCGGAGGCCCTGCGCGACAACCTGATGCCCTACGCGCTGACGGGCCACATCCACGAGCGCGAGACCACGCGCCACCTCGGGACGGCCGTTCACTTCATGCCTCATGTCGCCCCCTTCTTCCGCGGCATCACGCTCACGCTCTCCATCCCGCTGAAGGAGTCGGTGACGCGTGACGACCTCGTCGGGCGGTATCGCAGCGCCTATGACCGGGAGCCGCTGGTGAGCTACCAGGAGGCGGCCCCGCTCGTGCGCGACATCGCCGGCGCCCACGACTGCCGCGTCGGCGGGCTCACGCTCGACGAGAGCGGCCGGCGCGCGGTCGTCGTCGCGACGATCGACAACCTCCTCAAGGGCGCCGCCACGCAGGCCCTCCAGAACATCAATCTCGCCTGTGGGCTCGGCGAGTTCACGGGCATCCCGAGCCCGGCCCCGGCCGACGCAGCCAGCCCGGCGGCGTAGAGGGTGATTTCTCACTGCCCCGGCGGCGTGCGGCTGCGCCATGTTTCGGCTTCGGCATCGTTGCCCAGCGCCGCGTGGCTGCGCGCGAGGGCGGCGTAGCTGCGGGCCAGGAGCGCCGCGTCGGGCGTCGGCTGTGCTTCCATCACCTCTATCGCGCCCGGCAGCGTTGTCACCGCCTGCGCATGGTCGCCCGTATCGGAGAGGGCGATGCCGAGCAGCGCCGTGTATCCCGCCATGGCGGCCGGCGGCGCCAGCCCGACGGCGGCCTCGCGTGCCGCCGCCAGCATGGGCAGCGCGTCGCCCGCGCGGCCGAGCTGAAGCAGGATGTCGCCCCAGCGCATCGTGAAGGAGATCGCGGGAAAGCTCCCCTCGCCGTGGGCCGCGCGCGTGCGCGGCACGATCTGGCGGTAGATCGCCTCGGCGGCCTCCAGGTCGCCGCGCGCCGCGTGAAGACGTGCAATGTTGCTCTCGAGGACGAGTGCGTCCACGTGATCCTGCCCCAGCACGCGCGCCATCGGATCGCGCAGCGACTCGAACGTCTGCTCCGCCGCGTCGAGCTCACCCAGCGCCATCAGGAGCAGCCCGTAGTTGCTCCTGGTCAGCAACGTGCCGGGATGCTCCTCCCCGAGCACGCGGCTGCGGCGCTCGATGCAGTCGAGGAAGACGCGTCGCGCCTCCTCCATCTCCCCCGCCGCCTGGAGCAGCAGGCCGAGGTTGTTGGCGTTGGCGAGCGTGTCGGGATGATCGGGCCCGTACACGCGCACCGACGCCTCGTTGGAGCGGGTCACGTAGTCGACCGCTTCGTCGAGCCGGTTCATGGCACGGAGCACGTTGCCCAGGTTCCCCGCAAGGACGATCCAGAAGGGGTGATTCACCCCGAGCGTCTTCTCGGCAAGCAGCATCGCCTCGCGATAGCGGGCCTCCGCCTGCTCCATCTCCCCCTTCTCCTGGTGGAGCGTTGCGAGCAGGTAGATGAGGTGAATCGCGTCCTGCGATTCGGCCCCTCTCGCCTGGCGCACCCGCGGAAGGAGCGAATCGGCAATGGCCTGCGCCGCCGCGAAGTCCCGCAGCCGCGTCAGCGAGTCGGCAAGCTCGACCTCGGTCGCGATCGTGCGCTCGTCCAGTTCGCCGAAGAGCGTGCGGAAGGTCTCGGCCGCCTCGCGCCGAACGGCAACGGCTCGGTCGTACTCTCCGCGCTGGTAGTGGATGAGGCCGAGCACGATCAGGGTCTGGGCGGTGCTGGCACTGGTCTGGCCCCGGTTGGTTCGATAGATGGCGGCGGATCGCTCCAGCTGCGATTGTGCCGCGTCGAGTTGGCCCAGCTGAGCGAACGCGCGGCCGAAGGTGTATCGCAGCCCCGCCTCGACGAGCGGATGGCTGGGCGGCTCGAGATCGATCTTGCGCGCGGCCGCTTCGAGGATGTCGGTGACGAGCACCTGGCGTCCCTGGGCCCGGCTGGGCTCGATCGACTCGAACATGTCGCGGATGAACCGGCTGGTCTCGCGCTCGAACTCGCGCGCCTCGGCCTCGGCGGCGCGCGCCGACTCGGCGGCACGCTGGGCGTCGCCGGCATCACGTCGGGCCGCCTCCGCCAGGTCGCGCTCGCGCCGCGCCTCCAGCAGGCCCCACGTCGCCAGCAGGAGGCCGATCACCAGCGCCGCCAGCACCGCCGAGGCGGCGGCGAGGCCGATCTTGTGCCGTCGGGCGAACTTCCGCGCCAGGTACCCGCGCGAGGGGGCCGCGGCGCTGACGGGCTCGTCGGCGAGGTAGTGCCCGATGTCGTTCGCCAGGGCCGCGGCAGTCTGGTACCGGCGGGAGCGCTCCTTCTCCATGCACTTCATGACGATCCAGTCAAGCTCGCCGCGGATGAGCGTCGTGAGCCGGAGCGGATCGATGCGGCGGTTGGCGGCGATGGTCGGCAGCGCGTCGCGCAGGTCGCTGATGCGCGTGCTGGGGCGCGGCGGCTCCACTTCGCGGATGGTGCGCTGGATCTCGTCGAACGCCTTGGAGCGCAGCTCGCGCGAGTCGAAGGGGGTCGTGCCGGTCAGGAGCTCGTAGAGCAGCACACCGAGGCTGTAGATGTCGGAGCGCGTGTCGATGTCACCGCCGCTCATGCCGGCCTGCTCGGGGCTCATGTATTCCGGCGTTCCGACGAGCTGGCGGGCCTCGGTGAAGAGCGTCCGCTCGGTCAGCCGCGCCTGCGTGGCCTTGGCGATGCCGAAGTCGATCACCTTCGGCACCGGCTTCCCGTCCTGCTCGGCGACCAGCACGTTGCTCGGCTTGACGTCGCGGTGGATGATTCCCTTGGTGTGCGCGTGCTGCACCGCCTGAGCCACCGGGATGAAGAGCTCCAGGCGCTGCCGCGGCGTGAGCCGGTGCTCGTCGCAGTAGCGCGTGATCGGCACGCCCTCCACCAGTTCCATCACGAAGTAGGGGCGGCCCGCGTCCGTCGCGCCCGCTTCGAGCACCCGCGCGATGTTCGGATGATCCATGATCGCCAGCGCCTGGCGCTCTGCCTCGAACCGCGCGATCACCTGCCGAGTGTCCATCCCCAGCTTGATCACCTTCAGCGCCACCCGCCGCCGCACCGGCTGCTCCTGCTCGGCGAGGTAGACCGTGCCGAACCCCCCCTCGCCGATCACCGCCGCGAGGTGATACGGGCCGATCCAGCTCCCGACGCCCTCCATGCGCAGGCCCGGGGTCGAGGCGTCCGGCCCGGGGGCGATCGTCGGATCTTCCAGGAACCGCTCCGCCTCGTCGTGCGCCGCCAGCAGCGACTCGACCTCGGCGCGCACCGCGGCATCGCCGCCAGCCAGGCGCGCCACGGCCGCTTCACGCTCGTCCCGCGCAAGCTCCACGATCTCGCCGAAGATCTCCTTGGCGCTGCGGGAGACTGAACCACTCGATTCGGGCATACCGCCCTCCAGTCAGCTCAGCAATCTGTAAAGCCACGCGCGGGCATACTGCCATTCCCGCTTGACCGTCCGCTCCGACAAACCGGTCGCCTCGGCCGTCTCCTGCACGCTCATGCCGGCGTAGAAGCGCAGCTTCAGCACCGCCGCGGATTGCGGCTCCTCTTCTTCGAGGCGACAAACGGCCTCCTCCAGGGCCATCACCTCCTCGGAATCGCCCTCGACTGCCAGTTCCGCAACGTCGCGCAGGACGGGGCGACGCCCCCCGCCGCGCTTGGCACGCCCGCGCGTCCGGGCATGGTCGATCAGGATGCGGCGCATCGCCTCGGCGGCGGCTGCGAAGAATGCCTGCCGGTCTCCGTCGCGCAGCGCTCCGTGATCCTTCAGCTTCAGAAAAGCCTCGTGAACGAGCTCCGTGGCCTGGAGGGTGTGGTCCGACCGCTCCTGCGCGAGGCGCCGGCGGGCGATGGTGCGGAGCTGGTCGTAGACCTGCTCGAGAAAGGCCTCCCGCTGCTGGCCGGCGTCACCGGGCATCGCCAACAAATGTACCGTCCGGCCGTTGCCGAACAATGAGCCATCGCCGGCAAGTTCCGCCGGATCGGGTGGTCAGTCCCCGCCGGGGCCGGTCGCGGGACGCGTAGCGGGCGTCGTGGCAGGGAGTGTGGCCGGCGCGGGCGTGATGGCCAGGTCGGCCGGCAAGGCGGGGAGAGTGTTGCCGATGCGGATGCCGCGGCGCTCCAGGAGGCTGCCCTCGGCGAGGTAGAGATTGATGAGGGCGATGCGGTAGGCGACAATCGCCTCGACCTCGGAGATCTGGCTCTGGAGCAGGTCTCGCTGGGCCTGGGCGACGAGCAGATTGGTGCTGGAGCCGACCCGGAACCGCTCCTGCTCGGCCCGCAGCGCCTCTTCGCGAAGCGCGCGCGTGGCTGCCGTCGCGCCGATCTGCTGGCGCGATCGCTCCACTTCCGTGGCCGCCAGCCGCACGTCGAGGTGGACGAGCTGGGCGAGGTTCTCGATGGCGGCCGCCGCCTGCTGCGCGGTCGCGATGGCGACGAGGTGTCGCCCCTCGGCGGCGCGGTTGCCCAGGAACCAGCTGAAGCTCGCGCCGGCGGAAAGGTCGTAGCTGTCCCCGTCGATGAGGTCCTCGATGGCGTCGCCGAAGGCCTCGGAGTATCCGCTGCGGCCGAGCGTGACGAAGAGATCCAGCCGCGGCAGGAGGCCGTTGCGCGTGACGATCGTCTCGAGCCGGTTCTGCTGGAGGCGAAGGCGCGCCTCGTTGAGTTCCGGGCGCAGCCGCTGCGCGAGCTGGAGGCGGAGCGGGAGGTCCTCGATGGGGGTGGCTTGTGTCTCGATGTCGCTGGACGGAAGGACGGCCCGATCCATCAGCCCGGCGAGCGTGGCCTCCCCCAGGTCCGGGCTCATGAGGCGCACCAGGCGAAACCTCTGCGACTCCAGCTCGCTGCGCGCGTCGATGAGCGCCTGCTCGCGCAGGGCTACCTCCGCCTGTGCGGCGGCGATCTCGGTGGGCGGGAGCACGCCGACATCCACGCGCTGCTGCGTCTCGTCGAGCTGCTGGCGCGCCAGCTCCAGCGAGGCTTCGAAGATGACGATCTCGCGGCGCGCCAGCGCATAGAGCCAGTAGGTGGTCTCCGTTTCGGCGAGGAGCGCCTCGGTGAAGCCGCGGAGCTCGTAGAGGCTGGCGAGCGTCTCCAGCCGCGCCTGCCGCACCGTCGCGAGATTGACGGCGGGGCCGAAGCCCTGGAGCAGCGACTGCGTCACCGTGAGGCCGACGCGCGCTTCGTGCTGGTCGGGCGTGCGGTTAGAGGAGGTGAGGGTGTCTTCGGCCTCGAGCTCGACGGTCGTGCCGGTCGGGAGGCGCTGCCGCACCCCGCCCGAGACGGCGGCGTCATCCGCCTCGACGCTGAACTGCTCGCCCGTGGCCCGCGAGACCTCGGTGGCGCGCTGCTGGCCGGCGCTGGCGTCGGCGAAGACTTCCGGATCCCACGCCCCGCGCTCGATGCGCTCGAAGGCAGCGTTGATGACGGGCGTGAGCTGCTGGACGCGGAGGTCGCGGTTCCCCGAGAGCGCCAGGAGCACCGCCTGCTCCACCGAGAGCTCGACCGGCCCGTCGGGCGGAAGCAGCGGCGCGCGCGTCGAATCGCTCGGGGAGGGCTTCAGGCTCTCCGGCACGTTGATCGGCGTGAGCGGGCGGTCGGCCAGCTCCTGCTCCCAATCCACGTCGAAGACGGGCCATCGCTCCACCGCGCAGCCCGCAGCGAGGAGGCAGACGAGCGATTTCGCCAGGAGCCGTCCGAGGCGCGGGGCGCGGCGGAAGAGGAGCATGGCGCGCCGGTCCGCGGGCGGGGCCGGGGGCGTCGCGTCGCGCGCCGCCCTCACGCCGCCACCGCCTTTCCGGCGGAGGGGTCGAGATCCGGCTCCGGCTCGGTCGCGCGGGCGCGCTGCGGATGCACGAGCGAGTAGATGACGGGGATAAGCACGAGGGTGACGAGCGTGGAGCTGGCAAGCCCGCCGATGACGGCGCGGGCCAGCGGCGCCTGCGACTCGGCTCCCTCGCCGATGCCCAGCGCCAGCGGGAGCAGGCCGAGGATGGTCGTCAGCGTCGTCATGAGGATGGGCCGGAGCCTGCGCCGCCCCGCCTCGGCGACGGCCTCGATGCTCCCCATCGCCGGGTTATCGCGCAGGAGCTGGCCCGCCTGGTCGACGAGAAGGATGGCGTTGTTGACAACGATCCCGCCGAGCATGATGCAGCCGATGTACGACTGAACGTTGAGCGTGGTGTCGGTGAGGAAGAGGGTGACGAGCACGCCGACGCCGGCGAACGGAACGCTGAACATCACGACCATCGGGTCGCGGAGCGATTCGTACTGGCACGCGAGCACCATGTAGACCAGGGCCAGCGCCAGGAGGAGGCTGATCATCAGCTCCTGGAACGCCTCGCGCTGCTCCTCGTAGCTGCCGGCGATGGTGAACTCGTAGCCCGGGCGCGGCGGGATCTGGGCGAGCCGGTCCTGAATCTCGTCGGCGACGGAGCCCATGTCGCGCCCCTCGACGTTGGCCGAGACGCTGACGATGCGCTGCTGGTCCTTGCGGTTGATCTCGATCGGGCCGGTCGCGGCCTCGAGGGTGATGACGTTGCGCAGGGCGACCTGGTCGCCGGTGGGCGTGGCGAGGGTGAGGTCGAGGATCTCGTCAAGCGAGAGCGTCTCGGCATCCTCGAGGCGGACGAGGATGCGGATGGCATCCCCCTCCTGCCGGAACTCCCCGGCGCGCGTGCCGGCGACGGCGGTCTGGAGGGCGCTTGCAACCTGCTGCACGGAGAGGCCCAGGTCCGAGGCCTTGTCGCGATCGATTCGGATCAGCTCCTGCGGGATGCCGCCCTCGCGGCTGGAGCGGAGGTCGGTCAGGCCCGGCACGTCCTCGATCAGCTCCATGACGTGGGCGGCCAGCGCGTCGAGCGTCTCCAGGTCGTAGCCGCGGATCTCGACGGCGAGGTTGGAGTCGTTGTCGAGCAGCCGGTTGAGCAGGAACTGCCCCTGCGGCGCGCGGGTGCGGAGTTCCATGCCGGCGATCTTCCCCTCGAGGCGCTGGCGCAGGTCTTCGGCGATCTCGGTGTTGGACCGCTGGCGCGCGGTCGCGGGAACGAGCGAGAGGCGGATCTCGCCTTCGGAGCCGGAGGTTCCCCAACCGGAGCCGACGCTGACGATGGTGTTGGTCGCCTCGGGCACGGCGCCGTCGAGGAGCGCCTCCATCTTGCGCGTCTGCTGATCCACGAGGGCCAGGCGCGTGCCGATGGCCATCTCGCCGGTGACGCGAACCTCCCCCTCGTCGCTGGGGGGCATGAACTCGCTGCCGATCAGCGGGTAGAGCAGGGCGCTGCCGACGAGCAGGAGCGCCGCGAAGCCGAGCGTGAGCAGGCGATGCCGCAGCACCGAGCGAAGCAGGTCGCGGTAGGCGTTGTCGAGGCCCGCGAAGGCACGCTCGCCGGCGTCGGCGAGGCGCTCCAGCAGGCGGGGACGGCTCTCGTGCAGCTCGTCGCGGCTCTTGAGGAGCTTCGAGGCAAGCATCGGCACCAGCGACAGCGCGACGAAGAGCGAGCAGATCAGCGAGAAGGCGATCACGTAGGCAAGCTGCTGGAACAGGATGCCGGCCGTCCCGCGGACGAAGACGAGCGGGAGGAAGATGACGACGGTCGTGACCGTGCTGGCGATGACGGCGCCGGCGACCTCGCTCGTGCCGCGCACGGCGGCCCCCTCCCGATCCTCCCCCTGCTCGTCGCGATGCCGGAAGATGTTCTCCAGCACGACGATGGAGTTGTCGACCATCATGCCGACGCCGAGGGCGAGCCCGCCCAGGGTCATGAGGTTCAGCGTGAACCCGCCGAAGTAGATGAGGGCGAAGGTGGAGATGACGCTGATCGGGATCGAGAGGGCGATCACCAGCGTGCTGCGGAGGTTGCGCAGGAAGAAGAGCAGCACGAAGATGGCCAGTGCCCCGCCCACGTAGACGCTCTGGGCGACGTTGGCGATGGAGCGCTCGATGTACGTGGCCTGGTTGATGACCGGGATCACGTTCACCTGCGGGATGTCCTCGTTGATGCGGTCGAGCTCCTCGAGCACCGCACGCGCCACCTCGACGGTGTTCGCGTCCGACTGCTTGCGCACGCCCATGCGCACCCCGTTCTCGCCGTTGATGCGGACGAGGCGCGTCAGCTTCTGGTAGGTGTCGTCGATCCGCGCGATCTGCCCCAGCAGCACCGGCACTCCCTCCCGCATCGCCACGACGGTCGAGGCGATCTCCTCGACGCTCTCGAACTCGCCCGGAGTCCGGAGCGTCACCTCCACCTGCCCGCGCTCGATCTGCCCCGCCGGCACGTTCACGTTCGCCTGGCGCAGCGAGTCGAGGATCTCGTTCAGCGGCAGGCCCAGCGCCTTGATCCGGTCCGGGTCGAGGTTGATCTGGATCTCGCGATTGAAGCCGCCCCACGTGTCGACCGAGGCCACGCCGGGAATGCGCTCGATCCGGTACTGGATCCGGTCCTCGATGAGCTGGGTCAGTTCGATCGGATCCAGCGGGCTGGAGACGCCCAGGATCAGCACGGGAAAGCTGTTCACGTCGAACTTGCGGATCTGCGGCGTGCCCGCGTCCTCCGGCAGTTCGTCGATGATCCGGTCCAGCCGGTCTCGCACGTCGTTCGTCGCGACGTCCAGGTCCGTGCCCCAGACGAAGCTCACCCGAACGTCGCTCTCCCCCTCCGCCGACTCGCTGGTGATCTCCTCCACCCCCGGCACGGCGGCGACCGCCTCCTCGATCACCTCCGTCACCAGCCGCTCCATCTCCTCCGGGCTGGCGTTCTCGTATTCCGTGTCCACCGTCAGCGTCGGCAGCGCGATCTCCGGGAACAGGTCGATCGGCAGGCGCGACAAGGAGACCGCGCCCAGCGTCACGATGATGAGCGTGACCATCGTCGTGAAGACGGGCCGGGCGACGCTGAATCGTGGCAGGTTCATCGGCCGCCTCCCCGCGTCGCCGCGGTCGAGGGCGGAGCGGCGGACTCATCCTCCGGGATGACGACCGGCGTGCCGTCCTCCAGCAGTTGCTGCCCCAGCGTCACCACGCGTCCCCGCAGCCCTTCCCCCGTCACCTGCGCCAGCCGCGGGGTGCGGATGCCGACCTGCACGGGAAGATACCGCGCCTGCATGGTTTCGGGATCGACGAGAAAAACGCCCGTCTCCCCTTCGCGGTTCACCAGAGCCTCCACCGGCACGATCGTCGCGTCCTCCACGCGGTCGAGCACGATCGTGACGCGGGCGAACATCCCCGGCTTCAGCCGGCGCTGCGGATTGGGCACTTCCAGGTCCACCCGCGCCTGGCGCGACTCCTGCCGGAAAACCGGCGAGAGCCGGATGACGCTCGCCGGGAAGCTCTCGTTCGGAAAGGCGTCGGTCTGGAGCATCGCCTCCTGCCCCACCCCCATCCGCGCGTAATCGCGCTCCGTCACGTACACCACCGCCTCCAGCGGATCCAGCTCCACCACGCGCAGCAGCGGCGTGTTGGCGCTGACCGTGTTGCCCGTGTCCACGAAACGCTCCGCCACCACCCGCTCGTCGTCTCCGTCGGCCCATGTCGCCTCGACACGCGTATAGCCCCGCCGAATGCGCGCCGACTCCACCGCGGACTGCGCGCGGCGCACCTGCGCCTCGGCGACTGCAAGCTCGGCGGTGCGCGCCTGGCGATCAGCCTCCACAAGATCAAGCTGCGACTCCGACGCCACGCCCCGCTCGCGCAGCGTCTGAACGCGCTCATACTCACGCAGCGCCGTGTTCAACGCGCTGGTCGCCTCCTGCACATTCGCCTCGGCGACGGCCAGGTCCGCCTCCGCCTGGGCCACCTCCTGCTCCGCCTCGGCATCGTCCAGCTCCGCCACCAGCTGCCCGCGACGGACCGGATCACCGAAATCGACGAAGATCCGCTCGATGCGCCCGCCGATCTTCGGCGCCACCGACGCCTCGGCGCGCGGCTGGAGCGTACCGCTGAACGTCCGCCGCTGCTCCAGCGCGCCCTGCCGGATCAACTCCACCTCGACCGGGATCGCCGCCGACCCCCCGCCCCCGCCGGGCCCCCGCTCCGCAGGCGCCGCCGTCAGGCGGACGACGACGAGCCACAGCACCGCCGCCAGCACCAGGGCCAGCACCAGCCCGAGGATCATCGCGGGACGGAAAATACGAGCGACGCTTGGCATGTACGGCTGATCAGAAGTCCGTCCGGCGCGGCGCCGGAGCAGGCCTTGGTTGTTCGGTGAAGCGGCTGGGGAGCATAGGCGGGCCGCGACTCCGCCGCCTCACTCCGCGGGGTCCGCTAACGTGCCGGACGGAGCACGAAGAACCGCTCCGGGAGCGCGATGACCTTCGTCACGAGCACGCCCTCCTGGTTCGGCGGCTCCTCCACCGTGACCGCCCAGCGCATGCCCGAGTGCGTCGGGGCCGGGTCCCACAGCACGACGCGCGACCGACGCTCCGGCAGCAGGATGCCGCGCGGGTCGTACATGTACGGGATCTGCGATGCCGGGCAGATCCCCGGCGGAACCTGCGTGGCGGCATCGAGCTGAGCCATGCCGGCCGAAAGCTCGGCGAGTGTCGCCGGAAGCTCGCCGTAGTGGAAGTAGAACTCCAGCAGCGAGCCCGAAAGGTCGTGCAGCCGCATGGCGCACGGATCGGTGTTGGTGATCGGCGCCGAATCATCTGACGCGGCGGGCTTGTGGTCCGGCGCGCCACCGCCCGAGGCGCAGCCGCCGATCCATCCGGTCAGCAGGAGCAGGAAACAGGCGCGCGTCGCGCCTCGCGCGCGGGCGGCGCCGGCGCTCATGGCGAGCCCCTCCTCCGGCCGACCGGTCGCGTCGTCGGCTCGGTGTTGGCCGGCTGGAACCCGGGGTTCACGACGCCGGGCATGTTGTCACCACGACCCGAGCCGGGCTGCGTGGCGGAGGGATTCGGATCGAGACGGCGATCCGGCGGGGCGTCGTAGTTGTCGGCCCCGCCGACGTCGCCGCGCTGGAGGCCCTCCATGTGGTCGCGGAAGGTGCCCGGGGAGACGGCATTGGGCACGAGCTGCGTGCCGTCGAGCTCCTGGTCGGCCATGTCCTCGAGGAGATCCGGATCGGTGGCGACGTGCGGCGTGAGGAAGATCAGCAGCTCGGTCTTCACCTTCGTCTGCTGGGTGCGCCTGAAGGCGTTGCCGATGAGCGGGATGTCGCCCAGGATCGGCACCTTCGCGACGGTGGAGGTCTTCCGGTCCTCCATGAGCCCGCCGATGACGATGGTCTGCCCGCTCTTGACCCCGACGCGCGACAGGGCGGAGCGCTTGGCGATGACGGGTGCGTTGACCAGCTCGCTGATCGGCACGGTGGTGCTCGTGAGCGTGCTGATTTCCGGCGCCACGTCGAGGATGACCAGGCCGTCCGGGTTGATGTGCGGGATCACGTCGAGCAGGATGCCGATGTCGGCGTAGTCGATCGTGTTGATGATCCCACCCTCGTCCGTGATGCGAGAGTTGGTCACGAACGGCACCTCCTGCCCCACCGTGATGCTCGCAACCTGGTTGTCGGACGCCAGGATGTACGGACGCGACAGCACGTCGAGCTTGCCGGCCGTCTCCAGCGCGCGCACGGCGGCGGTGAAGTCCTCCTCCATGATCTGCACGACCAGCCCGGTCGCGCCGGCCCCTTCCACGGGGATGTTGAAGTTGCTGCTCCCTTCCTGCCCGTTGCCGCTGGCGCGCAGGTTGAGCACGGAGAACTCGGCGCCGAGGTCGATCGAGTCGTCGTGCGTCACCTCGGCGATCAATACCTTGATCAGCACCTGAGCCACCGGACGGTCCAGCTCCTCCAGGATCGCGCGCACCTGCTCGTAGTTCTGCGGGCTCGTGCGCACCAGGAGCGAGTTGGTGTCCACGTCGGCGATGATCGTCACCTGCCCCGCCAGCCCCGCCGCGGCCTCCTGAGCCTGGCGCGAGACGCGGTTGCGCCCACCACCGCCGCCGCCCCGGCCACGCTGCTGCTGCTGCATCATCTGCTGCTGCTGCATCATCATCAGCTGCTGCTGGCGCTGCATCGCCCCGCCGCCGCCTCCGCCTCCGCCGAAGCGCCCGCCACCG
>JAEZED010000168.1 GCA_023417885.1 Planctomycetota bacterium
AGACTGCCGCGTTGCTGCGTGTGCCGGCCGGGGCATTGCCGCTCTTAGGGTGGGGCATGTCGAAATAGTTGCCCCGCGCCACGTGGCTCGTCCCCTTGGTGTACTGGATGCCGTCGGCATGGCTGCCGGCCGCCAGTCCCAGGTTGTGGATCCAGCTGTACTCGATCACCGACCGGTAGTAGGGGTTGAAGCCGTCCTGCTGGCCGTGGTGGATGTTGAGCCGCCGGGCCGTGAAGTCGCCCACCACCGCGGCGCCTGCGAACTTCTCGATCTCGCCATCCTCGATCGTCGCGTAGCCGCTGTGCACCTTGATGCCGTAGCTGCCGTTGCCCGCGTCGATGTGGAAGTTGCGGATCACCACATTGTTGTGGTGGACGTTGATGTTCCCCGAGATGCGGACGTTCTCGATCACCTGGCCGTCGTGCGTGGTCGTGATGGAGCCACGCGACACCAGCAGATCCGGATCCGTCGGGCCCGTGTTGTGCGCCCCCGGCTTATCCCCCGTCTGCGTCGGATCCTCCGTCGTCGCCGTCGAGACGTTGCTGTAGCCCGAGTGGCCCGCCGCGTTGTAGGCGCGGACGCGGAAGTAGTAGGTCGTCGAGGCCGACAGCCCCGTCGCCGAGTAGCTCTTGACGTTGGCACCCACCGTCGCGATCTGCGTCCAGTCGCTGCCGTTGGTGCTCCGCTCGATCCGGAAGCCCGACTCATCGTCGGAGTTGTCGCTCCAGGCCAGGTCGATCCGGCTGCTGGAGACCGCCGTCGCCGACAGGCCCGAGGGGCTGGCCGGCGGGTTCTCCGGCGGGGGCACCTCCGTGCCGTGCACCACCAGGTTGTCGAAGACCGCGGTGTCGTTCAGCGTCCCCAGCCCCACCTGGCCCGCCATGAACGTCGTGTCCGTCGCGCTGGCCACCAAGGCGCCGTTGCGATAGGCGCGGATCTCGTTGCCGCTGCGGACGACGCGAAGCTGATAGCTTGACCCGGCTGTCACCGTGCTGCTGATATCCACCAGTTCGGTGCTGCGGCCGTTGACGACCTTGAAGATCCCGTTGGTTCCGCCGTCGTTGCTCTGGTTGGAGCTGAAGAAGTAGTAGTTCTGTGGATCCTGGTAGCCGAAGATCACGCCGACATCGTTCCAGGCGGTCGCGGTGTTGGCGAGGGTCGCATCCACCTTGAGGTCGAAGTCGCCGGTGATGGCGGTGTTGTGCACCGACCGCGTGTTCAGACCCTCTCCGCCGGAACCGGGGTTGGTGATGCGGTAGACACCGCTCCCGACGCCCCAGCTGCCGTCGATCACGGTGAAGTTGCCAGAACCGTTGGTGAACGGCTCGTTGATGAGGGCGCCGCTTGCCGTCGTGGTCGCGCTGGCGATGTTGGAGTACCCGCTGTCGCCGACCTGGTTAGTCGCGCGGACTCGGAAGAAGTACTTCGTGCCGGCGGCGAGCCCGGTGGAGGCGTAACTCTTCACGTTGGCTCCGACCGTGGCTACCTGGCTCCAGCTGGAGCCATCAGTGCTGCGCTCGATCTTGAAGCCGGTCTCGTTGCTGCTGTTGTCCGACCAGGCGATGTCGATGCGCGAGGCCGAAGCCGCCTCCGCCGAGAGATCGGCGGGCGCCGCGGGAGCCTGCTGCGTTGTCGCAGTCGCGGTGTTGGAGTAGGCGCTGTCGCCGGCCGCGTTCGTGGCCCTGACGCGGAAGTGGTAGGTGGTTCCGCTCGAGAGACCGGTGGCGGCGTAGGTCGTGACATTGGCGCCGACAGTGGCGATCTGGCTCCAGTTCGTTCCGTTGCTGCTGCGCTCGATCTTGAAACCGCTCTCGTTGTCGCTGTTGTCGCGCCAAGTCAGGTCGATCCGCGAGCCGGAGGCGGCGGCCGCCTCAAGGTTGGACGGGGCGTTGGGCGCCTGCTCCGTGGGCGGCTGCTCAGTCTTGCCGCTTACGTAGAGGTTGTCGAAGGTGCCGACGTCATTCTTAGTGCCGAAGCCGACCTTGCCGGACATGAACGTACTGTCGGTAGTGGTGGCGACGAGGGCGCCGTTGCGGTAAGCGCGGATCTGCTCGCCGATGCGCTCGACTCGCATCTTGTATGTGGCGCCCGGCCTGATCGTCTGATCGATGTCCGCCAACTCCGTGCTGCGGCCGTCAGTCACCTTGAAGAGACCGTTCGTGCCACCGTCGTTGCTCTGGTTGGAGCTGAAGAAGTAGTAGTTCTGGGGATCCTGGTAGCCGAAGATCACCGCGACGTCGTTCCACGGGGTGCTGGTGTTGGCAGAGGTGGTGTCGGCCTCGAGGGTGAAATCCCCGTCAACGATGGTTTCGTGAACCGCGCGATTATTCAGGTGCGCGGTGGGGGCGCTGTTGGCCGAGGTGATCCGGTAGGCGCCACCCGAGACGCCCCAGTTGCCGTCGATGACGGTGAAGTTGCCGGCCCCGTTGCTGAAGTCCTCGGCGATCAGCCAGTTCTGGCCTGAATCAGTCATTGCAGAAGCGACATTGCTGTACTCGCTGTTTCCCGCCGAGTTGTAGGCGCGGACGCGGAAGTCGTACTGCGTGCCAGGCTGGAGGCCGGTGGAAGCCCAACTGGTGGCGTCAGCACCGACGGCTGCGACCTCGCTCCAGCTCCCGCCGCTCGTGCGGCGCTCGATCCGGAAGCCGCTCTCGTTATCGCTGTTGTCCTTCCAGGCAATGTCGATGCGGCTGCTGGAAGCGCCGGTAGCCTTCAAGTCGGTCGGCGAAAGCGGGACCGAGACCTGTTGCGGGTTGGCCAACTCGGCCACCTCTCCCGCAGAGAGGGCGCGGTCGTAGAGACGAGCATCGTCAATTGATCCATTGAAGTACTTGTTATGCAGGCCCGCATCGTTGTTCCCGATGACGACCTGCGCGTTCGACGAGGGGATCAGACCGGTAGCACCATGCGTGCTTGCCAGGTTCCCGTCGACGAACGTGCGGACATATCGCCCGTCATAGCTGAATGCGAGGTGGTGCCACTGGTTTGAACTGATCCGTGGCCCTGCAAAACTGTTCGTCTTGCCGTCGGTTTGCAGTCGCACAGTGACGCGATCACCTGCGACCCCAAGCGACCAGATGTACTTGCTCGTGAGGTAGACGTCCGTTGATTTGGAGATTACGCGATCGTCGCTACGCGAGTCCTTCTTGAACACCCAAGCAGCCGCGCTCATCTGCGAGCCGCCCTTCGCCAAGACGTTGCCGACCTTCACGAAGTCGTTGTTCCCATCGAGTTCCACCGCCTGCCCGACGCGTCCATCACCGATGCCGGCTCCATTCTCGAGCGTGCCGTGGAAGCCGTTTCCGCTCCTGTCCTGCACACTGATACCAGAGACGTCGCTGTCGTCGAAAGCCCAGTGGCCGGCTAGGCCCGTGTCTGCGGCGAGCATTCGTCGGGCCTCTACCGGCTCGAATATCGGGCGATGCATCGCCTCGTGAGAGCGGTGTTGCTGGCGGCGCGTGACAATCGTAGAACGGCGAGGGAGCTTCGAACGTGACATGGGTTTTGTTCCGTTACAGATGGTGCTTCGGGAGGAACCAGGCAACGGCGGCGTGGGCGTACTCACCAAGCAGCCACTAAAGGAAAATGCCCCTAGGCGTGGCGCAGACGGCTGATATGGCAGTCAAGGGCTTACACCGGCATCGCGGCGCGACGCTATCTACCAGCTACTTGTCGTATGGCTGCTGACCGCAAGGCACACTGGGTAACGTGCTCTCACGCGTGCGGAAAGCAATCGGGGCTACGGACAACAACAGCAACAGGGCAGTGACTCGGTTGGGCGGGGTCCCGGTTTCGCCGGGCAGGGGGAGTCGGAGGTGCCTGTTGGATCCACCAAAGGCGATGGATCGGTCGGTCACCGTTGAACATAGCGCACATATTCACTCACATCAAAATCACCTGTAGGGGTTATGCGGACTATCAGGTGCCCAGCGCAATGCCTTGAGTGGACACGCCAAGGCGCGGCAGGTTTGAACTCGACCGGGTTGGTCAGGAGATTCGACCGCCAGCCACGCCCCGAGCGGTGAACGTCATCCGCTCGCGAGAGGTTCTCGCAACCGTCGTGCCGCGATATCGGGAAGTTTGCGCTAATACAGTGAAAATCTTCCGATCGTGCCGTCGCGATCGCTTCGGGGGATATGGCGGCCGCTCGTCCGCCGCGTGCGCTGTCGGCTGGTGAGTGCCAGGCGTCACTTCGTCGCGACCCTGCCTCCGTCGTCGGTGGGGCGCGGCAGACAATCTCTTCACGGTGACCAAAGGGCTCGTGAGCGCCGGCAGACGCTCGCGGGCCCAAACCGTTGACATGGGATGAACCTGGCGTCGCTTCCTGTACGATGCCCGGCATGATCGAGCGCATCTTGCGGAGTTCTCTCGTCGCGGCGAGCACTCTCGCCGCCGCGTTTCTCCTCGCAACGCCCGCTACCGCCGCCGCACAGGGGACGGGCGACGATTACGAGCGCGCCGCCTCGCTTCGTCAGAGGATGCAGGGCGGCGTTCTCAATGACCGCGTCGCGGCCCGGTGGCTCGAGAACGGCCGAGCCCTCTGGTTTGCAGTCGACTCCCCGGAAGGGGGGAGGCACTGGCAGCTCGTCGAAACGGAAACAGGCCGCATCACCCCGGCCTTCGATCATGACCGGATGGCCCGGGCTCTGGGCGATCTGCTCGAGGAGGCCGTTGATCCCGCCCGCCTGCCGATCCAGCGACTGGTCTTCCAGGGCGACCAGGTGTTCCTGCTTGCTGCCGGTCATGGACAACCACTTGTCACCGATCGAGCGGTGACGGAGCTGCGACCTCTCGAGGGTGACCTTTCAGAGCTGTTCGGTGGTCTCAGGCAAGCACGGCGTGCTCGAAGTGTCCGCACGGGGCCCGAAAGCGGCTTGATCTTCATCAACCGTACCGACGGGCCGATTCGCTTGGTCTGGCGCGACACGAGCGGGGAACCACAGGAATACGGCACAATCGCCGCCGGCGAGCAGCATCACCAGCACACATACGCCGGCCACGTCTGGGAACTCCTGACCGAAGATGGTCAGCGTCTGGGCATTTATGAGGCGGAGAATGAGCCCGCCGTGGTCGTTATCGATCCGCAAGAAGAGGATTCGACCACCCGCCAAGCCACCACGCGGGGCGCCCAGTCTGACCAGGCGACGACGCAGCCGAATGAGGAGGCTGAGCAGCGAGGCCGTCCCCGTCGGGACACGATGTCGCCCGACGGGCGGTGGGTCGTCGAGTTCGACGACCACAACGCGCGCCTGCACGACAGCGAAGGAGGGGAAAGTCGGCCCCTCACCGAAGATGGCAAGGAGGCGCTCTCCTACCGCGGGCCCGTCCACTGGTCCCCTGATTCGAAGTTCGTCGTGTTCATGCGTCATCGCCCGGGTGGCGATCGCCGTGTCTATTACGTCGAATCCAGTCCGCGCGACCAGCTTCAGCCGAAGCTCCAATGGTATGAGTACCTGAAGCCTGGCGATCCGGTCCCCCAGGACCGGCCGGTGATGTTCGAGATCGAGTCGGGGCGCGAGATCGAGTTCGACGACACGCTGTTCGACAACCCCTGGGCCATCCGGGAAGGGCACTGGTCGCCCGGTGGGAGCGAGTTCCGCTTCCTCTACAACCAGCGGGGTCACCAGGTGATGCGCGTCATCGGCGTCAGCACCGGCGGCGAAGTGCGCACGATCATCGAGGAGACCAGCCCCACCTTCATCGACTACTCGCAAAAGAGCTACCTGCACCGCCTGTCAGAGACCGACGAACTGATTTGGGCATCCGAGCGCGACGGCTGGAACCACCTGTATCTCTACGACGCATCCTCCGGTGAGGTGAGCGGTCAGATCACCCGCGGCGACTGGGTCGTGCGCGGCGTGGAGCGCGTCGATGCGGAGAAGCGGCAGATCTGGTTCCGCGCGGGCGGAGTCGTCCCCGGCCAGGATCCCTACCACATCCACTGGTGCCGCGTGAACTTCGACGGCTCGGATCTCGTCGTCCTCACCGAGGGTGATGGCGTGCATGACGTCGAGTTCTCCCCCGACGGCCAGAGCTTTATCGATCGCTATTCACGCGTCGACCTCCCGCCCGTCACCGAGTTGCGCCGCTCCAGCGATGGATCGCTCATCGCCTCGCTCGCTGCGGCCGACGTTTCCGGCCTCGAATCGGCCGGGTGGCAGCGCCCCGAGCGCTTCGTGGCCAAGGGGCGCGACGGGGAAACGGACATCTGGGGCGTCATCTGGCGCCCGACAACCTTCGATCCCGGCCGAAAATATCCGGTCATCGAGAGTATCTACGCCGGGCCCCACGGAGCGCACGTCCCCAAGACGTTCCGCCCGCTCTTTTCGCAGCAGGAGCTGGCGGAGTTGGGTTTCATCGTCGTTCAGATCGACGGGATGGGCACCAACCACCGCGGGAAGAAGTTCCACGACGTCGCCTGGAAGAACATCGCCGACGCCGGGTTCCCCGATCGCAAGCTCTGGATCAAGGCCGCCGCCGAGCATGAGCCGGCGATGGACATCACCCGGGTCGGCATCTACGGCGGGTCCGCCGGCGGGCAGAACGCGATGCGCGCGCTGCTGGATCACCACGACCTCTACGATGCCGCCGTCGCGGACTGCGGCTGTCATGACAACCGGGTCGACAAGATCTGGTGGAACGAGGCCTGGATGGGCTGGCCCGTCGACGAGTCTTACGAGAAGTCGTCGAACGTCGCCGATGCCCACAAGCTCCAGGGCAGGCTCTTCCTGGTGGTCGGCGAGGCCGACCGCAATGTCGACCCCGCCTCCACCATGCAGGTCGTCGACGCGCTGATCCGGGCGAACAAGGACTTCGAGTTGCTCGTCGTCCCCAGCGGCGGGCATGGCTCGCTTGGCTCCGCCTACGGTCGCCGGCGGCTCTACGACTTCTTCGTCCGCGCGCTTTACGACGCCGAGCCGCGTCGGCCCTCAGACAACGCCGCCGAGGCCTCCGCAGCCAACCAGAGGAATTGAAAATCGTGAACCATCTCCTGTTGATCCTGTCAGCCATGGCGCTGCTGGCCGTAACCTCCGCCTCCGGACAGGACGCGCCGTCCACGGCCCCGGCCACGCGCCCGGCGCGGGCCAACCTCGGCATCGTCGCAACGCCCTCGGCATCCTTCGTCTCCGGCCACGAGCGCCTTGGAGGCATCAACGATGGGCGAACCCCGCGAAACTCGCGCGATGCGTCCGGCGGCGCCTATGGCAACTGGCCGCAACGCGGAACGCAATGGGTGCAGTACGACTGGCCCGTCGAGATAGCCACCGACGGCGTCGAGATCTACTGGTACATCGACGGTCGCGGCCTTGCCGCGCCCGCCGCGGCCCGGCTCATGTACTGGAGCGGCACCGACTGGTCGTCGGTCCCGGGCGAGATCGGTCTCGAGCCTGATCGCTTCAACGTCCTCGAATTCGACGAGATCCGCACCACGAAGCTGCGACTGGAGATCGACGCCCGGGGCGAGTCGTCCACGGGCGTCGTGGAGTGGCGCGTTCGAGACTCGGGCAACTCCCCGGACTTCCCGCCGATCCTCGATGCGGGGCCGGATCGGATCGTTGTCGAGAACGGCAGGACGTGGCTGCACGGGCGCGTTCGGGGCACCGGGAAGCCGGGCGTGGAGGAGATGGCGATCTGGGTGAAGGCCGCCGGCCCCGGTGAGGTCCGCTTCGACGATGCCGATTCCCTCGACACCGCCGCCACCTTCTCGGCGCCGGGTGAGTACACGATCAGTCTCCAGGCAAGCGCGGGATCCCTGACCTCGGAGGACACCGTCACGGTTCGCGTGGAGCCGCGGCTGGAGATCGCGGATGTGGAGCCGATCCCCACCGGCCGCTACACGATCGACAGCACGTTCTGGAATCCGCGCATCAAGGCGACGATCGTCAACTGGATCCCGCACTGCATCGCGCAGATCGACAAGCCCGACCTCAAAGAAGGTGGGATGAACAACATCATCCAGGCGGGCAACAAGCTGGCGGGGAAGGAGTACGAGAAGCACATCGGCTACCCCTTCTCCAATGCGTGGGTGCTGAACACGATCGAGGCGATGTCCCTGGCGCAGAGGGTGGACGCCGGGGGGGACGCGGAGATTCTCGCGGCGCAGGAGGCGATGCGCTCCAAGCTCGAGGAATGGATCCCGCTGCTGCTTGCGGCGCAGGAGCCGGACGGCTACTTCCAGACGCGATTCACCCTCGGCACCGTGCGCGACGGCGACCGGACGCCGGAGCGCTGGAGCCCGCGCTATCGCACGGAGCACGAGGGATACGTCGCCGGCTACTTCATCGAGGCCGCAATTGCCCACTTCCGCTCGACCGACGGGCAGGATCGTCGTCTCTACGACGCGGCGAAGAAGCTCGCAGACTGCTGGGAGCAGAACATCGGGCCTGCCCCAAAGCAGGACTGGTACGACGGCCATCAGGGGATGGAGATCGCCCTCTTCCGCTTTGCTGATCTGGTTGACGAGGTCGAAGGCGAAGGGCAGGGGGCGAAATACGCCGACCTCGCCCGCTTCCTGCTGGATCGCCGCGGAACCGCACAGGAGGGGCCTGACGCCCACTACGGGCTCGGCAGCGACTACCACCAGTCGCACCTGCCGGTGACACAGCAGTATTCCGTCGTCGGACACGCAGTCCGCGCGGTCTACACCTACGCCGCCATGGCGGACGCCATGAAGCGGTCGGACGACGCCGACTACCAGTCCGCCGTCCGCTCCCTCTGGGACAACCTCGTCAACCGGAAGTATTACGTCACCGGCGGCGTCGGAAGCGGCGAATCGGCCGAGGGGTTCGGCGGAGACTACTCCCTCCCCAACCGCGCCTACTGCGAGTCATGCTCCGGCGCCGGGCTGATCTTCTTCCAGCACCGGATGAACACGGCCTTCGGCCATTCGCGGTACGCCGACCTCTACGAGGAGACGCTCTACAACGCGGTTCTCTCCGACCTGGATCTCGAGGGCCGCAACTTCACCTACACCAACGCCCTCGACACCGACGACGAGCGTTATCCATGGCACGTGTGTCCGTGCTGCGTCGGCAACATCCCGCGCACGCTCCTCTCGCTTCCCACCTGGGCGTATGCGAAGTATGACGAGGGCATTTACGTCAATCTTTTCATCGGCGGCACGATGCGCGTGGAGAATGTCGGCGGGCGCGACGTCGAGCTGGTGCAGAAGACCGACTATCCCTGGGAAGGTGCCGTTGCGATCACGGTCAACCCGAGCGAGGCGGGCAACTTCGCCCTTCGCATCCGCGTCCCTGACCGGAGCGTGAGCGAGATCTACAGCGCTACGCCAAAGGCGGACGGCCTCCTCTCCCTCCGCGTCAACGGCCGCCCCTTCGCCACGCGCATCAACAATGGCTACGCCGTCATCGAGCGCGACTGGAACCACGGCGACCGCGTCGAGTTCCTCCTACCTTTGGCCGTGCAGAAGGTGCACGCCATCGACCAGGTCGAGGCGACGCGCGGGCGGGTCGCGCTGCGTTACGGGCCGCTCATCTACAACATCGAGAGCGTGGACCAGGACCTCACCAAGGCCGTGGCGCCCGGCGCCCGCTTCACCGCCGAGTGGATGCCGGATCTGCTGGGCGGCGTGATTGCGATCCGCGGCACGTTCGCCGACGGCTCGGCGGTGCTGGCGATACCGAACTATGCCCGCAACAACCGCGGGGGCCGCTCGATCGTCTGGATCCGCGAGGAGGAGTGAGCCGAAGGCCCGGTAGCACCGGCGCCTCACCATCGCTTCGCGTCGCGCGGCCCGCGATGCCGTGACGTTGTGCGAAGCCGCGCGCTGGTGTGGCAAACGGCTCCGATGCCGTATCATCGCCCGCCACACAGGAGACTTACCCGATGAACACCCAATGGCGCGGCGTCTTCCCGGCCGCCTGCACGCAGTTCGGTTCCGACTACGCCCTCGACATCCCTGCCACGCTCGCCCACCTCGATGCGATGCTGGACGCCGGCATCCACGGCCTCGTGATGATCGGCACCGTCGGCGAGAACAGCTCGCTTGAGCCTGCCGAGAAGATCGAAGTCCTTCGTCGCACCGTCGAGCACGTCGCCGGACGCGTGCCGGTGCTCACGGGAGTGGCTGAGAACAGTACGGCTGCCGCGTGCCGTTTCATGGAAGCCGCTGCGAAGGCCGGGGTCGACGGGGCAATGGTCCTGCCGTCGGTGGTTTACAAGTCGGATCAGCGTGAGACGGTCTACCACTTCCGTGAGGTCGCGAAGGCGACGGACGTGCCGATCATGCTCTACAACAACCCGGTCAGCTACGGCGTCGACCTGCTGCCCGAAACGATGCCGGACCTCATGGATCTGCCGACCATTGTCGCGATCAAGGAGTCCAGCGACGACCCGCGTCGCGTCGTGCGCATCCGCAATGCCATCGGCGACCGGCTGGCGATCTTCTGCGGCGTCGACAACCTCGTCATGGAAACCTACATCGTCGGCGCCACCGGCTGGATCAGCGGCCTCGTCAACGCCTTCCCGGCCGAGAACCGCCTGCTGTGGGATCTGCTCGAGGCGGGCGAGTTCGAGCAGGCGCGGCAGGTCTACGGCTGGTACGAGCCACTGCTGCGCCTCGACGTCCATCCGAAGCTCGTCCAGTACATCAAGCTCGCTTCCGTGGAGTGCGGCTTCGGAACCGAGCACACGCGCCCGCCGCGCCTCCGGCTGGAGGGGGAGGAACGCGAGCGCGTCCTCCGAATCATCCGCGACGGCATCCGTACCCGCCCCATGGGTCGCTGAGATCGGCGGTCGCCTCGCCCGCGCTTGGAGCCGACGTCCCGAGGCGGGTCGGCATGCCGGCCCTAAGCTTCCGACGATGGCCCCGCCCACCAGCCAAACCAACCGGATTGTCCATCCCATACTTCTCGCCGGCGATTGGCGCGCCTCATCCGGCGGTGAAGCCTTCAACGCCACCAACCCGAGGACGCGGCAGGCGCTCGAGGAGCGTTATCCCGTCAGCGGGTGGGATGACCTCGATGCCGCGCTCGCCGCCGCCCACGCGGCCGCGGCGCCGATGCGGGCGGTGCCCGGCGAGCGCATCGCCGCCTTCCTCGACGGCTACGCCGCAGGCATCGAAGCGCGCGCAGAGGCGATCGTCGCTGTCGCAAGCCAGGAGACGGCGCTGGCGGCGTCGCCCCGGCTGAAGGACGTTGAGCTTCCGCGGACGACGAATCAGCTTCGCCAGGCCGCCGCCGCGGCGCGAGACGGCACGTGGCTCAGGCCAACGATCGACACGAAGGCGAACATCCGGTCCTGCTTCGCCCCGATCGGGCCGGTGCTTGTCATCGGGCCGAACAACTTCCCGTTCGCGTTCAACGCCATCAGCGGCGGCGACTTCGCTGCGGCCATCGCGGCGGGAAATCCGGTGATCGCCAAGGCCCATCCGCTTCACCCGACGACAAGCCGCCTGCTCGCCGAGGCAGCGCACGAGGCGGCCCGTGACGCGGGGCTTCCCGATGGAGCTGTGCAGCTGATCTATCACATGGCGCCGGAGGACGGGGCGAGGATGGTCGCCGATCACCGCCTGAAGGCAGTCGCCTTCACCGGTTCGCGCGCGGGCGGGCTGAAGCTGAAGGCAGCCGCGGATGCGGCGGGCACGCTCTTCTCTGGGGAGATGTCGAGCATCAACCCGGTCGTGATCCTTCCCGGCGCGCTGGCAGAGCGCGCGGAGGAGATCGCGGCGGAGTTTGTGACGAGCGTGCTGATGGGGACCGGCCAGTTCTGTACCAACCCGGGGCTGGTGCTGCTGCTGCGCGGCGAGGCGACCGCTGCGTTTGTCGAGTCGGTTCGCTCGAAGATGGGCGCGGCACCGGCCGGCGTGCTGTTCTCCGAGTCGGGGCAGCAGGGGCTGCTGTCGGCGATCGGGGATCTCCACGATGCCGGCGCGGAGGTGCTGGTCGGCGGGGCGGCGGTGGAATCGGACCCGCCAGGCGCCTGCAGCGTGTCGAACACGCTGCTCCGTGTTCCGGCCGAACGGTTCCTGGGCGCGCCGGCGGTGTTCCAGTCGGAGTGCTTCGGCAACGCCTCGCTGATGGTCGTGGCGGACGACGTGGACCAGGCGCGGCAGGTGATCGACTCCCTGGAGGGGAACCTGACAGGCACGATCTACTCGGCGCGCGGCGGGGCGGACGAGACCGCCTACGACACCCTCGCCGTCGCCCTGCGCCCGAAGGTGGGGCGGTTGCTGAATGACAAGATGCCGACCGGCGTCGCGGTCTCCCCGGCCATGCAGCATGGGGGGCCGTTTCCCGCGACCAGCCAGCCGCACTTCACCGCGGTAGGGATGCCGGCGGCGATCGCGCGGTTCACGCAGCTCGAGTGCTACGACAACGTGCGCGACGCGCGCCTGCCCGCCTGCCTGCGCGACACCAATCCGACCGCCATGTGGCGCCTGATCGACGGCGAGTCGCGCCGGGATTGAGGACACACATGAGCGGCAACTTCGAGCAGGTTCGCGTCATCGACAGCCACACCGGCGGCGAGCCGACGCGCATTGTCATCGCCGGCGGGCCTGACCTTGGAGCCGGCCCGTTGTCTGATCGCCGCCGCCTGTTCGCGGAAAGGCATGACGCCTTCCGATCGGCGGTCGTCAACGAGCCGCGTGGGTCGGACGTGATGGTGGGGGGGCTGCTGGTTCCACCCACCGATCCGACGTGCTGCGCCGGGGTCATCTACTTCAACAACGTCGGCTACCTGGGCATGTGTGGCCACGGCACGATCGGCCTGGCGGTGACGTTGGGCCACCTGGGGCGCATCGGCCCCGGGTCGCATAAGCTCGAAACCCCCGTGGGCGTGATCGCCTTCGAGTACGACGGCGGAAACGGCGCGGCGATCGAGAACGTCCCGTCGTTCCGACACGCGAAGGACGTCGCGGTGGAAGTGCCGGGAATGGGCCGCGTGGTGGGCGACGTGGCCTGGGGCGGGAACTGGTTCTTCCTCGTCCGCCAGCACGCCGAAGACCTGGTGGCGGGCAACGTCGAACGCCTGACGGACGTCACCTGGCGCATCCGGCAGGCCCTGGCGGCGGCAGGCATCACCGGCGCGGGCGGCGGGGAGATCGATCACATCGAGCTGTTCGGTCCGCCCGCCGACGCGCGGAACGATTCGCGGAACTTCGTGCTCTGCCCCGGCAAGGCGTACGACCGCTCGCCGTGCGGGACGGGCACATCGGCGAAGCTGGCATGCCTGTACGCCGACGGGAAGCTCGCGCCGGGGCAGGCCTGGCGTCAGGAGTCGATCGTGGGGTCGGTCTTCGAGGGCTCGGTGCGCCTGCGGGAGGATGGTGTGCTGATTCCACGGATCGCGGGGCGGGCATACGTGACGGGCGAGGCGACCCTCCTGATCGACCCGGAGGATCCGTTCCGGTGGGGGATCGGTACCTGAGCGGTGGCGGAAGCGACTGCGCAGAAAGACGACGGCGATGCTCGTGGATCGCCGTGGTTGGATCCTGTTTCAAACCG
>JAEZED010000239.1 GCA_023417885.1 Planctomycetota bacterium
CCAAGCCGGCGATGTCGATGCTGAGCAGGCCGATGTCGCCCGAGGCACCGTTCTCCCGCAGCAGGTCGTCGATGTTCTCCGCGGTCACGAACGAGGCGACGGCGCGCAGGTCGTGGAACCAGTGGTAGGTGCTCTGGCGGATGATCTGCACCTGTCCCGGGTCGCCGTCGATCACCAGGCCGCTCCAGCCGCAGTCGGTGAGAAGGAAGCGCGTGTTGGCCTCGTGGTATGCCTCCACCCCGAACTCGACGAAGAATTTTCGCTCCACCGGCACGCGCCGCAGCAGCCACTGGATCGCGCCGTCCTCCCCCCACTGGCTGAAGACCTGGAACTCCGCCTCCTGGAGCGTCGGCGCGTCGGCGAGCTGGCGCATCTCGATGCGCCCGCAGGCCCGGTGCATGCGCTGGAGGCGCCACTCCAGCTGCTCGTTCTGGCGACGAACCTTGTCCACCTCGTGCACGAAGGCCGGCACCAGGTGCGAGAGCGTCAGCCGGCGGCGGACCTTGTCGATCAGGCCGCCTCTCCTGGAGGCGTCGCGCGGGGGCATGTCCGGAGTGGCGGTCATATGGCGTGGCTGGCGGAAGGAACGGCACGGGCGCGTGACGCGGCCCGCAACCGTAGCGGCGCACGCTGGAATGACAAACCCACGCTCAGGCGCCCACCGTCGCCAGGTCCGGCGCCGGCTCCGGTTCGGCCTCCGGCTCCGGGAAGTGACGCAGCGGATGGAGCAGCAGATCCTCCAGGCTCGAGCGCGTCACGAGCAGGTTGCCGCTCATCAGGTCCGCCGTCACCAGCCGGCGAACCGGCCAGGCGCGCTGGCCATCGACGACATGGGCATGGGGCCCGCGAAGGAAGACGCCGACCCGGCTGGAGACGGCCTCCGGCGGGTGCATCACGCCGGCGGCGGTCGTCCAGACGAGCTCGGCGTCCGTGGCCGCCAGCACCAGGCTCCAGGCGGCATCCGGATCATCCGGCGGGCACTCCATCACCTGTGCGCTGGCCAGGTCGTGGCCGGCGAGGTCGTCGGGGCGGTCGGTGACGACCAGCGTATGGATCGCGGGGTAGAGCTGCCTCCGCAACTCGCGTGCTGCTGCGGCGACGGTTTCCGGATCCTGGCGCCGGCCCTGCTCGCCCAGGAGCGCCGGATCGACGGGAACAACGGCGGCGACGCGCGGCAGGCGCAGGCCAAGCTCTGAAAGCTGCGCGAAACTGAGTCGCCGCACGTCGCGAACCAGCGGATAGAAGCGCTGCCCACCGGCTTCGACCGGCTCGAGGTGATGGGCCTCGAGGAAGGTGCCGTCGAGGATCGCCTCGACGTGCCGCTGGATGCGGCGGGCGTCGATGCTCTCCAGCGAGAGGTTCCAGGGACAGTCCCACTTGCCGTGCGGCGTACCGGGCACCTGCTGGCGCACGCTCACCGCCGGTGCCGGGCCGAGCGGGTGCGGGCCCCAGCGGCGGTCGTTTTCCGGGCCGATGATCGCGATGACGGGCACGCCGCGCGCCCGCGCCACGTGCATGACTCCCGTGTCGTTGCACACCAGCGCCCGGCACCGGTCGTAGTAGCCCACCACTCCCACGAGATCCGCGGCGCCGACGGCGTCGTACGTCCGCTCGCGCAGCCCCGCCGGGATGGCTCCGCGGATCAGCCCGATCAGGGCCTTCTCCTCGGAGCCTGCGCCGGTGAAGACGACGTGCAGTTCCGGGCGATTCTCGAGGAGGGCGGTCGCCAGCTCGGCGAAGCGGCGTGCGGGCCAGCGCCGGCTGGGACGCTTGCTGCCCGGGTGCATTGCGATCACGGTTGCCCCGTCCGGCACGCCGAGCTGCTGATGCAGCGCCTCGGCTCTCTCCGCGACGCTGCGCTCCTCGAGCCGCAGGCGGGGGACGCGAAGTTCCGTCGCGATCGGCCCCGTCAGCAGCTCCACGAGACGCAGGTTGTTCTCCGCCTCGTGCAGGTTCGGGTCCAGCATGACCACGCGGTCCGCATAGCGCTGGAGCGGATGGCCGTCATACAACCCCAGCCGCAGCGGCGCGCCGCTGAAGACCGCCTCGGAAAGGTGGAAGTACCAGACGCCCCCCACCGCCAGGTCGAAGCCGCGCGCCAGCAGGCGCAACGCGCCGCGGAACCGGTCGCGCCGGGAGCGGTTGAAGAAGTCCAGCGGGAGCACCTCGTCCACGTAGGGCGAGGCCTCCAGCAGTTGTCGCGCGCCGCTGCCGGGCGCGATGGCAACCGTGATCTTCGCACCCGGGTAACGCGCACGCAGGGCCGCCAGCGTCGGGAGAAAGACCACCGTGTCGCCGAGATGGCCGTTGCGCACGACGAGGATACGGCGAATCGGCTCGGTGTCCCCCTTCAGCAGGCGGCCGGCCCGGCGCAGGGCGTAGTAGCTGAGGCCGGCCGCGCGACTGAGCAGGTAGAGCACGTGCTGCTGCGCGGAGAGGCCGTTGTCGCCGTAATTGTCATGGAGCAGGCGGACGCTGGCGTCCTTGCCGTCAAGCCGGGGCGTCACGCGGATCGCGCGGCGCCCATGCCGATCCGGCCGCGGGTGGCGACGGCGCTCGCGCTGGCGGCGCGCGGTGGCCAGGGCCAGCGCTTCGTTCAGCCTCTCCTCCAGCTCGTCGGCCCGTCGCTGCCAGCTGGCCGACTCCGCCACCCGGCGGCGCTGGTGGCGCAGCCGGTCGGGGTTGGCCAGCGCCTCCTCGACGGCCGCGATGAACGCCTGCGGATCGGCGCCGACCGATATCGCCTGCCGCGTGCTGTTCAGCCCGGAAAGCTCGGTCGCGACGGTCGGCAGGTCGGCCGCGAGGTACTCGTAGACCTTGAGCGGGTTGCATCCCTGCGTCAGCGGCGCCTGCACGTAGGGGACCAGCCCCACGTCGAGTTCGCGGTAGATCGTGCCGAGCTGCGGATAATCCACGAAGCCGGTGAAGATCACGTTCGGCTCCGCCTTCAGCCGCGAGACGTCCAGCCCCGGCTTCACCCGGCCCGCCATCACCACCACGCCCTGGGCGAAGCGGCGTGCCAGCGCCGCAACGAGTTCCTGGTCCACCCGTTCGTCCACCTGCCCCACGAATCCGAGGCGCGGGCGCGGACGATCGACCAGCAGCGGGTGTGTTTCTGCGGCGTCCAGCGCTGACGGGGTGAACTGCTCGAGATCGACGCCGTTCTCCTGGAGGTGGCTGTTCGGCTGAACGGCGCGAAACCGCTCCAGCAGGACGGGAGAGACCGACAGCGCCAGGTCACATTCCGCGAGCAGGCGCTGCTCCTGAATCCGCTGATGCTCGGCAAAGGCCGGGCCCGCGCCGCTCTCCTGCGTGTGGTCGTCCTCGGCGAAGTAGACCGTGGCCGCCGGGTTGACGGTGTGAATGAGCCATCGCTGCGCCGGCCAGAGGCAGAGCGCAGCCGGCGCCCAGAGGCCCAGGTTCTCCGCAGCCTGGGCGACGGTGGCCATCCGGAGCCGCGCAGTGAGGCGGGCGGGAAACCGGGGCAGCTGGCGCGGCGTCAGGACGTGCAGGCCGTCCTGCACCTCCTGCAGAACGCACCGGTTTCGCCAGTTCGAGAGGGCCGACGCGACGCCAGGGACTCCCGCCGCCCCGCGCGCTGCGGGGATCGGGTCGACGAAGAGGACGCGGTGCCCGCGGCGCGCAAGTCTGCTGAGCAGTTGCTGCTTGGTCACCCAGCAGACGTCCCAGTTTTGCTGCGCGAAACAAACGATGTTCATGAGCTGGCCGGATGATCCTAGAGACCGCGAAGCCGCGGCGGAACACGCGCCCGACCAGAAACGCGGATTCGTGCTAAGTTAGGCGAGTCGCCGCGCCCGGGTCAGGTGAGCACCCGGAATCAGGGCGATGATGCTCACCACGATCGCGATCAGTCCGATCAGGATGGCGATAATGCTCATGACGCCCCCGCGCTTGTTCGGGCTGATCGCCGCGGCCGCCCCGATCAGGCCCGCGATGATCGCCACGATCGCCAGAAGGATCGACCAGCCGGCGCTCACCACCCAGGCGGCGATCGCACAGACGATGGCGATGATGGACGCAACGCTGTAGGAGGCCTCCGGCATGCCGCGGCGGTGGGTGAGGTCGGTTGTCATGCCCCGAACCTACCCGCCACGCCCGGGGGCCCGGAGCGCCCGGAATCTCAGGAGCGGGGCCCGGAGCACCCCTCTGAGGCGCGGGTAGGAAGACGCCCCAAGCGCCTGCCGCACGCCTTTGGGCCGTATCATCACGACACGCGGGAAGGGCGGGAGGATTGACCCCACTGCGATGATCCGATTCCGCTGTCATTGTGGAAACTGGCTTCAGGTGCCGCTGGCGGACGCCGGCGGCTCCGTCCAGTGCACCGCGTGCGGGCGCCTGCGCAGCATCCCGGAGCTCGACGAGCTCGATGCGATGGAGGAGGACGGCACGATCCGGCTCACGGATGGCGCCGCGTCGGACCTCCCGCATACCCGCGAGGGCGCGGCGGGGGGAGCCGCCGCCCAGCGTCCGCCGCGGCCGGTGAAGCTCCCGGGGCTCGTCGATTATCCGCGCTTCACCGATCCGTCGGGCATCGATCGCCGCGCGTCTCTCGAGGCGATTCTCGGCGTCGGCGCTCCTCGCGCGGAGCCGGAGCCGGCCCGCCGGGAGCGCTACGACCCGGAGACCGGCGAGCTGGTCACCGACCTTGAACTGGCCGAGCCCGGAGCGTGGACCGCTCCCGCACACGCCCCGGGGCCGCGTGACGAAGCGGCCGAGGATGGCGCGGAGCCGAGCGATGTCGCGCCTGCCCCGCACAACGCGCACGGATTGCAGGAACTTCGTCGGGAGCAGCCGAGCCAGCGCCCGCCCCCGCCGACCCTGGCATACGCGAACACGCGCGAGAACTACGTTCAGCCGGGCAGGGGGTACAAGCCGATTCCCCTGCACATTCGGCCGGTCCACTGGTATTCGATTCCGCTGGAGCTGTTCCAGCCGCAGAATGTCCTCGTGCTTGGCTTCGTGCTGGCGATGCACCTGCTGGTGCAGGGGATGGTGCTGCTGAGCCTGGTGGGCGCGCTGCCGCTGCTGCTGCTTGCCGGGCTGATCGTGCTGGCCATCGTCGCCCACTACGCGATCATCCTGGATGAAACGGGCCCGGAGAAGCGCGACGAGATTCCCGGTGTGCTCCGCAACGTCAGCATCTCCGACGACTTCCTGCGACCGATATGGGCCGTGCTGACGGCTCTGGCCCTCTGTTTCGGCCCGGCGGCGGCGCTGGGGCGGGCAGGGGGGTGGGCGGGCGCGCCCGACGGCCCGACCCTCGCCGCGGGGCTCATCGCGCTGGTGCTCGGGACGATCCTCTTCCCCGCGACCCTGCTGACTGCGGCGACGAGCGGCACGTTCCTCAATCTCGCGCCGCACCGCGTCCTCGGCGTGCTGCTGGCGGCGCCGGGCAAGTACTTCCTGGGCGTGCTCCTCTTCCTCGTCTCGGTTGCGCTCTACGTCGTCGCCTTCTCAGCACTCGGGTACCTCACCTTCGCCGCGGCGGGGGCGTTCGCGCTGACCGGCGCGCAGTATTTCCTCGCCGCGGTCGTCGGCTACTTCGCGCTGATGGCGGCGGTCTATGTCGCCCATGCCTTCTGCTGGCTGCTGGGCAAGATCCACCAGGAGCACCACGACGACTTCGGCTGGGTGCTCCAGCGGCACATCTCCACGCGCAACGACCCGACCAAGCAGCTCGAGCGCCAGAAGCTGGCGCGGATCATGGCGGAGCGCGACGAGCAGGCCCGCCGCGCCGCCGAGCAGGTTCAGGCCGGGTTCGCGGCACGTCCCTGATGATGAGGCTGACCGGGGCAGGGCAGGTCCGGTAGTGCGGGGTCGGGAGTCCTCCTCGTCGCTGGCGGGCTCGACGGCGGCGCTCTTATGGTCGACCACGTGGCTCTCTCGGTCGACCAGATGACTCACATGGTCGACCACGACGCTCTCGTGAACGATCACCTGGCCCTCGTGAAGGTTCACGCGGTTCCCGTGAAGGTTCACGGGGCTCTCGTGAAGGTTCACGCGGTTCTCGTGAAGGTTCACGCAGGTCTCGTGAAGGTTCACGGCGCTCTCGTGAAGGTTCACGGCGCTCTCGTGAAGGTTCACGACGCTCTCGTGAAGGTTCACGGCGCTCTCGTGAAGGTTCACGACGCTCTAGTGAAGGTTCACGACGCGTCGTTATCGGAGGGCCACCGGCGTTTTTGCCACCGGCAAGGCGGTCCGCCTGGTTATCGCCCCTCGACAGCCGCGCGCTGCCGGCCCGCGGAGCGGCGCGCGTCTCCCGCACACTGACCGCCGCCGAGACCGGTGCGATACCATCGGCTCATGCGGATCGCGCTGGCGCAGATCAACCCGACCGTCGGCGACATCGCCGGCAACACCCGGCTCATCATCGACTTCGCCCGCCGGGCCGCCGAGGCCGGGGCGACCACCGTCGTCTTTCCGGAGCTGGCCCTCGTCGGCTATCCCCCCAAGGACCTCCTGCTGAAGTCCGATTTCATCGACGCCAACCTCGCCGCCCTCGAGGCCATCGCCGCCGCCACGTCCGGCGCGATCGACGTCATCGTCGGCTACGCCGACCGCAACCCCGGCCCCGTCGGCCGCCCCCTCCACAACGCCGCCGCCCTCATTCGCGGCGGACGCGTCGTCTCGCGCCACTTCAAGACGCTTCTGCCGACCTACGACGTCTTCGACGAGAGCCGCTACTTCGAGCCGGGGGCTAACGAGACGGGCAACAACGTCATCTCGCTCCACGTCGGCGACGGGCCCATGGTCCCCGCCGGCATCAGCATCTGCGAAGACCTCTGGAACGACGAGCGGCTCATCGGGCGCCGCCTCTATCACCAGAACCCGATTCTCGACCTGCACCAGGCCGGGGCGCGCCTGCTCATCAACTGCTCCTCCAGCCCCTTCGTCGCCGGCAAGCACGACTTCCGCCGCTCGCTCTTTGCGCAGCAGGTGAAGCGGGTGGGGGTGCCGCTGCTGTACGTCAACCAGGTCGGCGGCAACGACGAACTGGTTTTCGACGGGAACAGCCTGGCCTTCGACGCAGAGGGGAACGTCGTCGCGCAGGCGCGGGAGTTCGTGGAGGACCTGCTCGTCGTCGAGATCGATCCCGCTCCCCGGGGCATGCGCGACCAGCCCACGGGGGCCAGCCTCGCCGGCGCCGTCGAGCGCGGCCGCATGGAGGGAGTGGATCTCGAGCCGCCGGATATCGTCGCGAAGGAGAAGCCGACGCACGCCAACCGGCTGGAGCACCACTCGGCCGGCATCGCCTCGATCCGCCACGCGCTGGTGCTTGGCCTGCGCGACTACGCCCGCAAGTGCGGGTTCAGCGGGCTGCTCGTGGGACTTTCGGGCGGGATCGACTCGGCCGTCGTCGCGGCGCTGGCGGTGGAGGCGGTGGGGGCGGCGAAGGTGTCGGGCGTGGCGATGCCCAGCCGCTACAGCAGCGACCACAGCGTCCTCGACGCCGAGCAGCTTGCCGCGAACCTGGGCATCGCGTTCCACGTCGTGCCGATCGAGCCGATGCACGCGGCATACGAGGTGGCGCTGGCCCCCGTCGGCGGCGTCGCGGGGCTCACGGAGGAGAATCTCCAGGCGCGCATCCGCGGCGCGATCCTCATGGCGCTCTCCAACCGCAGCGGCGCGCTGCTGCTGACGACGGGCAACAAGAGCGAACTGGCGGTCGGATACTGCACGCTCTACGGCGACATGGCGGGGGGGCTGGCGGTGATCAGCGACGTGCCGAAGACGGACGTCTATCGCCTCGCCGAGGAGATCAACGCGTCGGCGGGACGTGAGCTCATTCCGCGCCGCACGATCGAGAAGCCGCCCAGCGCCGAGCTTGCGCCGGACCAGTTCGACTCCGACTCCCTCCCGCCTTACGAGGTGCTCGACGCGATCCTTCAGCGCTACGTGGAGCAGGATCAGTCGATCGACCGGATCGTCGCCGCCGGGTTCGAGCGGGCGACGGTCGTGCGTGTCGCCACGCTGGTGGATCGGAGCGAGTACAAACGCCGGCAGGCGGCGCCCGGCCTGAAGGTGACGAGCCGCGCCTTCGGCTTCGGCCGGCGGATGCCGATCGCCCAGCGTTACGTCCCGGGCGGGGGCTGACCCTTGGGTCAGTGGAAGCAAGCCGCGGCACACGCACGTGCGCCGCGGCTCGGATGGTTGCAACGAATGGCCGGCTCGTTCAGTCGCGCGGCTCGGAGAGGCGGCCGCTGGTGTCGGGGCGGCGCTCTTCGGGAATGCGGTCGCGGTTGATGCGGGGCATCTCCTGGATGACGCGGTCGCTGACGCCACCCTGCTCGAGCTGGCGGCGTTCGGCGTCGCCGAGTCCGAAGACCTGGCCCGTGGCCTCGAGACGCTGGATCATCTCGTCGTCGCTCAGGCCCGCCTGCTCCATGGCGATCACTTCATCGACCGTGACGAAGCCGTTGTCGTCGAGATCGGCGCTGCGAGCATCGCGCGCCTCGTCGGCCGTGGCCGGGCTCTGACGCGCCTCTTCGGCGGCCTGGCGCGCTTCCTCTTCGTTGCGCTTGTCCATCTCCTGGCCGATGAGATAGCCACCGCCGGCGCCGAGCACGGCGCCGATCAGCGCGCCCTCGAGGCGATTGTCCTCACCGCCCAGGACGGCGCCTGCGAGACCGCCTGCAAGCCCGCCGGCGGCGGCGCCCTGCTCCGGCTCGTCTCCCGGCAGGCTCTCGCAGCCCGTCATCATGCCGATGGGCAGCGCCAGCGCGATGCCAACGGCGGAGACGACGAGGACGCGGTGCCGGTGCTCCTGCTCCCGGGCCGAATTGGCCACTGCAGCGACGGATCGGCGGCGATTGATGAACATTTGTTCTCCTTCTGGGGGGTGTGTCTGCTGAAACAGCGCACGGCGGCCGCGCCGAAGCGGGCCCGTGCTTCTCCGGTTTATCACCACAAACAAAGCTCGTGCCGAAAGAGCCGATCCCGTTGCGGGCCTCCCGTCGCGCCGGCTCCAGCACAACCCCGGCCGACGCGTCGGGCGACGGACGTTTGGCGCGTTGACCGCGAGGCTGAAGCTCTCCGCAGCCGATTCCCGGCTCCTGTGCGTGCCCGGCGGCCTTACACTTGCCTCGCAATGAACGTCCTCGTCGCCGGCGGCGCCGGATACATCGGGTCACACACCGTCAAGGCACTCATGAAGGCGGGCCACAAGCCCGTCATCTACGACAACGCCTCGCGCGGGCATCGCGCCGTCGCGGAGATCCTGAAGGTCCCAGCCGTCTGGGCGGACCTGGACGATGCCGCGGCGCTCACCGGCGCGCTGCGCGAGCATCGGATCGAGTGCGTGATGCACTTCGCGGCGTACGCGTACGTGGGGGAGAGCGTCGACGAGCCGCTGATGTACTACGCGAACAACGTCGCCACGACGATCAACGTGCTGAAGTGCATGGAGGAGGCGGGCATCAACCGCTTCGTCTTCAGCAGCACGTGCGCGGTCTACGGCGACCCGGAGAGCGTCCCCATCACCGAGGCCGAGAGCAAGAAGCCGGTCAGCCCTTATGGGCGAAGCAAGTGGCAGGTGGAGCAGATCCTCCAGGACATCTCCCACGCCCGCCCCGACTTTCAGTTCGCCGCCCTGCGCTACTTCAACGCCAGCGGCTGCGACCCCCAGGGGCAGCTCGGCGAGGATCACGATCCGGAGACCCATCTCATCCCCGTCGTGCTCCAGGCGATCCAGGGCAAGCGGGAGAAGGTCACGGTCTTCGGCACCGACTACCCCACGCCCGACGGCACCTGCATCCGCGATTACATCCACGTGGATGACCTTGCCGACGCCCACATCCGCGCCATGGGGGCCCTCGAGCAGCACCGCGTCATCCAGCTCAACCTCGGCACCGGCCGCGGCTTCAGCGTGCGCGAGATCATCCAGGCGGCCGAGCGCGTCACGGGACGCACGGCGCCTGTGGAGTACGGCCCGCGCCGCCCCGGCGATGCGATCGCGCTCTACGCCGACCCGTCGGCTGCCCGCAAGCTCCTCGACTGGAAAGCCCGCTACACGGATCCGGAGGAGATCATCCGCACCGCCTGGCACTGGTTCGACAAGCACCCGGACGGCTACGCCGACTGAATCGCGATCGTCGCTATGTGTCAGTCGGTGGGGGCTTCCGAGGCCGGCGGCGTGAACTTCCCGCAGCGCAGGAAGCTGGCCGTCATGCGCATGGCCTCGGGATTGCGCATCAGGAAGGTGTGCGTCGCGTCGAGGCAGGCAAAGTCGCTCGAGCCCTGGAGGCGCGTCTCATCGACGCTCACCACCAGGTCGCCATCTGCCCCGAGGAGTGGGTTGCCCATGAAGGAGCACTGCCCGGCGATCACGCCAAAATCGCGCGGCGTCGCCAGCTCTGTCGGAAGCGATTCCCACTGCGCGATCTCCTGCCCCGACGGCCCCAGCGCCAGGCGGAAGGCGAGGTTGTCCTTCAGGCGCTTTGCCAGCATCGATCCGTTGTTCGGTGGGGCGAGCATCACCACGCGTCCCACGGGCGGGCCCGGGTGCGCCGCCGGATCCTGCTCCCGCATCGCCATGTAGCGCCGCACGACGAGGTTTCCAAGGCTGTGGCCGACGAAGTGCACGCGCGAGTACCCGGCCAGGTGCGCGACGATGCTCGACAAGGCCTCGGCATGCGCCGTAACCGGCTGTCGCGTGCTCGCATAACCGGCATTGGCGACAGCGAAGCCCGCGGCCTCCAGCGAGTGCGCCAGCGGCTGCATCGTCCCGCGCGTTCGGCCCAGGCCGTGCAGCACGACCACCACCTCCCGCCCCTCGCGCGGCGCCGGCGGCGGCCCCGTCTCGCGCCACGCGGCGTCGCACTCCGCAAGCGCTCCCGAGGCGCGGCGGCGATCGTGATCGTCCAGCAGGCGGAAGACGCCCGTGAGGGCGTGCTGCTGGATCCGCCAGCCGGCGTCGATGCGCACGTCCGTCCAGAACTGCTTTCCGCCGAGCGTGGGGAGCGACAGATCCATCCGCCGATCATTATCCCTGTTCGCACCTGCGGTCGCATCCGGTTCTCCTGCCGGCCCGGGCGGGGGCGGACGCGTGGCCGGATTGCGTTCGATCTCCTTCAACTGCTCGCGGAGCCAGGGGCCGCTCTCGACCTCGCGCCCGTCCGGAAGGCGGATGCGGTAGGGGCGCCCACTCAGGCTGGATCGACTCGCCGCCTCCTCGATGAAGCGCTCCGCCGTTGCATCCGGGTCTTCGGCGAGGCTCGCCGACTTGCGCTGGAGATGCTCCACCGCTTCGGCGGCGGAGTGTTCCGTGCCGTTGCGGATGAAGACGGCGTTCTCCAGGGCGGCGATTCGCGCCAGGAGTTGCTGGATCTTCTGCGCTTCGGAGAGTGCGGGCTCGGTGGCGGGTGCGTCGGCAGGGGCGAGGCGGAAGGTGGCGAAGTCCTCGCCGATGAGATGATTTGTCAGCTCCAGCAGCGTCAGGCGCAACGGCGCGCCGTCGGGATCGGCGAAGGTCACTTCCCCAGCCTCGCGCATCGAGCGCTGGGCGAGGAGCACGTTGCCATCGGCGTCGCTCACCGCCACGAGCACCTGCCCGCCGGTGATGTCGTCGATGCCGAGCTTCAACGATCCGCCCGGCAGCCAGCGCGACTGGCGCTGCTTCAGCGTCATCTCCATGCCTTCGGCGGGTACGAACGTGCTCTGCATCTGTTCCCGCGGAGGTGCGGGAAGCCCCTGCACGGTCTGCGGGTTGGCGAGGATGACGGTGCGCGGGCCGGTGGTGATCGAGGTCAACCCGAAGCCGAGCACCAACAGCGCCAAGAGCACGACACCCAGCAGGGCCAGCGCAAGGACGAGCGGCCATCGTCGGCGGCGCGGTGGTGGCGTGGCGTAGTCCAGGGGCGTGGCCGATAACGGTTCGTTCGATCGGCTCATGCTGTCAGGTTACCACACCCCCGGCCTTCGCAGACGCCGATCTCCTAGTCGCCATGGGCGGGGGTCAGTTCCGGCGTGGCGGCGGGCTCGGGTGCCCGCTCCTCTGGCCGCGTGGTCCAGATGACCACGAGCAGGATGGCGCCAACGGCGGTGATGATGAGCAGGCTGGGCCAGAGCCAGGAGGGTGGAGCGGCATGTGGCACGCCGACGTGACCCGCCACACCGTCACGCTCATCCGGTTCGGGACGCTGCTGGGCCTGGCTCATGAAGGGGCATTGTCCCGCCTGCCGTCATCCGGGTGAACATACATTGTGAGACTGGGTCGCATGTTGAAAGTGCCGGTGATTTATCTTGTCCGGCCGCGACGGGGCACCGATATTGCCTCAGTGCCCCGTTAGCTGACGCTAGCAAGAAGGAGATTCCCATGATGACCGTGAACGATGGCCAGTGCGGGCTGTGCGTGCACTTTGGCGAGCACAGCCGGATGGATGACCAGGAGCAGCAGCAGCTCGTCCAGATCCGGACGACGCGCAAGGCGCCCGAGAGCCTCGTCGAGGAGTGCGGCCACCCGCAGCACGAGCCGCTGCGGCTGATCGTGACGCCAGTCAGTGGCTGCCAGGGCTTCAAGCCGGCGAAGCAGGTTCACTGACCGCTTCGAGGCAGTCGCCCCCATCAACGGCAAAGCGGGAGACGCCGCGTCAGCGTGGCGTCTCCCGCTTCTTGTTTGCGCTGCCTTGCCGCTCAGGCGACGCCGACTTCGAGCCGGGCAAAACCGGTCAGCGTGCCGCCGCTCTTCTTCGCGTAGTCGGCGACGGTGCCCTTGAACTTGTCAGGGTTGATGAACTCCTGCTCCGCCAGGACGCGCTCGCGGTAGAAGGCGCTCATCTTGCCTTCGGCGATCTTCTCGGCGATCTCCTGGGGCTTGCCGGTCGCCTTGGCCTGCTCGACGGCGATCTCGCGCTCGGCGCTGACAAGATCTTCCGGGACGTCCTGGCGCGAGAGCCCGATCGCGACCGGCTTCACCGCCACGACGTGCAGCCCGATGTCGGTGAGCACTTCGTCCGGCACGCTCGCGGAGTCGGCGGCGACCAGCGCCGCCACCTTGTTCGTCACCGTGTACTCGAACTTGCCGACCTTGGCCCCCTCCACCACCTGCGAGCGGCCCAGCTGCACGTTCTCGCCGGTCTGCTGGCTCACCGCCACCAGCTTCTCCGTGATCCGGGAATCCTCGGCCGGGCTGGCGGAGGGATTGGCCAGCAGCGTCTCGCCGGCGAGCTTCAGCACTTCGGCGACCACCTCGTTGCGGGCGGTGAAGTCGGTGTTGCACTTGACCTCGACGAGGACGCCGCGGGTGCGGTCGGCGTTGACGAAGGCGGCGACGCGCCCCTCGCCGGCCTCGCGCCCGGCGACGCTGGTCTTCACGCCCTTCTTGCGGAAGTACTCGATCGCCTTGTCGACGTCGCCGTCGTTTTCCTGGAGCGCCTTCTTGCACTCCATCATGCCCAGTCCGGTGCGCTGGCGAAGCTCGTTGACTTGTGCTGCGGTGATTGCCATGTGTTTGTCTCGCTGGTATGTCGTCTCGTCTGTTTCGCGCGGCGGGCCGCGCGACGTAGCTGCCTGCTCTTGATTCACAACCGCCGATCGACGCGGGGACGACGACCGGCGGCTGCGGGATTGCGGTTGTCGTTGCCGGCCGGGTCGTTTCTAGGCCTGCGCGGCAGGCACGCCATCGGTCGCCTCGGCCTGGGGAGCGGCGGGGGCCTCGGCAGGCGCCTCGGCCGTCTCGCCCTCGGCGCCCGGGGTGCGGCGGCGTGGGTCGTCGGCGCGGAAGCTGGTCCGGGTGCTGCGGCGGCGCGGCTCGCGCGGGGCGCCTTCACCGGCCTTGTCGGGGGC
>JAEZED010000022.1 GCA_023417885.1 Planctomycetota bacterium
CCCCCCCGGGGGGGGCGCCCTTCACTGTTCACGAGAAGCCAGTCATGAGCACGAAACGCCAGCGCAGCAACCGCGATCACGACGATCATAAGCGACTGGGCCAGAACACTTCCGGCCAGGGCCCCACCCGCAAACCGGCGCATTCGAAGGCCGCCCGCGAAATCCCCAACCATGGCGGGGATTCAGACAAGCCGATCAAGGATCCGAACCACCGCAAAGGTGTTTCCAAGGGCAATGCCTGAGCTTCGATGCTGCATCAGCAGCGGGCGGGCACGGGCACGATCGGATGGCGGGTTCGCTTCGCGACAGCGGGGCCGCGACCGCGGGGCATAGGGTTGTGGGTCGACCGGCCGGCACGCGTGCTCGTGCCGGCTTCACCCACGGACATCGCCAGCTTCGGAGGCCAAGATCATGGACAAGGACCGGACGTTGACCAATCGCCAGGGGCACCCGGTACACAACAATCAGCAGCAGCGCACCGTCGGATCGCGCGGGCCTGCGACGCTGGAGAACTACCAGTTTCTCGAGAAGATCAGCCACTTCGACCGGGAGCGCATTCCCGAGCGCGTCGTCCACGCCCGCGGCTTCGTCTGCTACGGCGAGTTCGAGGCCACCGGCAAGATCGGCGACGAGCCGGCAAGCAGGTACACGCGCGCCAGGCTGTTCCAGGAGGCGGGGAAGAAGACCCCGCTGGCCATCCGGTTCTCGACGGTCATCGGCGGGCGCGACAGCAGCGAGGTCGCGCGCGACCCGCGCGGCTTCGCGGTGAAGTTCTACACGGAGGACGGGAACTGGGACCTGGTCGGCAACAACCTGGCCGTCTTCTTCATTCGCGACGCCATCAAGTTCCCCGACGTGATCCACGCGCTCAAGCCCGACCCGGTGACGTTCCGCCAGGAGCCGAACCGGATCTTCGACTTCATGAGCCAGACGCCCGAGAGCATGCACATGCTCACCCATCTCTTCAGCCCGCGCGGCATCCCGCTTTCCTACCGGCACATGGAGGGATTCGGCGTCAACACCTACAAGATGGTCAATGAGGCGGGTGATACCGTTCTCGTCAAGTACCACTTCCACCCCCGCTGCGGCGTCGCCAGCCTCACTGCCGACGAGGCGGCGAAGGTGCAGGCGCAGGACCTGGGCTCGGCCTCCAACGACCTCTTCACCGCGATCGAGCGGGGCGAGTTCCCGCAGTGGGACGTCTTCGTGCAGATCATGGAGGACCACGACCACCCCGAGCTCGACTGGGATCCGCTCGACGACACCAAGACCTGGCCGGAGCATGACTTCCCGCTCCGCCGGATCGGCGTCATGACGCTCAACCGCAATGTGGAGGACCACCACAACGAGAACGAGCAGATCGCCATGGGAACCGGCGTCCTCGTCGACGGGCTGGACTTCTCGGACGACAAGATGCTCGTCGGCCGAACCTTCAGCTACAGCGACACGCAGCGTCACCGCGTCGGGCCCAACTACCTTCAGCTCCCCGTCAACCAGGCGAAGAACGCCGCCGTGCGGACGAACCAGCGCGGCGGGCAGATGTCGTACGGCGTGGACCTCGCCCCGGGGCAGAACCCGCACATCAACTTTGAGCCCTCGCTGCACAACGGCCTGCGGGAGGCGGGCCCGGAGCTGCCGTACAACGCGCCGGAGATCCGCGGCAAGCTCGTGCGGGCGCCGCTGGAGCGCACCAACGACTACGTTCAGCCGCGCGGGCGCTTCGTCACCATGCAGGACTGGGAACGCGACGACCTCGTGCACAACATGGTCTCGCTGCTGGGCCAGTGCGAGCGCGACGTGCAGGAGCGAATGCTCTGGCACTTCTTCATGGTTCACGACCAGTACGGCGGGCGCGTGGCCGAGGGCCTCGGGATGAGCGTGAACGACGTGAAGCACCTCAAGCCGCTTGCAACCCAGCGCCTCACCGACGCCGAGCTCCAGCGCCTCGAGAAGCTCGGCAGCAACGGCGACAGCATGGACACCAAGCCCTGGGGCACGCTCACCAGCTCCGTCGAGAACCGGCAGGGCAAGGCAGAAGAAGTGCTGCCGATGATGATGAAGAAGTGATGACGCCGCGCGGATGACCGCTGCGCCTCCTCTCCCCGGGGGAGGCGCAGCATCGCGCGTTCGGATGATGGCGGGCGTCACCCGCCGCGGCGGGGGGTCGCGAGGTCGATCTCCGCGGCGAGCCGCCGCGCGCGGGCGCGAAGCGCGGCGTCCGCGGAGGCTTCTCCCACATTCATCCGGTCGCTGATCGTCGCCTCCGCCTCACGCAGCAGGGCAACCTTCTCCTGGAGCAGCGCGACCCGCCGCTCCGCGCTTGTCTCGGCGCCCAGTTGCGCGTCGAGCAACTCGAGTCGGGCCTCCAGCACGTCCATCCCGCTGGCCCGCCCCGCGCGATAGAGCCCCTCGGCCTGCTCGGCGAGCTGGCGATAGATCGCGACGCGCTCCTCCTGCAGCGCCGCCAGGCGATCCTCCGGCTCGGCGCCTCCGCCACGGCCCTCCAGCGGCCTGGCCTCCACGCCCTCCACGGTCATCGTCACCGGCCGGATCGTCCCGTCGTCGTTGAACGCCATCCGGTCGATGCAGGTGACGCGCGCGTTGGGATCGGTCTGCCCGGCGGGACGGCGGTGATAGACGATGTACCACTCATCGGTGCCGGGAACATTCAGCACGGAGTGATGCCCGGCGCCGGTGGCAATCTCCGGGTTTTTCTCGATGACGGTGCCGATGCGCTCCCACGGGCCCATGGGCGAGTCGCCGGTGGCATAGGCGACCTGGTAGCTCGCGTTCGTCCAGCCGCCCTCGCTCCACATGAAGTACCACTTCCCCGCGCGGCGGAACATGATCGGCCCCTCGACATACCCCTCCGGCGTGATCTCGCGGAAAGTCTGGCCATCCTCGAACGGTTTCAGGCCGGTGAAGTCGTCCTTCAGCTGCGCGATGTTGCAGTGCCCCCATCCGCCGTACAGGATGAACCACTGCCCCTGGTCATCCTGGAAGACGTACTGGTCGATCGGCTGCGCGCCGTTCACGACTTCGTTGATCAGCGGCTTGCCGAGCAGGTCCTTGAACGGCCCCTGAGGCGAGTCGCTGACGGCGACGCCGATCCCGCCGACCTCCGGCGGACGCACATCGTTGGCGGCGAAGAAGAGGTAGTACTTGCCGTCCTTCTCCACCGCGCACGGCGCCCACATAGCGCGCTTCGCCCACGTCACCTCGTCGGTGTCGATGATGCGCTCGTGCTTCGTCCAGTTGACAAGATCAGGCGAGCTGAAGGCGTCGAGGAAGACCTGCTCGTCGTAAGGAGCGGAATAGGTCGGGTAGATCCAGTAGCGCCCCTCGAAGAGCGCGACTTCCGGATCGGCGTAGTGGCCGGGGAAGACCGGGTTTCCCGCCCGCTCCGGCTGCACGACACCACCGGCGGCGAGAAGAAATGCGACGAGGGGGATGCAAAGCATGATGGGCAGAGGGTATCACAGCAGCGGCGAGAAGAATCAGGCTGCTCTCACCTGCAAGAGCCGGCGGAGCGGCCGGCGAGGCCCATGTTTTGTGCGGCATTGCGGGCGAAACACTGCGGTAGTTTCGAAAATCTCCCTGTCGCCAGTTCAGAATCCGTTACTATCTCCCGCGCAAGCCGTTCGATCTCAACCTCTTACACACGGGAGAGAAAGCATGAGTCAGCGCCTCGCCGCCATCGCAGGAAGCGTTGCAGGTACTATCGTCCTCGCCCTCGCCGGCACCGCCGCCGCCCAGTTGCCGCCGGGGTTGTACGGCGTGAGCAGCTCCGATGATGAGGAGGCCGCCCTCTTTCGCATCGACCCCGCCACAGGCGCCGCCACCTTCCTCGTCGACCTCTCGGTCAACACCAGCCTCGTCGGCGCCACGTTCCTCGACGACGAGCTTTACATCTCCGACGCGCTGGCGTTCAACCCGAACAACTGGTACGGCACCGTCGACCCCGCCACGGGTGTCTACACCGGTATTCACGGCCAGCTCCAGGATCTGAACTGGCACGGCCTGGCCTCCAGCGAATCGCTCGGCGTCACCTGGAGTATCTCTCAGCAGAACAACCGCACGCTCGTCGAGACCGACCTGGCGGGGAACATCACGTCGATCGGCCCCGCCGGCATCGACGGCCGGGGGATGGCCTACGACGACGCCAACGGCATCCTCTATGCCGTCAACTTCGAGGATGGCAGCCTGTATACGGTCGACACCACCACCGCCCAGTCGACTCTGGTGGGCCCGCTGGGCATCCCCAGCGATGCGATCGGCCTGGCCTATGACGAGGTGAACCAGACCCTCTACTTGACCGAGGGGGACGTGACCGACTCGCTGTACACGGTCGATGTCAACACCGGCGCCGCCACGCTCGTCGGCCCGCTGGGGCACCACTTCGTCGACGGCCTGGCCTGGCTCGCCCCGATCCCCGAGCCGACATCGGCGGGTCTGCTGGCGATCGGCAGTCTCGCATTGCTGCGCCGGCGGCGGGGCCGATGAACCCGCGTGTTCCACGCATCATGCCGCTAAAGCGAACGCCGTCGCCCATTGCTGGACGGCGGCGTTCTTTGCTGACGCGAGGCGCGGTTAGCTGCACCCCATCGAGTTCCCGCAGTTCAGGCACTTGTAGCACGTGCCGCTGCGGACGGTGATGCTGCCGCAGACGTCGCACGCCGGGGCGTCCGACTGGGCACTGGCGCCCTGGAGGCTCAGCGGGTCCAGCGCCGCCACGCGGTTCAGCGAGGCGGGGATGCGGGCCGTCTCCGGGTCGGCGGCCTCGGCGAGGGCCGGGCCGGAACGGGCGAACACCTGCTCCTGCGCCTCGTCCACGGGGGAGCGCACAAGCCGCGTGTCGGGCGCGACATGCGCGCCGTGACCATTGCCGTTGCCGTTGCCGTTACCGTTTGCGGCGCCGGCGTCAGGTGACGTCGAATCCGCTTTTGGGGAGGGCGCCTCCGCGCGGGGAGCCTCGGCGCGACGCGGGGCGTTGGCGGCCCGGTAGCCGGGAATGAACTCCATGCCCAGCCAGCGGAAGATGTAGTCCACGAGGCTCTTGGCCATGGGGATGTCGCGGTTGCGCGTCATGCCGCTCGGCTCGAAGCGCACGTGCTCGAACTTGCGCACCAGGTCCTCGATCTTCACGCCGAACTGCAGCGCCAGGCTCGTGAGCGTGGCGACGGTATCCATCAGCCCGCCGACCGTGCTCCCTTCCTTGTTCATCGTGATGAACATCTCGCCCGGGCTGCCGTCGTCGTAAAGGCCGACCGTGATGTAACCCTCGTGCCCCGCAACGTCGAACTTGTGCGTGATCGCACGGCGCGTGTCGGAGAGCTTGCGCCGCAGCGGCCGGTGCACGATCCGTTCGACGATCTTCTCGATCACCCTCTCGTTGCCCGGCTCGAAGTTGTCGCCGAACGCGCGGGCGACGTCGGCGGCGACCTCGTCGCGCGCCGCCTCGACCGCCTCGGCATCCTCCTCGTCGGTCGCGGCATCGGCGTCCGCGTCGCTCTTGATGTTCAGCGGCTGGCTGAGCTTGCTGCCGTCGCGGTAGAGGGCGTTGGCCTTCAGGCCCAGCTCCCACGACAGGCGGTAGGCTTCCTTGATCTCCTCGACGCTCGCCTCGTGGGGCAGGTTGATCGTTTTGGAGATCGCGCCGCTGATGAACGGCTGGGCGGCGGCCATCATGCGGATGTGGCCGGTCGGGGCGATGAAGCGCGTGCCGAGCTTGCCGCACTTGTTCGCGCAGTCGAAGACGGGCAGGTGCTCCGGCTTGAGGTGCGGAGCGCCTTCGACGGTGCCGCGCCCGCAGATGTGCAGGTTGGCGGCCTCGACCTGCTTGCGCGTGAAGCCCAGGTGGCGCAGGACGCTGAAGGAGGGGTCCGCCTTCATCTCCGGCGTCACGCCGAGGCGCTCCAGCGTCTCGGGCGCAAGCGACCAGACGCTGAAGGCAAAGGGCAGCTCGAAGGCCGCCGGCAGCCCCAGCTCGATCTTCTCCAGATCCTCGACCGTGAATCCCTTGCTCTCCAGGCTCTGCCAGTTGATGGCGTCGCTGTCGAGCTTGAGCGTGCCCAGCACGTATCGCAGGATCTCCTCGATCTGCTCCGGCTCGTAGCCGAGGTTCTTCAGCGCCGGGCGGAGCGACTGGTTGGCGATCTTGAAATACCCGCCGCCGGCGAGCTTCTTGAACTTCACCAGCGCGAAGTCGGGCTCCACGCCGGTCGTGTCGCAGTCCATCAGCAGGCCGATCGTGCCGGTCGGCGCGATCACTGTCGACTGCGCGTTGCGGTAGCCGTGCTTCTCGCCCAGCGCCAGCGCCCGATCCCAGCATTGCCGCGCCGCGTCGAGCATCCGCTGCGACAGCAGCGAGGCGCGATCGTCGAACAGCACCGGATCGATCGCGACGGGCCGGATGTCCAACCCCTCGTAGTCTCCGCCCCGGTAGGCGGCGCGGCGGTGGTTGCGCATCACCCGCAGCATGTGCTCCCGGTTCTCGTCGAAGCCGGGGAAGGCGCCCAGTTCGCCAGCCATCTCGGCGCTGGTGGCGTAGCTTTCGCCCGTGAGGATGCTGGTGAGCGCGCCGCAGACGGCGCGGCCTTCCTCGCTGTCGTAGGGGATGCCCGCCTGCATGAGCATGGCGCCGAGGTTGGCGTAGCCAAGGCCCAGCGTGCGGAACTTGTAGCTGAGCCGTGCGATTTCCTCCGAGGGAAAACTGGCCATCAGCACGCTGATCTCCAGCACGATCGTCCACAGCCGGATACCGTGCCGGTAGGCGTCGATGTCGAAGCTCTGCGTCTCGGCATCGAAGAACTTCAGGACATTGAGAGACGCCAGGTTGCAGGCGGTGTCGTCCAGGAACATGTACTCCGAGCAGTTGTGGACGGTGATGCCGTTGGCGATGAAGCTGGCGGTCACCGGCTCGGTCAGGTCGAACACCTGCTGCATCCCCAGGTGCTCCAGGCCGTTGATGCGATCCCAGTTCTCGTGCCGGCCCGGCTCCTCATCGGCCGGCGCGGCGCCGATCACTTCCGCCAGGCGCGACAGCTTCTCGCCCGGCAGCATGGCGATGTGCTTGCCGAACAGGCGCAGGCACCGCGGATCCACCCGCAGCACCGCATCACCCTCGGCGCCGGTCACGATGCTCCGGATGCCGAAGCCCAGCAGCAGAAGCTGCACGTCCTCCAGCAGCCCGAGCCGCGGGCTGCGCAGGCCCACCGTCTCGTGCGTCACGATCCCGTCCGCGGTGAACAGCGCACGCAGGATGTGCTTCTGCGCCGCAAGCCCCGCCGTGAAGGCGTCGTTGGAGAGACGCCGGCCGGCGCCGAGCACCGTGCGGATGAAGGCCGAGAGCCGGCCGAGCATGCGCCGGTCCGCGACCCGCGTGGGGGCCGCGATCTCCGCCGCCCGGCCTTCGCCGCCCGCGGTGACGAGCTGGCGCTCCCCGCCCCCGCCGTTGCGCTGGCGGGCGAGCTCGCCCCACTGCTCGCTGATGTACCGCGCGTAGCCGTCGAGCCGCTCCTCGCCGATCCCGACGCGCGACAGGTCCAGCTCCGTCGCCGAGTCGTTGGCGTCGGAGAGGAGAAAGCCGACGAGGTGAAAGAGCATCGGCTCCTCCGGCTCGCCCGGCTCCTGCACCGCCGCGGGGCGGCTCACCAGCTTCACCTCGTCATTGCGCGTCAGGTGCTGTGCCTCGACCCAGCCGCGATGCTTTGTCCAGACCTTGTGGTCGGCGGTGAGCTTGATCGAGTAGCCGCTCTCGGTGCGCAGCTCGTAGACGTCGCGCTCCCCGGTGGGGAAGGCCCCCTCGACGACGTGGATCTCCTGCTCATCGACGTTGGTGATGATCCGGCTGGGGAGGTGGATCATCTGGTCGATGCGGCGCCAGATCCCGCCGGGGGTCAGGACGCGCGTGTCGCCGGTGACGCAGGGGTTGCTGGCGTTGATGCGGCCCGATGCGGGGCAGGTGTGCCACTGGTTGATCGTGGTGTCGTACTGAACCCCGGGGTCGGCGCAGCGCCAAGCGGCGTAGGCGATCTGATCCCACAGGTCGCGCGCCTTGATGACCTTCGCCACCTTGCCGGACGTGCGGCTGTAGAGCGTCCAGTCGCCGTCCTTCTCGAGGGCGTCGAAGAAGTCGTTGGGGATGCGGACGGAGTTGTTGGAGTTCTGCCCGCTGACGGTGTGGTACGCCTCGCCGTTGAAGTCGTAGTTGAGCTTCAGGCCCAGCTTCGCCGCGACCTCCTGCTGCTCGGGCGGGAGGAGCTTGAGCCCCTCGACCATGGCAGCCACCTTCAGTTCCTCGCGCACCTTCCAGTTGACGAAGCTCTCGATGTCCGGGTGATCCAGGTCAAGGCAGACCATCTTGGCGGCCCGGCGCGTGGTCCCCCCGCTCTTGATCGCGCCGGCGGCCCGGTCGCCGATCTTCAGGAAGCTCATGAGCCCGCTGGACTTCCCGCCTCCCGAGAGCGGCTCGTCCTCCCCGCGGAGGCGGGAGAAGTTCGTGCCGGTGCCGGAGCCGTACTTGAACAGGCGCGCCTCGCGCGTCCAGAGATCCATGATGCCCCCCTCGTTCACCAGGTCGTCGCTGACGCTCTGGATGAAGCAGGCATGCGGCTGCGGATGCTCGTAGGCATTGGCGCTCTTCTTCAGCTCGCCGGTCGCCGGATCGCAGTAATGGTGCCCCTGCGCGGGGCCGGTGATGCCATAGGCCCAGTGAAGCCCGGTGTTGAACCACTGCGGGCTGTTGGGCGCCACCATCTGGTGAAGCAGCATGTAGCAGAGCTCGTCGTAGAACGCCTGCGCGTCCTCGGCGCTGTCGAAATAGCCGTGCTTCTGCCCCCAGTGACGCCAGCAGCCGGCGAGCCGATTGATCACCTGCCTGGCGCTCTTTTCCGGCCCCGTCACGACGCTGCCATCTTCGTGGCGCAGGACATGGCCGCGCTCGTCCGTCTGCGGAACGCCCGCCTTCCGGAAATACTTGCTCACCATGATGTCGGTCGCGAGCTGGCTCCACGCCCGCGGAACTTCGGCGTCCTTCATCTCGAAGACGACCGACCCGTCGGGATTGGTTATCCGGCTCGTCCGCCGGGCCATCTCGACCCCGGCGAAAACGTCCTCTCCCGACCTGGTGAAACGGCGAGTGATCTTCATGTGCTCTTCCCTTGAACGTTAGGGAGATTGTAGGTTTGAAAGGCCCAGTCGTCCTTGAAAAACGGCTCGTCCTGAGTCCACGTATGCCCCATCCATCATCCACCCACCCGCGGCTTCGCACCGGCCGCAAGTGGCTGCCCCGGCCGCACTTATCCGCCAAATGGGCGCGTCGACGGCCCCGTCGTCGGCGGCGACTGCTCGCGCCGGCGACGCTCCTCCTCCTCGCGCATCGCCTCGGCCCGCTCCTCGCGCTCCTCGACCGTCTCCGGGCGGAAGCGCGAACGCGTCACTTCCCGCCGCACCCCGCCGGGGGGCAGCGCGTACAGGGCGTACTCCGCCTGCTCGTCCAGAGGCCCGCGCACCACCTGGCGCCCGCCCAGGCGAACGCCACTCCTGCGATCGACCACCAGCACCTCCCCGGCCTGCGCCTCAGCCTCCGCCAGCACCGAGCCGTCCGCTCGCGAAACGCGAAGTAACAGCGGGCCCAGGGCGTTGTAGATCATCGTCCTCTCTCCTGGCGGCAGCGTCGCCGCCGGTCGCAGCCTCGCCAGTTCCTCCGGCGCGGGCAGCGAATCGACCCCGAGCACATCCCGCCTCAACTCCGGCGCGGGGAGCGGCTCCTCCTGCTCCGCCTCAGCCGCTGCCCCGTCGGCCCCGGCCTCGCGATCGGGCGTGGGCCCGGATCGGTCGCCGAACATCCCGCAACCGGCGGGACCGGAGCCGACGAGTAGCGACAAGAGGACTACCGTCACGGCTTGGCCGTGCCTGTCCAGGCGCATTGCAATCCTCTTCTTCCGAACGATGCCCGCTACACCTGCTCGCGGCGGCGCATCAGGTAAAGGGCCAGGTTGTCCACGTTCTCGGTGTTGCCGTCCCAGACCTCGGCGCCGTTCAGGTCAGCGCCGTCGCGCCCGACCTTGAGCTCGCCGTCGCGGTCCGCGACGCCGCTCGCCAGGAGCTGGTCGGCCCGCTCGTCCACCAGGAACCAGCGCTGGCCCTTGTAGACGGGAACGGTGAAGTCGCCCGTGCCGCTCATGACCGCAACACGAACCGCGGCATCCGGCACGCTCTCGAGCTCCGGTCCGCCCACGATCTCGTCCGGCACCGGCAGGTAGACCGATTCCGGGTCCGATTCGCAGCCCAGCAGGCCGACACACAGGGTCGCGCTCAGCAGTGCGATTCCGATTCGACGATTCATCTGAAATCTCCTTCACATCGGTTTCCCTCCCGCGGAGCCGCGCGCCACCGATTGGCCCGCATTCGCCTCCGCAGGAGTTCGCGTCGCATCCTGCTTCGCTTCCACTGACTGATTCGTTTCCGCCTCTTGGTCCGCCTTCTCAATCCACCTTCGGCAGGGTCAGGCCCGCCTGGTCCTGGTACTTTCCGCCCTTGTCCGCGTAGCTCACCGCGCACACCCGGTCGGCCTTGATGAAGACCATCTGGGCAATTCCCTCGTTGGCGTACACCTTCGCCGGCAGCGGCGTCGTGTTGCTGATCTCCAGCGTCACCTTCCCGCGCCACTCCGGCTCGAGCGGCGTCACGTTCACGATCAGGCCGCACCGCGCGTACGTGCTCTTGCCCACGCAGATCGCCAGGACGTCGCGCGGGATGCGCATCGTCTCCACCGTCTCCGCCAGCGCAAAGCTGTTGGGCGGGATGATCACATGATCACGGTTCGTGTTCGCCGTGTCGATCGTCACGAACATGTCGTCGCCGAACGCCTTCGGATCGACGATCGCCTGCCCGCCGTGCGGCGCGGTCGGCGTGAAGATCTTGAAGATCGTCCCGACGCGGACGTCGTAGCCGTAGGAGCTGACGCCGTAGCTGATGCGCCCGGGACGCTTCACGTTCTCGTCGAACGGCTCGATCCCGACGAGCTCCCTGATCTGCGAATCGCACAAAACGCCCATGTCTTTCCGCTCCTTGCTGCGGCGTCCATGTTCTCCCGCGCCGGTCCGCCCCATGGGCATGCCGATCGCCGGCGCCACCGCGGACGACAAACGCCCGGCGGGCGGCAACTGCTGGCCAGGCCCCGCCTCCGCGGGACTGGCGTGATCCGGTTGTATGCCCGGGACGTCTGTCCCGAGCGGGGCGATTCCGTGCCCGTGGCGAGGCGCCCGTCCGGCCGAGGCCGGCGACGCTAACCCGTTGAGGCAACCCGCGTACCGCAAAAGCTCTGCGGCGCCTCCGGAGCCTGAAGCGGCGATCCATCCGCCGCCAATCGCTCCCTACCTGCCCGGTCGTCCCTGAACGAGCGACAAAGATCGAAGGTTACACAACATCTTGGGGAGGGCAACCCTTTCTTCGCCAGATTTTGTATCGGCAGGAAGCAGGTACACTCCACCGCCCCCAGGTCCAGAGGCGGCAATCGCTTAGGCTAAATCCACCCGCTCCATGGAAACAACGTGTAGCGGTTGGCGCGACGGGTTATCCACCGCGGCCTCCCCAATCCTGTCCAAATCCTGCCTCGCGACGCGCTCCCTCACCCCTGGCCTGCCCGGGCGCAGCCGTAACAATGCGACCCGCACTCTCTTCTGCTCCTCCAACACGGAACGCCAGCGTTGCTCCGACATCCTGACTACATTCGGCGTCGTGCCCGACAGCTCGTCCAGCGGCTCAGGGAAAGGATTTACGCGCAGCGACGCCCGCTCGACCGGCTGCTCGTGGCTGGACCTGTCGATCGCATCACCTACCAGCAGGCGCGGCGGCTGAAGAACTTCAAGCCCGCCGAGATCGGCATGCCCCTAGGACCGGAGTGGGCGACCTTCTGGTTCCGCGCCCAGGCCACTATCCCGAAAGAGTGGGACGGCCGTCGCGTCGATCTGCTCTGGATCACCTACGGGGAGAACACGCTCTGGCTCGGCGGGCAGTCGCGGCAGGGGCTGAACTTCTCGCTGACGTACGGCCACCCCCCGCCGCCGCAGCGGGCGGCGGCGCCGCTGGTGGGGCGTGCCCGCGCCGGGGAGCGGATGAGCTTCGAGATCGAGTCGGCGTGCAACGGGCTCTTCGGGCAGGAGAAGAGCCAGCCATACGCGCACGTGTCGCCCTACGTCCTGGACAAGGCGGAGATCGCCCTCTTCGACCCACGGGCCTTCGAGCTTTACCACGACCTGCGCGTGCTCGTCGACCTCGAGGCGGAGAGCCAGGATCCCGAGACGCGCGATCTCGACGCCGCCTGGGCGGGCCTGCTGCTCGGTGAGCTCAACCACTTCTGCAACGCCTGCGACCCGGACGATCCCGGCACCTGGGCCCAAGCCGGCCAACTGCTCAAGCGCCTCTACGACTACCACAACGGCGCCGCCGTCCACGAGATCAGCGCGATCGGGCACGCCCATATCGACACCGCCTGGCTCTGGCCGGTCGCCGAGACGCACCGGAAGATCGAGCGCTCCTGGAGCACCGTGCTGCGCCTGATGGAGGAGTACCCCGATTTCCGCTTCGCCTCGAGCCAGGCATACCAGTACGAGGTGATCCGCCAGCGCAATCCCGCGCTTTACGTGCGCATCAAGGCCGCACACCAGCGCGGGCAGTGGTACTGCGTCGGCGGGACGTGGATCGAGTCGGATTGCAACCTTCCCTCGGGCGAGTCGCTGATCCGGCAGTTCCTGTATGGCCAGCGATTCTTCGAGCGCGAGTTCGGCGGGCGCTGCGGGGAGATGTGGGCGCCCGACGTCTTCGGGGCCTGCGCGCAGCTGCCGCAGGTCATGCGGCACTGCGGCGTCGACCGCTTCCTGACGAGCAAGTTCAGCTGGAACCGCTTCAACAAGCCGGATCACCACACCTTCACCTGGGAAGGGATCGACGGCTCGGCGGTGCTGGCTCACTACCTCCCCAGCGACACCTACAACACGACCGTCACCATCGAACAGATGCGGCGCAACGCCCGCTCCTTCCGCAACCACGACCTCGGACACGACTCGCTCATGGTCTTCGGCTACGGCGACGGGGGCGGCGGGCCGGACGAGACCATGCTCGAGACCATCCGCCGCGCCCGCGACCTCCAGGGGCTGCCGCGAACGGTCATGCGCTCGCCGGACGAGTTCTTCGCGCGCATCGCCACCGACGCCATCGAGCATCCGCGCTACGTCGGGGAGCTCTACCTGGAGCTTCACCGGGGCACCTACACCACGCACGCCGCGACCAAGCGCGCCAATCGGAAGTGCGAGATCGCGCTGCACGACGCCGAGTTCCTCTGCGCGGTCGCCTCCGAAGCCGCCGGTCACGAATACCCCGCCGTTCGCCTCGAGGAGCTGTGGCGCCTCGTGCTGCTGAACCAGTTCCACGACATCCTGCCCGGCAGCAGCATCGGCGAGGTCTACGAGCAGGCGCAGAAGGAGTACGTCCAGGTGCTCGCCGGCGCCGGCGAACTGCGCGATAGCGCGCTGCGGGCGCTCGGCTCAAAGCGCAGCGGCCGCCGCTCCGCGGGAGCGTTCACGCCGCTGAACACGACCGGCTTTGCGCGCCGCGAGGTGATCGAGCTGCCGGGCGCGAAGCTGGGCTTCGTCGAGACACCCCCTTACGGCTTCGGCGCGACGGCGGAGCCGCGCGATGCCGTTGTCGTCCGCGAGCTCGAAGGGGCGGGCGACCCGATCGTGCTGGAGAACGACCAGCTCGCGGCCACCTTCTCGGCCTCGGGGCGACTGTTGTCGCTGGTGCACAAGCCGACGGGGCGCGAGGCCATCGCCCCCGGTTGCGCAGGCAACGACCTGGAGCTGTACGACGACCGCCCGGTCGCCCACGACGCCTGGGACATCGACCCCTTCCACATCGAGACGCGCCGGCCCGTCGGCCCCGCGGAGGAGGTGTCGCGGCTCGAGGAGCAGCTTCCGCTCCGCGGCGGGGTGCGCTTCGTGCACAAGGTCGGCCGCAGCAGCCGGATCGTCGTGGTCGCGCGGCTGGACGCCGAGAGCGAGCGGTTGGAATTTCACTGCGAGGCGGACTGGCGGGAGGATCACAAGCTCCTGAAGGTCGCATTCGCGCTGGACGTCCGGTCGATGGCGGCGACGTACGAGATCCCCTTCGGCGCGCTCGACCGCCCCACCCACTTCAACACCTCCTTCGACGCCGCGAAGTTCGAGGTGCCGGCGCAGCGGTGGGCGGACCTCTCCGAGCCGGGCTTCGGCGTGGCGCTGCTGAACGACTGCAAGTATGGCTACAGCGCCTATCGCAACGTCCTGCGCCTGAGCCTGCTGCGCGCCCCCACCTACCCCGACCCCGCCGCCGATCGCGGAATGCATCGCTTCGCCTACGCCCTCTATCCCCACGCTGGCATGTGGCACGAGAGCGATGTCGTCGCCCAGGCGGCGCGCTTCAACCAACCGCCCGTGCCGGCGCCGGGCGCCCTGGAGCCGCGCAGCTTTCTTCATGTCGACAGCCCGCACCTCGTGCTGGACACGGTGAAGCGTGCCGAGGAGGGAGACGGGCTCGTGCTGCGCCTCTACGAGTGCCACGGCGCCCGCGGAACCGCGCGCCTGCGGATGGGCCTTCCGGTCGCCTCCGCCTGCCTCTGCAACGGCCTGGAGGATGACGGCCCGCCGCTCGAGCTGGCGGGCGAGGCGCGGGATGAAATCGTTCTGCCATTCACGCCGTTCCAGGTGCTCAGCCTGAAGCTTGCGGAAGAGGTAACGCCTCGAGGTAAGACCCGGAGCCGACCAAAGTCAAAATGAGCAAGACGGGGAGGCTCCCAAGCCGTGGCTGAGCGAAGCGAAGCCGCGGGTCAAAAGCGCTGCGAAGGTGCGGGATCGCTGGTATCATCAAGATCGTGCTAAAACAGAACGAAGCCGCCCCCGTTGCCGCAGGCGTGGTGCGCGACGACTCGGCCGGGCGAGGGCGCGTCCCGCGAATCATCCTCCTGCTGGTGATCGTCGAAGTGGCGCTGGCCGCGATCTACCTGGCCTTCACCGAAGTCAACCGCGTCCGCCAGTTCTACACGCTCTTCGAGTTCTTCGACCTGAACCGGGAGGCGAACGTGCCGACGTGGTTCAGTTCCCTCCAGCTCGCCGGGGCCGCGGCGATGGTCGCGGGGCTGGCGTGGCATCTCCGCTCCGCCGGCCGGAGCGCATGGGGTGTCTGGGCGCTGGCGGCGTTCCTGGGCCTGCTCTCGCTCGACGAAGCGGCGGGCCTGCACGAGTTCGTCGGGCGCACGCTGGAGCGCTCCGTCTCCGCGATCGGCGAGACGCGCCTCGGCATGAAGCACACCGGGCCGTGGATGGTGGTGGCGCTTCCGATCGGCATCGCGGCCGCCTGGTTCGCGGTGGTGAAGGCGCGCCGGCACCTTGCGGATCATCCCGGCTCGCGTTCGGCGATGTCGCTGCTGGTGGCGGCGCTGGTGCTGCTGATCGGGTCGGCGGTGCTGCCGGAAGTGCTGACGAACTTCGCGGGAGAGTTCCACCCGCTCCAGCCGAGCCGGACGTGGGCGCTGCTGATCGCGATGGAGGAGCTCGGCGAGATGCTCGCCGGCACGCTGCTGCTCTGGAGCGCCTGGCTCCTGCTTCGGGCGCATGGCCTCGCGCCGATTGGTCGGCCCGCGTAAGGCGGCGGTTGGGCGGAGATCGCAAAGGCACAAAAACACAAAGGGGGCGCGAAGGAGCGCTTTCGCGGCGTTATGCGCCGCATAATGCGGATTATCTGGAACGCGCGCTCCTTTCGAACGAGCCGCGACCGTAAGGGAGCGGTCCGGCGACGGTGACGGGGCTGGAC
>JAEZED010000206.1 GCA_023417885.1 Planctomycetota bacterium
CGCCCGGCCCGGCCACGAACGCCTCACCGCGATCACCGGCGACGCCGCGCCCGTCGCGGTGCTGACAACCACGGCCCACCTGCCAGCCGTCCGCGATCTACTCGCCGCCTCGCCGCGCGTGCCCTGCATCACGGTTGATGACCTGCCGGAGACCGCGTGGACGCCCCCCGATGTTGATGCCGATGCGCTGGCCTGCATCCAGTACACCTCCGGCTCGACCGGCGCGCCCCGCGGCGTGGAACTGACGCACCGGCATCTCCTGCACAACTCCGCGACCATCGCCGACTGCTTCGGCCATTCCACCGACAGCTCCGGCGTCATCTGGCTCCCGCCGTACCACGACATGGGCCTGATCGGCGGCGTGCTGCAGCCGCTCTACGCCGGCTTCCCGGTGACGCTCATGCATCCGCAGGCGTTCGTGGCCGAGCCTTTTGCAGTGGCTTCGCGCCGTCTCGCACTATCGCGGCACGACGAGCGGCGGGCCGAACTTCGCCTACGACCTCGCCGCCGAGGCGGTGGAGAATGCCGAAGCCGCTGCGCTCTCGGGCATCGACCTGAGCAGTTGGGCCGTGGCGTTCAACGGCGCCGAACGGATCGACGCCGGCACGCTCGACCGCTTCGCCCGCGCCTGCGAACCGCTCGGCTTCAGGCGCGACGCGCTGCTTGCCTGCTACGGCCTGGCGGAGGCAACGCTGCTCGTCACCGCCGCCTCCAGGCTCACGGGCCCGCGCACGCTCACGCTCGACGCCGAGGCCCTCGGTCGCGGACGGGCCGTTCCCGCCGAAGCATCTGCCGGTGGTGCCGCCTCTCGCACGCTTGTCTCCTGCGGGCGTCCGCGCTCGGATCACGACGTGTTGATCCTTGACGCGGACACCGGCGCCCCTTGCGCCGAGGGAACGATCGGCGAGATCGGCGTCGCCGGCGGGGCGGTGGCGCGGGGTTATCGAAATCGCCCGGACGAGACGGGCGCCACCTTCGGCACCCGCACGAACCGGGCGGGGCGGGCATTGCTGCGCACCGGCGATCTCGGCTTCATGTCCGGCGGCGACCTGTTCGTGACGGGCCGGCTCAAGGAACTGATCATCGTCCGCGGGGTGAATCACTTCCCGCAGGACCTGGAGCGGACCGTGCAGCGCGCCCACCCCGCCCTGCGACCCGGCGCCGGGGCCGCGGTCGCCGTGGAAGACGCCTCGGGGCGCGAAGCGGTCGCCGTCATCCAGGAACTCGAGCGAGCCAATCGCCGCGACGCCCCGGAGCCGATCTTCGCAGCCATCCGTGAGGCGCTGTCGCACGAGCATGGCCTGTCCCCGGCGCGAATCGTCCTCCTGCGCCCGGGCGCGTTGCCGGTGACCCCGAGCGGCAAGGTTCGCCGCGGCGAGTGCCGGGCCTTGCTTGCCGATGGCCGGCTGGACGCGGTCGCCGACTGGGCCTCGCCCGCTCCGAACACGTCTTCCGAAGCGACACCGTCGCCAACCGGCCTGAGCGAGCAGGCGCTGCGGGCATGGCTCATCGCGCGCCTCGCCTCCGAACTCGGCATCGCCCCGGCGGACGTAGACCCAGCCGAGCCCTTCGCGCGCTACGGATTGGATTCCGCGGGCTCCGTCGGGCTGGCGTGCGGTCTCGAAACCGAGCTGGGGATCGAGCTGGAAGCCACCCTCTTCTGGGACTACCCGAGCATCAGCGAACTGGCCCGCTATCTCTGCGCCCGCCTCGCTCCGCAACAGGAATCGACTGCCGTCTGATGATCCCGCCCGCCGTCCCAGCCGGAGCCTCCGCCGTCCCCGCCGAGCGCGGGTCGGGCCGCGACGCGGTCACGTTCAACCCGCTGCTCCCCGAGTACCGGCAGGACCCGCATCCGTTCCTGCACCGCCTGCGCGGGGCGGACCCGGTGCATCACAGCCGCATCCTCAATGTCTGGGTGCTGACGCGCTATGCCGACGTGCAGGGAGCGCTCAAGGATGAGCGTTTCAGCGCCAGCGCCCGCCACTGGGAGAACTATCGCCGCTACTTCTTCCGGGAGGCGGCGGGCGGCCGCAGCCCGACGGCGGACGCCTATGGCGACTGGATGCTCCAGCTTGACCCGCCCGACCACACGCGCCTGCGCGCCCTCGTGAATCGCGCCTTCACGCCGCGCGTCGCAGAGTCGCTCGCGCAGCGCGTGCAGCGCGCCATCGACAGCCTGCTCGAGCCTGTGCTCCCGCAGGGGGAGATTGACGTCATCGCCGACCTGGGTTACCCGCTGCCGATCATCGTCATCTCCGACCTGCTCGGCGTGCCGCAGGCGGACCACGACAAGATCAAGCAGTGGTCGCGCGACCTCCTGCCGACGTTCAGCCCGGCGCTGTCGGCCGCCGCGGCCAAGGCCGCAGGAGAGGCCGCGGAGGCCTTCGGCGACTACTTCGGCGACCTGGTGCGGAAACGGCGCCAGGAGCCGTGCGAGGATTTAATCAGCGGCCTGATCGCCGCCCGCGAGCAGGAGGATCGGCTGAGCGAGGCAGAGCTGCTGTCGATGTGCATGCTGCTGGTCTTCGCCGGCCACGCGAGCACGGTGCAGCTTATCGGCGGCGCGATCCTGGCGCTGCTGGAGCATCCGACCCAGCTCGAACTGCTGCGGGCGGAGCCGGCGCTTGTCGGCGGGGCGGTGGAGGAGGCTCTGCGATACGTCAGCCCGCTCCAGCTCATCTACCGCACCACGACGCGCCCGGTGGAGGTGGGCGACCGGACGATCCCGGCCAACCAGATGGTGCTTCTCTCGCTCGCCGCCGCCAATCGCGATCCGGAGCAGTTTCCCGATCCGGACGCCTTCGACATCCGGCGCGCCCCCAATCGCCACATCGGCTTCGGCTACGGCATCCACTACTGCGCCGGCGCGCCGCTGGCGCGCCTCGAAGGCAGGCTCGCGCTCGACACCGTCATCCAGCGATGCACCGACCTGTCGCTCGCCGCTCCACCGCAGCGCGAATCGAGCCTCCTGCTTCGCGGACTGACCTCGCTGCGCGTGCGGTTCGGCTGATTCATCCCTGCGCACCCACCGGCGCGGCCGGGGCGCGGCCCACCGGGTTCATGGGACTGCCCGAGACATAAACCTTCGCCGGCACGCCGATCGCCAGCGCGCCGGCGGGGACATCGCAGATGACCAGCGTGTTGGCTGCAATGCGCGCCTTGTCGCCGATGGTGATCCCGCCCAGCAGCACGGCCCCGGTGCCGATGAAGACGTCGTCCCCGATGCGCGGGACGCGTCCGTCGGCGCCGAGGCCGATCGTCACGTTGTGCATCAGGCCCAGGCGCTTGCCGATCCTGACGTCCGGGTGAATCAGGATCATCCCGGGATGGACGATGTGAAACCCTTCACCGATCTCCATCCGGCGATCGATCGCCACGCCGGTGATCACCGGCGCGAAGATGGTGCAGGCGCCGTACAGCTTCCCGGCCACCCATCGGAGCGGCGGGGGCCGGAGGCGCGCTGACCACCGCCCAAAGCGGTAGAGCACCAGCGCCCAGAACGCCCGGTTGCGGAGCAACCGACCGTGTATCCGGAAATCCTGGCGAATGTTCTGAAACATGGAGGCGCAGTGAGACCGAAGGCCTCTCGTCTCCTACTCGGCAGGAGTAAAGCGGACCTTGAGCCCGGCCGCAATGCTGCCCGAACCTGGCCTACCCCGCACGCCGGCCGGCGCGGGAAGGGCGGTCGGCCGGGGCATCCGCCGGCGAAGCGTCCTGGAGCCGCGCCACCGCCTCCCGCACGGCGCGGATCGAGCCGCTGCGCCGCTTGGCGTGGAAGCTCGCCGCCAGGGCCACGGCGTGAGCGATCTTGAAGGGACGCATCGACGCGGTGTAGTCGGCGGGCAGGGGGCGCAGCGCGGCGTAGGCCCGCCGGCTCTCCTCCGCAAGCTCGCGTGGGGCCGAGATGTCAAGCAGGGCGTCGTAAACGGCGAAGTCGAAGATCGGATCGCCGATGTAGGCGCCCTCCCAGTCCACCACCGCCCGGATCCGCGGACCGTATCGCACGCACTGCGACGCGTTGAAGTCGCCGTGACACATCGCAAAGCGCCCCGGCTGCGGCAGGTCCTGGAGCGACCCCTCCAGCTCGTCGAGCATCGCCGGCTCGAAGAGCTTGTGGACGCGGGCGTACTCGATCTGCTTGCGGTGCCACCCCTCCAGGGGCGTGCGCTTGAAGTGGGGCGCAACCGGCCGGTGCCCGTTGAACTCGGCCGGGGCGTTGAAGGCGACGTTGTGAATGCGTGCCAGCGTCGCCCCCACCTCGCGGAAGAGCCGTCGGCGGTTCGGCACGGAGAGGCCCGCCAGCTCGCTGGCCGTGCGCGACCCCTCGCTGCGCATGATGAAGAAGGGGCGCCCGACGAGCTTGCCGGCGACGTCCTCGATCTCCACGAGCGGCACGGGAAGCTGGTTCTGCCGCAGCAGGGCCATCACCTGCGGCTCGCGCGTCAGTGCCGCGTTGCGCGGGGAATCAAAGGCGAGCTTGAGGATCTTGTCGCCGCCCCCCGGCTGGCGGAGACGAACGACGAGGTTGTTGAAGCTCGCGATGCGCTCCATCGGGCCGGTCCGCGGCAGGTAGCGCGACACGATCGCGCGCACGGCGGAGAGGTCGGCATTGGAGATCTGGCTGCGACGGTACATGAGGTTGTCCGCGGCCGCGGGCGCCGGTCGCCTGTGGGCCAGGGCGGGCCATTGGCGGGATGTGAGTTTGGGCGCATCGTCTGCGGCCGTCCACTGCCACACATTTTCCCGCGCCGCAAGCACTTGGGCATCCCGGTGCGAATGCCGCTCCGGGTCCGGCTTTCCCCGCGACGCCAAGTCTGCAACAATGGTCGACGTGACCGG
>JAEZED010000236.1 GCA_023417885.1 Planctomycetota bacterium
GGGCCCGCCGTGGGCCGGGGGGGGGCCCTCCTGTTTCTTGCCTCGGCGACACGCCGGCTCAGCGTCGGTAGTTGTAACGCACGCCGATGCTCAGGCTGCTGCCGGAGCGCGGGTAGGCGTAGCGCGGCGTTCCGCCGTAGACGCTGAAGCCGTAGCTCACGCCGTATGCCGGCAGGCAGTCGAAGGTGAACGGCCGGTAGTCGTAGCTCGAGTAGGTGACGTGCGTCGTCACGCCCGAGTAGCGCGGCGCGTAGTACGGCCGGTAGGGGCGGTAGTGATACGCCGGACGGTAGTGGTACGCCGGGCGATAGCTGGTGTAGGTGTGCGTGACGTACGTCGGCCGGTAGCTGAAGTAGTCGTACGACCGGTAGGCGGGCACGTAGGCGTAGCGTGGATAGGCGTAGGTGTTGAAGCTGATGTTCAGCGACGTGCGAGGCCGGTAGTTGTACGACGGCCGGTAGCTCCGGGAGTGCGAGCGATCGAAGCGGTAGCGGTCGTCGAAGCGCGGACGGCTGCGGTAGTCGTCGTTGCGGCGCGTGAACTCGCGGCGCGAGGTGAAGTCGCTGCGGCGTGTCACGTCCGGGCGGGAGTTGTTCGAGTAGTTGCTCCGGAAGCGGTCGCGATTGGAGTCGTAAGTGGAGCGCCGCTGGACGTTCGACGTCCGGCTGGGCGCTGCGCGCTCGAACCGCGAGTTGGAATCGGAGCGGGTGCGCGATCGGGCGCTGTCCCCGCCGCCCTGGGCGCGCTGGTAGCGGTCGCCCCGGTCGCGATAGGTGCCCTGCGCCGAGGCGGTCTCGACCGCGCCGGCGAAGGTCAGCGCCAGGCCCGCGACGGCCAGGCTCAGGAGTCGAAGCATGGGGCGCTTGCCGCGCGGCGTCGTGCCCGACGCCCCGGCGGACGCCTTGGAATACAGGTGAGCGGTCATGACGGGCCTCCGAGTTTCCGCCCCGGGTGACCCGGGGCAGACAATGGGGTTACACGAATCATACGACCGTGCACCCACTCATGTTGACCCGTAAATCGGTTCGAGGTTAGCTCCCAACGAGCCTCCCACATCGCCCGTAACGCCCCCGCAATACCGGACTAACCGGTGCAGGCATCAGTTCGCCCCTGCCAGCAGGCGCAGCCAGAGCACCAGCAGCATTCCTTGCACGCCGAGCAGCACGAGGATCGCCACCAGCCAAAACAGGCCCCAACGCCGCCGATGCCGCGGCGGGCCGGCGCCCTCTCCCTCCCAGCCCCGCGACTGGTAATGCTGCACCCGCGCGATGAGCAGCGTTGCGTCGAACCGGCTGATCCCCAGCCGCCGAGCCTCGTGGATCAGCGCCTCGCGATCCTGCGTCGCCAGGGAAAATCCGCCCCTGCCCGTCGGGAAGAGCCGCTGCGCGACCGCCTGCTCGAATCCCTCCGTCACCGTCGCCGGCGGCGTGAAGAGCGGCATCTCCGCCGAATCGCGACGCGGCGCCGGAGCGGTGCCGGAGCGCATGAGCGACCCGAACGCCGCCTCCTCGGCATTCCGTCGCAGCCCGACCACCGTCTCAGCCTGCCGCGCCACATCCTGGATGCGCTGTCGCCGGCGCGTCGGGAGGCCGCCATCGACCCCCGCCGCCGGCGCGTCAGCGTCGTCGTCGTCGCGCTCCAGGGCGCCTGCGAAGTTGGGATCGGCGGGTGAAACCATGCAAGGGCCGTGCGGCAGGCCTGCTAGAGTGCGCTGGCCGGCGCGCACCGGTGCCGCGGCCTTCCCTGCGTCGGCTCTGGCGTCGCAGGTTTTGAAGGATCGCCCCCTCGGAAGCGTTATGCGGACGTGGAACGGCGATTGCTCCCGACGGGGCTGGCACCGTGTCCAGGCGTGGGATGAGCGGGATGAGACGATGAAGAAGTTCCTGAAGATCGCAGCCGTGGTCGTCCTGCTGCTGTTCGTCGCGGCTGCGGGGGTGGCGCTCTATGCCTGGCGCGGCATGCGCGCGGTGCCGGCCTTCTACGAGAGTGAGCCGCTGGCGGGGGCCGAGCGGCTGGAGGCCATCGAGTCCGTCGAGCGCAAGGTGCTCAACCTCCAGGGTGTCCTCGACCGCGCCTACGCCCGCGCCACCGCCGGCAAGGCCCCGGAGACGGCAAGCAGTGGCTCCGCGACGCGTCCGGCCGGCCCGCCCGACCCCGACCCGCTCTTCGGCGAGTCGGCCGACCAGGAGCCCATTTCCGTCTCCTTCACCGGACCGGAGCTGGACACTTACTTCAACAAGTGGCTCGAAGAGAGCGGCTACGGCCCGCGGCTCGAGCAGTACATGACCAACCCGCGCATCGCCGTGCAGGACGGGCGCGTCATCCTCGCCGGCCGCATGGCGGACTTCAACGCCGTCGTCAGCCTTCACTTCCTTCCGATCGCCGACCCGGACGGGACGGTTCACCTTCGGCTCGACGGGATCTACGCCGGTCGTCTGCCGCTGCCGGAGATGGCGTTCGAGGAGTTTCGCGACCGCACTGTGGCGGCGCTTGCGGAGAACATGCCGCAGATGCGCCGGGGCGCCGACATCAGCGCCGAGGGGTTTGCCAACGAAGACGCGATCTTCCTCGCCTCGCAGGCGCAGCTCATCGAGCTGCTCGAAGGGCGCGAGGTGGAGACGATGCGTACCTTCCTCCCCCTGCCCGGCCGCGGATGGATCCCGGCGCGCGTGTCGGAGCTCGAGGTGGCCGATCACGAACTGACCCTCGCGGTCGAGCTTCTCACGCCCGAGGAGCGCCAGGCCCTGCTCCGCGAGCTGCGTTCCGGGGCGCGGTAAGGCGCAGCCCCTGCGCGGTCTTCGCGCCGAAAATGCGCGAAAGCAACGGCTTGTCCTGCCGATTCATGCCGCGGCGCTTTCCGCGCCGACGTGGTCAAGGCGGCCCGTGCGCCGCTGTCTGACACCTCGAGCATGGAGGCTCACGCGTGATCTACGGCACCTACCTCAGCGCCGCCGGCATGGCGGGCGAACAGGCCCGGCAGGACCTGATCGCCAACAACCTCGCCAACGTCGAGACCACTGGCTTCAAGCGGATCCTCACGCTCTTCCAGGAGCGCGCCCAGCAGCCGTCCGGCCGGCAGTGGCAGAACATGACCGGCGGGCGCTGGACGCTCCCGACCCAGGTCGATCTCTCCCAGGGCGGCTTCGAGGACACCGGCGACCCGCTCGACCTGGCACTCGTCGGCGAGGGATACCTCACCGTCTCCCAGGAAGGCCAGAGCCGGCTCACCCGTGACGGCCGGCTCGCGATCAACCAGCAGGGCCTCCTGGCCATGGCGGGCGATCCCGAGACGCTCGTCCTGAACGACGCGGGCCTCCCGATCGATCTCGCCGGCGCCGCGGCGGGCGACCTGAATATCGGCACCGACGGGACCATCCGCCACGCGCGGACGAACGAAGTGATCGCCCGGCTGGGGCTGGCGACGGCCGACGCCGTGCGCCCGATGGGTGGCAGCATGCTCGAGCCGCTGTCGCCCCCGCGCCCGGTCGGCGCGGACCTGGAAGTGCGGGCCGGGCAACTGGAGCGCTCCAACGTCGATCCCACCGTGGAGCTGACGCGGCTCATCGAGGCAGGACGGCTCCTCGAAGCCAACGCCAACATGATCCGTTACCAGGACACCAGCCTCGGCCGGCTGATCGAGGCGAGCCGGATCGGATAAGGGCCCGCACCGCCGGCGGGCCGGAGCTGGAATCGCTCATCCGCCCGGCGCGTCACGCCCGATAACAACCGAGACGGCCCGCAAAGCCGAGCCGGCCTGACCATCCATCGCGACACGCTAGCTCATCATCATGGCCATCACCGCACTCAACTCCGCCGCGACCGGGCTCCGCGCCCTTTCCACGCGCATCGACGTGATCGCCAACAACCTGGCCAACGCCGAGACGACCGCCTTCAAGCGCCAGCGCGTGAACTTCGAGGACCTCATGTACCTCACCAAGCGCCACCCCGGCACGATCAACGCCGGCGGGGAAGTCTCGCCCGCGGGCATCCAGGTGGGCCTCGGCGTGAAGGTCAGCAACACGCAGATCGACCTGACGCAGGGAACGCTCGACCCGACCGACGGCAAGCTCGATGTCGCCATCGAGGGGCCCGGCTTCTTCCGCGTCCGCGTCGCCGACGGCATCGGCGACGGCTTCGCCTACACCCGCAACGGCGACTTCTTCCGCAATCGCGACGGCCAGCTCGTGCTGGGCCTGGGCGAGGGGTACGAACTCGATCCGCCCATCGACATCCCGCTTGAGATCCCGATCGACACGATCGAGATCTCCACCGACGGCACCATCAGCGGCATCCCGCCGGGCGAGACCGAGCCGCAGGTGATCGGGCAGTTCCAGATCTCCCGCTTCGTCAACCCGCAGGGCCTGAAGCTGATCGGCGGAAGCCTCTTCATCGAGACCGAGGCCAGCGGCGCCGCCCTTGACAGCCCGCCCGGCGAGGAAGGGGCCGGCGTCATCCGCCAGCACTTCCTGGAAAGCTCCAACGTCGATCCGGTCAAGGAACTCGTGAGCCTGATCAAGACGCAGCGCAACTTCGAACTCAACAGCCAGAGCATCCAGACCGCCGACCAGGCGCTCCAGACGATCGGCAACCTGCGGCGATTCTGATCCCGCCGCTCACGGCCGGGGGGGCGGGCGGCCGCCCCCGGGGGGGGG